>JADZCJ010000101.1 GCA_020851635.1 Anaerolineae bacterium
AACACCAAGCCTAACTTTTCGGATGTAGCAATGGAATTGGCGTGTAGTTTGCATAATCTGCGCGTGCGTCAGCGCAAGCGACGACTCCGAAAATTGTAACGCCAAAAGTTATTTCCGATAAAGTCTATTACCTTTGCCGAATCTGCCTATTACCCTGCCGTATGATTGGGTTAGTGCTGTACCCGGGCTTGGTTTCATGCGCACGCCTGGCAGATTCATGCTCCTCGGATATACTGCTTTGGGAGTCGGTGCCGCGATCGGTCTGGTCTGGTTGACCACCCGCGTCCCGAAATTTCGTTACGTGATCCCAATTGTTGCAATAGTTTTGGTGCTGGTGGAGGCTTGGCCCAAACCGTGGCCGATAGAAAAGCTTCTTCCTGTTCCGAATTTCTACAAACAAATTCGTGCGGATACAGACGTGTATGGTGTCTTTGACCTCCCTTTGGCAGCCGCACCATCGCGAGGCTTTATTGATCATTCTTCCTTTTACCAAATCTATCAAATGACGCACCAAAAAGGAATTGCGTCCGGATATCTTTCTCGGACTTTTTCCGTCCATCCTGTTTTTTCCTGTTGGATCCCAGCTAGAGAACCAAAGCAGGTAGATGTTCTTGTAAACAATTCCGCAACCGACTGTTTCAATACAGCCGAATATGACCTCGCACGCGCGGGGTATCGGTATGTTGTGTTACATAAACGATTTGGTTTGCGGCAGAGTGCCAAGAAGGCTCATAAACAAGCCAATAACATGATTGAGTATGCATATGCAAAAGAATTTATTAGCCGCGTTTTTGGTGAACGCGCGCCGATTGTGAATGACGCGTTGACAGAGGTCTATGCAATTAGACCGATAGCGAACTATACAGAGATGCCTTTGTCTTTGCAATTGGGAGAAAACTGGTATTGGCGGGAATATGGATTTCGTTGGGCGCACTCGACGGCGACCCTTCGAATCAGCTCTCCTACGCGGCAGCCTGCGGTTTTGGAAATCAAACCGAATTTGATGTACGATCCAAAGAGTAAAAATGGGATGAGCGATCAAGGCATACTGAGGGTCGAGAGTAATGACCAAACTTTAGTTATCCCCATTCAGTCGCGAGAACTCGTCAAAATTCCCTTGAATTTGGAACCGGGGTTTCAAGAGGTCAAGCTGACTCTTGAAGCTGGGAATTTCCGTCCTGCCGACTATGGCTCTAACGACACACGGATTCTTTCATTCTCGACTCGTTGGGTGCATCTCAAGACCTTGAAATGAGACTTGTCCTTGGTCATTACGAGGACTCGACCCTTGCGGGGGTTCTTGAGCAAAGAGCCAATGGCATTCCAGTGGCATTGGCTCTCGAGTCGGTCTATTTCGGTTGTGTCAACTTTTTCCTTCAGCGTTGAGCAAAAGAACAGTCGTCTACAAGAATGGTTGCGTTCAGACTCGTTGCCGCGAGCACAAACTTGGCTGAGGCGGTTCCCGGCGGGGCTACTATATCCTGTGCCGCTTGAGCCCATTTCTTTTGTTTGCCGGTAAAGGTCGGTCCGATGTCGTCCGTCCGGATTTTCTTTTTGAGCGAATCCAACCAAATGACCTGGACCTTGAAGGTAAACGTGTCGAGCGTCTTTGGTATTTTCACCCAGCACGAAGCGCCATAGGTCAGCCCTGCGGAAAGGTTGGGAATTTTTTGGGCGCCCTTGGCATTCTTGTCATCGGTTGCGCTCAGGTTTCCTGCATACTGGCCCCCACGATGCGGTTTGTTTGTTCGCTTGAACTTGGCATTCTTGCCCCAATTGTCAGGGATGCCATTACTATTGGCGTCAAGTTCGAAACCGGGGTTCGACAGCAGATCCGACGATAGCGTCGTGAAACTCCACCACGTTCCGGCAAAGAGCGGTCCAACGGCATCCGCCGGCGTCGTGCCTGCGGCATTTCGCGCCCGGACTTGCCAATAATAGGTTGTGTTTACCGCGAGTCCTCCAAGAATCGCTGTGGTGTTGTTTCCGGCATCCGTCCACGCGGCATCACATACACTGTTGTTGGTCGTGTCATAGCAGTATTCATAACTTGCGGCGTGTAGACTGGTCCCCCAACTGAGCGTTGGGTTGGTGGGGAGTTGCGTTGCCCCGGTCGGGGGGCTATTCTTTTCAAAATCACAAGGCAGAAGCGCCACAGGTCCCCCGCCGGGCAGGGCTGATTGATTCAGGAACGGATTGTAAAGCAGTATGCCACGATTGGGCGCGTCATTTCCATCATAGATATGTCCCGAGATTGTGTTACCCGATGTTGTGCCCCAATAGTTTCGTGTGCCGCACACATTATCGGCGGAGATGACTTCTGCATCGTAGGGTTGGTTGCCATAGAGATTGTTGTACTGGACATGCGGTTGTCCGTGAATTGAGATTCCGCCCGCAGTGCCCCCCGTCGAGACATTTTCAATCACACTGTTGTTATTGACGCTCTGATTACCTGACACATAGAGACCGGACCCCGAGCCAAAAGCGGTGATGCTGTTGTATTGAATTGTGTTGTTGATCACGTTGCTGCCATTGGCGTAGATGCCCCCGCCCTCTGCCTGGACGGTATTGCTCATGACTGAATTACCGTTTATCGTAGTGTTGTTGATTGCATAGATCCCACCGCCCGAGTCGGCAGAGTTCGACTTTACCGTGTTGCTGGTAAGGTTGGCGTTATCCCCAAATAGACCTCCACCGTAATTTCCGACTTGATTGCCAGTAATATTGTTTAGAGTCGCCGAGCCCTCGTCCATATAAATGGTGCCGTTCTGCGTAGTGGTGTTTGTCATCACAGTATTGGAGGTGATAGTGGCTTGATAGCCGTAGATCGCACCGCCGTCCGGAGCGCTGTTGTTTGTGATTGTGTTTGACGTCACTGTGGCGTATTGCGCATAGATTCCACCGCCATAATATAGATTGGCTGCGTTGCCGCTGACGTTATTACCGGACACGATTCCACCATCGGCATAGATCCCGCCTCCCTGGCTGATGGCAGAATTGCCACTGACTGTATTGCCTATCACAGTTGCCAAGCCGGTGACATAAATGCCGCCACCCCAAGATGCCACGTTCCCGGTTACAATATTATCTGCGACAGTGCCCGCAGAGGCGTAGATGCCTCCGCCATTGTCGCCAGCGTTATTGCCGCTGACCGTGTTATGGCTTACAGCGCTACCGAGAGCATAGATGCCCGCACCCTCAGAATTGATAAAGTTGCTATTTCCGATAACGTTGTTGCCTGTCACTGTGCTTGATTTAGCATAAATCCCCCCGCCATCACCAACGTAAGGTTTATTTCCTTGGACAGTGTTGCTGATAACCTTACCCGCATACACATAGATACCACCACCATCCCAAACCGTGCCTTCGCCATCGCTGATGTTTCCACTAATGCTGTTTGACTTGATCGAGATCGGTTGACTCGTAGACCTGCCCAAAGCGTTAATTCCGTTAGAACCATTATTGCGGACCGTGTTACCGGCAAGAAATGGCGAAGCTACGTTGGTCTCGATTGCTCCATTGACGTTTAACCCGCCCCATTCAACCACGCAATTTTGAATGGCGCTGCCACTGAGGTAATTGCCATTGGCGTCCAAGACCGCATCAACACTGGAGGAAGCAAAATAGATTTGTCCCCAATTGTTTCGACCCGGAATGGCCTTGCTCGAAGTAAAGGTACAGTTTTGCGCAACGAGTGTGCCTTCCACAGTCAACGATGTGCCTGCGTTGAACTTGACCGTGACACCGGATTGGATGGTGAGGGATTGTCCGCTCAACACTTTGACGGTGCAGGTGACGATATAGGGACTCGCCGCCAACGTCCAGACGCCATTGACCGAACCACAGACATTTGTATCAGCATGGACGGGCTGAGCGGGGAAAAGCAATAATAGCGCCAGGACGATGACAGCTTGCCCAAGACCTACCGCCAAGCCGGTGGTCAGGCGAGTTTTTTGACCGCTCCGACGGTTCGTCATTGGATTTTCCTCCTTGCGAATCCTCTGGCGCTAACGGACGTAAAAGAAAACTTGACCCTTTTGCCAAGGCACAATTTGGGGGTGGTTTGGCGAAAATTGTGTAAATTCGGGCGGGACAACCCCGCCCCTACAAATTCACACAATTTCCGGGATACCGCCCAATTTGGGTCAGAATTGCGATATTTGTGTGGAACGAGTCAGACGGCCTACGATAAGGGGAAGATCAGCCGATATAGAGTCAGGAAATAGATCTTGGTGGGACAGGCAACTAAATTACAGCCCGGAAAATAGTACGCGGTAAAGGTAATGTCACCCAATATCCTTTGTCTCTTTGGGTCACCTCACATCACATTTTACCACTATTTTGTGCCGCGGAGCGGTAACAGCGTTGTGACAAAACAGGTCCGGTTTGCGGTCTGTTGTGCGGCGTTTGCGGGCAAGCCGGCTGACCGGTATGCACAACCGCGCGCAGAACGCCAAAAATCGAGTATCATTCACCAAATAAAAATTCTACAGGAGTCTCATGGCAAATCCAGAACCGGAACATGTACAGGTGCAGCATATTTTGATTGGCTTTCAGGGGAGCGTGCCCGGCAAGCCGATTACGCGGAGCAAGGACGAAGCGAAAACGCTGGCGTATGAGATTTTGGCGCAAGCACAGGGCGGCGCGGACTTTGATGCGCTGGTCAAGAAATATACCGATGATTCGCACCCGGGGATTTATGGGATGTCGAATCGCGGGGTCAAGCCCGCGCAGGGAGAATACTCGCGCGATGGGATGGTGGCGGCGTTTGGCAATGCGGGGTTTCCGCTGGACATGGGCGGGGTCGGAGTGGCGGATTATGACCCGCGCAGCAGCCCATATGGGTGGCATATCGTCAAGCGGTTAAAATGAATGTGGGGGGCGTTTCATGAAACGCCCCCCACTTTTATTTTTGGCAGATGCGGAGGGGATAGGGGTGTGGGTCACCAAAAGGCGGAGGGGTCGCGGGTGCGTTTGGGTTCGTCGCCCGCGAGTTGAATTTCAATGGGGGTGAGTTGACCGCAGGCGGTCTCTTGGCGTTCGTACATGCCGGCGGTCATTTCGGCAGAGGTGCGATGGACGGTGATGTGCTTGTTGTGATAACAGTCCCAAATCCACACATCATACCCGTAGATGCTGCCGGTTTGAAAGCCGCGGTCAGGGTCGGGAAGACCGGCCGCGGCGATGTATTTGTTGGAGGTGCAGGCGGTGAAAAGCGCGGCTCCAAGCCCCAGAAGGCAAACGAGGATAATTGCGGTAAAGGCGATCAAGACCCATTTCCAACGGCGGGTGCGCTTTGGGCTTGACGGGTCCCAGATCCCCTCTTGAATTTTTTCGTCATTCATTTGATCACCGCGAACCGGCGTGAATTTGTGCGAAACGAACCTCACCCCCGAACCCTCTCTCACGGAGAGAGGGTAAAAGTATGTGGCATGGATCAGAATGCGATGCTGACCGGTCCGCGCATTTGGAGCGAATCGAGCACGGCCGCCTGGGCGAGCGCGGTGGCGAGCACGCGGCGGGGCGAGGTGTCGGGTTCGGCGCCGTCGCGGATGCATTTTACAAAATATTGGAGCGCGGTGACAAATGCGCCCGTGACCCTGCCGTCCACAATGTCGGCGGTGTGGGCGCCGGTGAATTCGACCTTTTGTCCGCCCCGCTCGTTGAACAATTCGGCGGTGCGGGTGCGATTGTTGTAGGTGAGCGCGCCTTGAGCGCCGATGATTTGCATCGAGCCGTCGGCGAGACGCGGGTAGGTGTTGGGGTGAATCCACGACGAGTGGAAATTGGCGATGATATTTGCGCCAGAATCGGCGCTGTCGAACTGAATGAGCGCGTTCAAGCCGTCGTGAACGGGGACGCCCAGCGCGTCGAGCGTGCCGCGCGTTTCCTGCGCCATGACGCTGACAGGGTCGCGCTTGAGAAACCAGTGGACCAGGTCGAGGTCGTGGCTGGTCATGAAATAGATCGGGGAGGTGCCCTGCGACCAACTGCGAATCATGCCCGTCGGCACCGAGATGTTGTCGTGCTTGATGGAGAGAACCATGCGCGGCGCGCCGATTTCGCCGCGCGCGATCGCGTCGTGGAGCCAGATGTGATCGCTCACAAAGCGCTGGCTATAGTTGACCATGACGACGCGGCCGGATTTGGCGACGGCATCCGCAATGGCGCGCGAGTCGGCGGCGTTGGTCGCGAGCGGCTTTTCCTGGAGGACGTGGAGCTTGGCGGCGAGTGCGGCGAGGACGGGTTCGCGATGCAGGTGGTCGGGTGTCGCCACAGAGACCGCATCAAGCCCCACCTCGTCGAACATGGCGCGGTAATCGGCGAATGCTTGCGCGCCGAATTGGTCCGCGACCTGATTGGCGCGTGCGGCGTTCAGGTCGCAGACGGCGACGAGTTCGGCGTCTGCCATTTCGTGCCAGACACGCGCGTGGCGCGTGCCGAGGAGTCCGGCGCCGATGACGGCGGTTTTAAGTAAAGACATAGAGATTGGAGACTAGCCCTTGAGCGCGCCCATGCGGACGCCTTCGAGAAAGTATTTTTGGAACAGCAGGAAAAAGACAATCATGGGGAGGGCGGCGAGGGCGGCGCCCGAAAAGATGATGCCCCAATCGGTCATGAATTCGCCCTGCAAGTTTGCGACGCCGACGGTGAGGGTATAGTTTTGCGGTTTGTTGAGCGCAATGACGGGCCACAAAAAATCGTTCCAACTGCGGACAAAGGTAAAGATGGCGAGCGCGGCGATGGCGGGCATGGAGAGGGGAAAAATGACGTGCCGAAAGACGCCGATTTCACTCGCGCCGTCAATTCGCGCCGCGTCAATGAGTTCGGAGGGAAGCGTTTGGATATACTGGCGCATGAGAAAGATGCCAAAGACCCACGCGGTGCCGGGGAGGATGAGCGCCCAGAGCGAATCAATCAGCCCGAGCGAACGATTGATGAGATAGAGGGGGATAAACGTGACGTGAATCGGAATCATCAAGGTCGAGAGGATGAGGATGAAAAAAAGATTGCGACCGGGAAAGCGCTTTTTGGCAAAGGCATAGCCCGCCAGCGTGTCAAAGACGACGTGAAACGCGGTGATGGCGAACGCGACGACGAGACTGTTGATCATCCAATTGATGTAAAACTTGTTGTTGGCGAGGAGGCGCTCGAAATTGTCGAGACGGAACGCGGGAATCAGAATGGGCGAGAGCGGCGGGGTCGCCAGGATGGGTGTAAAGGCGTTGGCAAAGAGCCAATACATGGGAAAGAGGGCGATGATGGTGGTGATGATCAAGACCACCCAGGCGAAAATCGCCCAGACGTTGATCGCAGCGCGGCGGGGCGCGGCCGCGATGACCTCTGATTTTGGGAAAACGCTTGAATCGTTTGCTTTACTTGCCATTGGCGCTCCGAAAGACAGTAGAGAGTAGACAGTAGTCAGTCGTCAGTAGAGAGTGGTCAGTAGAGAGTAGATAGTGTCTAGAAAGGCGAGGGCTTTTAATATTCCACATCGGAACGAAAGACGCGGAATTGAAAGATGGCAAGGACGGCGATGATGGCAAAAAGGACGAATGCCTGCGCGGAAGCGACGCCAAATTCAAATTCCTTGAACCCGTTGGCGTAAATCTGGGTGACGATGGTTTGGGTCGAATTGCCGACGCCGCTGGGCACCATAATATAGATGCGCTCGAAAACTTCGAAACTGGCGATGGTGTAAAGCACTACGAGATAGAGCGTGGTGGATTTTAGCAAAGGCACGGTGACATGCCACCAGCGTTGAATCGGATTTGCGCCGTCGAGTTCCGCCGCTTCATAGTATTCTCTGGGGATGCTGCCCATCGCCGCGCTGTAGAGGACAACGGCGGTGGCGGGCAGGGTGAGCACGGCAGAGAGGGTGATGGCGGGAAGCGCAATGTCGGGGTCGGAAAGAAAGCGAATGGGCGGCAGTCCGAGCGCGCGGGTGAGATAGGTGGCAAAGCCCCACTGCGCGTTATAGATGTATGCCCAGGTGAGACCGATGATCAACGCGCTGGTGACGGCAGGCAGGTAATATGCCGCGCGGAAAAACGTGCGCATGCGGTTGCCGAGCGGTTGAATGAGCGAAGCGAGAATCAAGCCAAACAAGATATTCGCGGTGACGGTAAAGATGGTATAGAAAACGGTGTTGCGAATGGCGGTGACAAAGATGCCATTCAGCATGGTGAACGAGATTCGATAATTTTCATAGAACGGCGTGACCCATGTGCCGCCGCGCACGATGGAATAATCTTGGAACGAAATAATCAGAGACCAGATGACGGGAAAAAGGGTAAAGAGCGCAAAGGTGATGAGACTGGGGAGGATAAAGAGATACGCCCAGCCGTATTTTTTGATAAAGGTTTGAACAGAGGTCATGGTTTGCGTTTGTGTGAGGGACGAACGCTGTATCGTTTTGGTATGGGACGGGAACGCTGCGGCGAGCGTTCCTTACGGGCGCAAGGGAAACGGTTTTTTGTTTCCCTTGCGCCTACATTATCGCATTTATTTGATGCCGAGGTAACCCTTGGCTTCGGTTTCGATCTTGCTCATGGCATCCGCAGGTTTCTCTTTACCAAACAGGATATTTTGGTATTCGGGGTGGAACAGGCGGGTGAATTTTGCCCAGTCCACGACCAGCGGGGTAATCCACATGTCGGGGAGCATCGGGATGAACGCATCGAGCGGCGCGACGATTTTGACGGACTTGCGCGCGCCGGGGGCGAGATAGAAACCCGTGGGCACGTTGCTGCCGGGCGGCACATCTTCCTGGACTTCGGAACTGGTCAGATAGCGACCGAGGTCCATGGCGGCCTGGCGTTTGACATCATCCGTCTGTTTGGCGACGCCGATCAAACCCACCGCGCCAACGGTGAGTTTATTGCCGTTGAACGTCGGAATGGGATAGATTTCAAAGTTGACGCCATCGCGCTTGAACCCGGCGGACGGACCGGTGGCATCTATGATCATGGCGAGTTGTTTGTTGGTGAAACCGCCCTTGACGTCGGCATCTTTCATGGAACCGAAATCGGGGGGGGTGACTTTGTGCACGAGCGCGAGATCGGCAAAGCGCTGGAGCCCGGCGATTGCTTCGGGAGAATTAAAGCCATAGGTGCCGTCCGGGCGGATCGGGCGCACGCTCGGGTCCTGATTCATCCAGAGCGCCCACGTATTGATGACGCCGGGATCCACAAAACCACTCCAACCATAGACCTGCTCGCCGTTGGCGCGCTTGAAGGTGGTGGCTTTTGCCGCTTCCACGAATTGGTCCCAGGTCCAGTCCTTGGGAGGCATGGCGACACCGGCTTCGGCGAACACATCTTTGTTCAGATACATGCCCATCGGCACGACCCAGAGGGGCCACGCATAGGCATTATCGTCACCGCCGACTTTGGTCACATCCAGCACGTTCGGCAGGATGTCGGCTTTGTCGGCGTCGGTGAGATATGGGGTCATGGATTCGATCAGCCCTTCGGCGACAAAGCCGGGCAGACGGTCGGACGGCATGCGGAGCAGATCAATGCCCTGACCGCTTTGGAGCGCGGTGGACAATTTGGTAAAGCCCTCGTCGTTCGGCGGATAGCCGGTGATTTCGACGTCAATGCCGGGATTGTCTTTTTCGAATTGTTCGACGGCATTGTCAAACGGGTTGGCAAAGGGATTGCCGGGAGTATAACCCAGGACCCACAAGTTCAAGGGACCCTGGTAACCGCTCTTGCTGACGCGAATGTCACCGCCCTTGGCAGTGCGTTCGACGGTCGGCATGGGGGTCGGAACGGCGGTTGCTTCGTCGGCAGCCGTGGGTTGAGCGGCGGCGGCGGTCGGCTGTGCGGCGGCGGCGGTCGGTTGAGCCGCGGCAGGGGGCGGGGCGGCGGGAGCAGCACAAGCCATCACCACAATGGCGAGTGTGAGCAGAATTGCGCCCGTTGCAAGAAACTTTTTGGCGTTCATTATTATTCTTCTCCTCCAGAGAAATTGGTCTGTTTGTCGGTTGATTGGGTATTCAATTGGGTGTCTGTGGCGCAATCCTCCTTTTGGTTTGGGGTGGGACAAATTCGTAAATTTGTCCGACTGAAATTGGCAAATTGTCCTACCGGGCGCGGAACGAAAATTGCGCATTCCGTCCCGGCGTGATGTCACCCTGAATCACCGGATGACGCGCGCCGGTTGCCGCGGGCAGGTTGGATGGGCGACCGTGCCAGGTCTCGTAGGCGAGAATCGCAAACGCCAGCGCCTCTTTGGCGTCGGCGGGAATGCCAAACTCGTCAATTCGGCGCACGCGTGTCGAGCTCCCACATTCCATTTGCAGCATGCTCAACAGCGTTGGATTTTTTGCGCCGCCGCCCGAGGCAATGATTTCATCGGGCATGACGGGCAGAAAATCGCGATACGATGCCGCGATGGATTTTGCCGTGAACATGGTCAGCGAAGCGATCAAATCATCCGACGAAACTCCTTGCGTCATCGCGCTTGTCCAAACCTCTGCCCCGAACGGTGTGCCAAAGGTTTCGCGGCCCGTGGTTTTGGGTGGCTGCTCGCGCAAAAAGGGATGCGCCATCCATTCGTTCAAGAGAGATTCGTTCACCGCGCCGCGAGCGGCGATTTTGCCATCGGCGTCGAATTCCATTGCGCCGCCCGTCGCGCGGCGCACGGCGTCGTCAATCAAAACGTTGCCCGGTCCGCTGTCAAAGGCAAAGGACCGTTCGGGATGTCCTGCGGGCAGAAAAGTAACATTGGCAATGCCGCCGATGTTTTGCAGACCGCGATTCAGAATTTCGTCGCCGAACAAGAGCTGGTCCACGAATGCGACCATCGGCGCGCCGTGCCCACCCGCCGCAATGTCGCGCGAACGAAAATTGCTGATGGTGGTGATGCCCGTGCGTTCGGCAATCACGGCAGGCGAGCCGATTTGCAGGGTGGAGTGGCGCGGGATGTGCCACACGGTTTGCCCATGATTGCCGATCAAATCAATTTGGAAAGGTTCGAGACCTGTCTGTCGGACGGCGTGCAATGCCGCATTTGCATATGTTTCGCCCAAATCAAAGTTCAAGGCGCAGATGCGGTCAACGGCGCCGGTGTCGGAGCGGACACATGCCAGAATTTCCTCGCGTAGGGCGGGCGCAAACGGCAAACTCACGTGCTTGAGAATTTCAAATGACGGCGCGCCGTTCGGCGATTTTGCATTTTCAAATTTCACGACCACCGCGTCAATGCCGTCGGTGGAGGTGCCGGACATCATGCCGAGGACAATCATCTTTGTCTCAAAAAGACCATGCGATAGCGGTCGGAGCGATACAGGGTTTGTTCGGCTTCGATGAGCGAGCCGCGCGCGTCGCGAGTGACGCGCGTGACCAACAGGGCGGGGTCGCCGCGCTTGACCTGTAAATCGCGCGCCTCGCGCGCGTCGAGCGCGATGGCTTCGACGGTTTCCTGGCACATGGTCGGGCGCGTATCAAACTCTTGTTCGAGCACGTCATAGAGCGAGCGTCTGGACAAATCAAATTTCAAAAGCCCGCTAAAGCGCTCGTAGGGCACATAACAGCGTTCGAGCGCCATCGGTTCGAGGTTTGCGAGACGCACACGCTTGAGCAGAATGACCTGCGCGCCGAGCGGCAGGTCGAGCTGCGCCGCGACGGCTGCGTCGGCAACTTCACTCTTGAAAGACAGGATGCGTGAAGAAGGTTCCAGCCCGCGAGAGCGCATTTCTTCACTAAAGGACATGAAACCGATCACCTGCGCCTGTTTGTTGATGCGGACGTGGGAGACCACGGTGCCGCGCCCGCGCTGGCGCAAAAGAAGCCCCTCATCCACGAGTTCGTCAATGGCGGCGCGGAGGGTCATGCGGCTGACGGCGAGCGCGTCGGACAGTTCGCGTTCGCCGGGAATGACGTCGCCAAAACGCAGCGTGCCGTTTTGAATCTGCTCGCGCAGTTGTTCGGCGATTTGCTTGAAAATGGGCGTGTCGGCGCGGCGATTGACGCGCATGGACAATTGGTCTATACCAATCGGCGAGTTGAGCGGGGCGCGGGGCGCGGGTCCGGCGGAAACGATGGGAGCCATAGGGGCGAAAGTTGGTTAGAAACGGACGGAAAAATCGGCAAGAGTGGGTCAAGACAAGAGGACTAGACAAATGGTCTATACCAGCAATATAATCGCGCGCGCGTGATTTGTCAAGGGGAAATTTTCGTTTCGCCCACCAAGGACGGCGTCATTTGCCGTTGAAAGGACGGGTTAATGATAGACCAAGTCGGGGACGCGCGCGGTTTGAAATGTTTGGGTGGTGCCGTGCCACGCAGAGACGATTTCGGCGGGCGGGACGCGGTCCAGGATGCCCTGACGGACGAGGGGTGTGCCCATGAGCAAATCGAGGTGAGGCGGTGCGCCCTCCCACGAGGTCGAGAGAAACTCAAAGCGTTCGGGATTTTGTGCGCGCAGTGTCGCAAGGAGATGGACACCCATGGCGACGGGGCGAAATATGTTGCGGTCGGTCACATGCACTTGGACGCCGCCGCAGCGGACGTTGTGAAATTTTGCGCCCATCGGCACAAAGACGTGGGGGCGAAAACGGACGCCGGGGAGATCGAGGGCGTTCAGGTCGCGGGCGAGATTGTAGCCATCGAGCCACGGCGCGCCGAGAATTTCAAAGGGCATGGTCGTGCCGCGTCCTTCCGAAATGTTGGTGCCTTCGAGGAGACATGTGCCGGTGTAGGGGATCGTGGTGGAAAAGCGCGGCATCCCCGGTGAAAGCGGAATCCAGGGCAGACCGGTCTCGTCCCACCACATCGAACGTCTCCAGCCGCGCATGGGAACGACGGTGAGAGGCGCGGACATCTTTTTGGTGCGATGAATAAAACGCGCCATCTCGCCCGTGGTATAACCGTGACGGACCGGGACGGACAAATGACTGATAAAGGATTCCAACCCCGCAGCCACTAATGGTCCTTCGAGCAAGACGCCCGTGATCGGGTTCGGGCGGTCGAGCACAATGACCTCTTTGCCCGCGTGTTCCGCCGCCTGCATGATATAGTCGAGCGTGCTGATAAAAGTGTAAAAGCGCGCGCCGATATCCTGCATGTCAAAGGCGAGCACGTCCACTTGTTCGAGCATTGCGGCGGACGGTTCTTGAGTCATGCCATAGAGACTGTAAACGGGCAGCCCGGTGCGCGCGTCGGTGGCATCGTCAATCGCTGTGGCGTCCGCGCCCGCGCCGTCCAGCCCGTGCTCGGGTCCGAACAGGGCGGTGATGTGTACCCCATGTTTCAAGAGGAGATCAAGCCCGAGAGTAAAATCGGGGGCGACGGCAGCCATGTGGGTGATGAGACCGACGCGGCGACCGCGCAGGTATTTTTCGTGATCAGAGGCAAATTGTTCGAGACCGAGTTGGATCATAGGTGGACTGGGATGGGTTGCCTTGGGGATGGGATGAATTGTATGGAAACCGCGAATCTGCGCCAATCTGCGCGAATCTGAAAAATATGCAGGGAGAAAAATGTCTCGAGAAAACTCTGCACCTCCCCCTTTTATACCGTTGACCGAAACAAATAACCCGCGCTCGGCCGACCTTGACACGCGCACGACGCGCGAGATTTTGGAAATCATCAACGCCGAAGACCGGCATGTGATTGACGCGGTGGCGGCAGAGTTGGAGCCGATCACGCGGGCGGCGGAAGAGATTTATGCGCGCATCCAAGGGGGGGGGCGCTTGATCTATATCGGCGCGGGAACTTCGGGCCGGTTGGGCGTGGTGGATGCGAGCGAAATGCCGCCGACTTATAACGTGCCGCATGGGTTGGTGATCGGGTTGATGGCGGGGGGCGAAGGGGCGATGTTTCGGGCGGTGGAAGGAGCAGAGGACAAACCGGAGTGGGGACGCGAGGATATTGCGCGCTTGAATGTGAATGAACGCGATGCCGTAATGGGGATTGCGGCGAGCGGGCGCACGCCGTATGTGATTGGGGGTCTGCAAGAGGCGCGGGCACGGGGCGCGCTGACGATCAGTTTTGCCTGCACGACGCCCGCGCCGATCCACGAGGCGGCTGAAATCAATATTGCGCCGCTGACGGGTCCCGAAGTGATCGAAGGGTCAACACGGATGAAGGCAGGCACGGCGACGAAACTGGTGTTGAATATGATCAGCACGACGGTGATGGTGCGGCTGGGCAAGACGTATGGCAATTTGATGGTGGATTTGCAGCCGACGAATCAAAAACTGCGCGATAGAGCGCGGCGGATCGTCGAGCGCGTGACGAATTTGTCGGCGGCGGACGCACAGACGCTGCTCGACCAATGCGGCGATGTGAAAACGGCAATCGTGGCGCATCACGCGGGTGTTTCGCCGGAAGCGGCGCGGGAGCGGCTGGCGCAGGCGGGCGGGAGTGTGCGCGGGGCGTTGAGGTAAGCATAGTGGTGGCATGACGAGATGCGTGGATGCGAACGGGACGCAAACGCGAATCTGCGCGAATCCAGGCGAATCAGGTACGAATTCGCAAAGATGCGCGTTGATTCGCGTTTCCAAGCATCGGATTGTCCGTTGTTTCGTCATTTGCACGGCAAGGTGAGAGATGAAGAGGGATTTGGTAATCGGAATTGACGGGGGTGGGACAAACACACGGGCGCGGTTGGCGGACCGACGCGGGGAAATCCTCGGCGCGGGGGAAGCGGGGACGTCCAACCCGATGCATCATGGCGTGGGGGCGGCGCAAACGGAATTGCTCAAGGCGATAGCGCGCGCCTTTGAGGCGGCAGGGAAACCGCGCGAACGTGTGGCGGTATTGTGTATGGGATTGGGCGGCGCGGGGCGGGCGCGTGAGCAGCAGGAGTTGATGGCATGGGCGCAGGTCGAATTGGCGGAACGCGTCGAGGTGGTGAGCGACGGGCAAATCGTGCTGGCGGCGGGCACGCCGGAGAATTGGGGCGCGGCGGTGATTGCGGGGACAGGGTCTTTTGTATATGGCAGGAATCGCGCGGGCGAAACAGCGCGGGCGGGCGGCTGGGGCTATTTGATTGGGGACGAGGGGAGTGGGTTTGATCTGGCGCGGGGCGCGTTACGGGCGGCGACGCAAGCGGCGGATGGGCGCGCGCAAGAGACGAGTTTACTTTTGGCGATCCTGACATTTTGGAGGTTGGACGCGCCGTCCGACCTGGTGACGCGCGTATATCGTTCGGGATTGACGCATGCCGAGATTGCGAAACTGGCGCCGCTGGTGATTGCGGAGGCGGAACGCGGGGATGAGGTGGCATCAGGGTTGATTCAAGCTGCGGCGGATAATCTGGCGCGGGGCATAAAAGCGGTGAGTCGCGCATTGAAATTTGGGACCGAACCGTTTCCGCTGGCGTTGACGGGTGGGTTGCTGCTGGGAGCTGAATTTTATCGGAACCAATTGACGGACGCGCTGCGCCGATACGGTTGCGAATGTGCGCCGGTCGAGTTGGTGCGCGAGCCGGTGTTGGGGGCGGTGCGGATTGCAGTATCTATTTTTTCGTAACCTGCTGTCTGCGAAAAGCAGAGTGGGCGCGAGAGGGGACCTGTCCGAGAGAATCGAGTCCCCACCAACCTTGAAGAAAGGTTGGAAAGCCCGCGGCGAGGGCGAGGGCGTTTTTATTGCATGTGCGGCGCGCGTAGATGCGCCAGAGTTGGTTGACCCGTTCGTTCGGCGTGACCGCATCCCAGAGGGTGCGGTTTTTTTGTTCGTCAGAGGATATGGGAAGCGATTCCAGTTTTTCGAGAATAGGCGCGGGGATGGGCGTTTTGAACTGTGCGGCGAGGGGGAGAAGGATTTCGCGGGCGGGAAGGACGGCGCGGTGGGTTTGGATGCGCGCGAGGAACGCGTCCCATTCGATTTCAGCGCCGGCGGCATTGAGCAAGAGCATGGCATCGGCAGACCGCTGCCAACGGGATGACCCACCCGGAAAGGAGCCGAGCGCGCAGGTGTGGAGCAGCTGGTCGGTGGGACCGAGAATGTGCGCGGGAACGTTGTCCATGACAGTTTCTTGTGCGCGTTCCCAAAAGGGCGCGTCGGCATGTTCGGCGGGGCAGGCAGGAAGCAGCTGCCATTGTAAAAACATGCGATCGCCGTTTTGGCGCTGCAAAACGTGAAAATAGCGCGCGCTGAAAGAGGCGTCCAGCGCGCTTGCCGACACATTCGGTTGGGGACCCCAGCCCGCTCGAGCCAGTTGTTCAAATGCTGCGCGCGCATTCTGTGGGGGAACGAGCACCCCAAAGCCCAATGTATGCGCCAGCACGTGGTCCTTGAAATAGCGCAGGGCGAACGCGCCGCCCGCGAGAACGAGGACTGGAATTGTGGCGTCGCACAGTTCCCGGAGTGTGGGAGCAAAACGATGGAAGAATAGATTGTTGTCGTACCACGCCTTGCGCGCAATGCCCTTGAATTTTGCGAGCAGAGGATGTTCCAAGCCAAGCGCCGCGAGGTTGCGATAGAGCTGCGGGAACAGGCGATATTCGTCGGTGTTGAAATGGAGGTCCCAGTTGTTTTTGGCGTTCCACTGCTCGAATGACGCAATCGCACGCGAGTCGGTGAGAAAACATGCCTGCAAAAGCAGATCAAAGCGCCCGGGATTGAAAGCGGTTTGTGTGAGGGGCGGGGACTGGGTCATGAGGCAAGGGAGAGGTCATGGCTCAGAGGCGATAAAATGACGCCGCGTTGTCGTGCCACAACTTGGCGCGTTCCGCCTCTGTGAGATCGGATGTGATTGCGGCGAGCGTTTCGACCCATCGTTCGTAGGCGGAAGCAAGATAGGCGACGGGCGCATCACTGCCAAACATGACGCGGTCAATGCCAAACGCGGTCAGGACGTGCTCGATGTATGGGCGCAAATCCTCCGGACCCCACCGGTCATGGTCTGCTTCGGTGACGAGACCCGAGATTTTGACCCACACATTTGGAAACTCTGCCAATTCCGAGATTTGGGTGCGCCAGGGTTCGAGGAGGTGATGTTTGATGTCGGGTTTGCCGCAGTGGTCCAGAACAAAACGAATATCGGGACAGGCGCGCACGAGTTGAATTGCGTCGCCGAGATGCCAATGGCGAATGCAGATGTCAAAGCTGAAATTGTATTCGGCGAGGAGTTGGACGCCTTGAATAAAGCCGGGCGCAAGCGCAAAGCCCAACGGCTCGTCCTGAAACATGCGTCGCACGCCGCGCACGAGCGGGCGCCGTTTTAGCTCTTGAAGCGCGGGGCGCGCGGCATCACCGCGTTCGAGCGGCGCAAACGCGACGATGGCGCGGATGCGCGGGTCATGTGCGGCGAGCGCGGCGACAAAATCCGTTTCGGCGAGAGTTTGTTCCGCCGCGCATGCCGCTTCCACAAAGACGATGCCCGTGATTTCGTTTGTGCCGACCCGGGAGGGCACGTGGTCGGCGAGAAACGGGCGGTCGAGTTGGGGTTCGTTTTTGAGCCACGAATAATCCAGGCGGGCGGGGTCCCAAAAGTGGGTGTGGCTGTCAATGGTCTGCACGAGAGGTTTTTGCTACGAGAGATGGCGGGCGGCAACGGACTATTCGTCCTGGATCAATTCGAGCGCTGCTTTTGTAGCTGATTGGTAGTGTGCCGTAAATGTTTGGACGAAATCCCGTTTGCTGTGCCAAAAACCCGGACTGCCGAGACGCTTGATGGGGGCAGCATCAAACTCGGGCGCTTGAATCTGCGTCTTGAAATCAGCAAGCAGATCGTCGGCAGACCAGAAGGATGTGACCAATGATTCCAACGGCGCCACAGGTTCAGGACGTTCGCGCTTTTTGCGCGGTTGTTGATTTTTGCTTTTTGGCGAGACCGGCGTTTCCTGTGCGCTGCGCCGCGCTCGCAGCATCGCAATAATATCGGTCTTGCTCTTGCCGCGCAGACGAAAGAGCAAAAAGGGATCGCTATCAAATTGTTCGCCCAGCAAAAGATACACCGCCGCGATGTGTTTGCATGGATTCGACCAGTCGGGACACGAACAATCGGTTTCCATGTCGTCAAGTTCAGTCGGAAACAAGCTGACCCCGGCGACGGCGAACGCCTTTTCGATATCCTGCGGCATTTCGCCCGCGAGGAGTTTGGCGGCAAAGAGCGCCTGGGCAGACATGGCATCGGCGACCCTGGTCCATTCTGTGGCGGAGAGCGGCTTGATCTTGATCGAGACCGCGTAGGGCTGGGGATAGCTGCCCTGCACGCGCGCATTGACCTGACCGGTTTGAATGTCGAGATTCAGGACCTGCCCGCTGCGCGCATAGGAACGCCCGCGCGCCAAGCGCGCCGGATCGATCAATTCGTAGAGCGCCTGGAGCCAGCGGCTTGCCCACCACGTCTTGCCAAATTGTTTGGATTGCGCCTTGATGCCGTTTCCCGGTCGGCGCGGTCTGCGTTTGTAAAAGCCCCACATAAAATAAATCCTTTGGCGCGGTCAAAGCTCGAGCGAGAAACGAGAAACGTAATTATCCGCTGACCGCGTCCTGCCGCAGTTTGAAGAGGTCGCGGAGTTGATCGGTAGAGAGTTCGGTGAGCCAGCCCTCGCCCGTGCCGACGATACTTGATGCGAGCGCCTGTTTGCGTTTGATCATCCCGTCAATCTGCTCTTCAAACGTGCCCGCACAGACATATTTGTATACCTGGACGTTTTTGGTTTGCCCGATGCGAAAGGCGCGGTCGGTGGCTTGATTCTCTACGGCGGGGTTCCACCAGCGGTCAAAGTGGAACACATGGTTGGCGCGCGTCAGATTGAGACCCGTGCCGCCCGCTTTGAGCGAGAGGAGAAAGATGCGCGGACCATGTGGGTCGTTTTGAAAACGCTCGATCATGGGCGCGCGTTTTTTCGGCGGCACATCGCCATGCAAAAACAAGACCTCTTGCTCAAAGGTTTCCTGCAAATACGTTTTCAAGAGGGTCCCCATCTGGGCGTATTGAGTAAAGACCAGCGCGCGGTCATCGCCGGAGCGGATCTCGTCCAACATTTCGCTCAGCCGTGTCAACTTGCCGCTGCGACCCGCCAGCGCGCTGCCGTCGCCCAGAAATTGGGCGGGATGATTGCAGACCTGTTTTAGGCGGGTCAAGGTCGCCAGCACCAGCCCGCGACGTTCCATGCCCTCGGCTTGCTCGATGAGCGCAAGCGAATCGCGGACGACCGCTTCGTAGAGAGTTGCCTGCTCGCGCGTGAGATTGATAAAGACTTGGATTTCATTCTTGGCGGGCAGGTCCTGAATCACCTTCGGGTCAGTTTTGACGCGGCGCAAGATAAAGGGTCCCGTCAATTGTTTGAGCTGTTTTGTCACCGCCTCATCGCCGCCGCGCTCGATTGGGTTGGCGAACCGCCGTTGAAATGCTTCGCGCGAACCGAGATAGCCCGGATTGATAAACTGAAACAACGACCATAATTCACCCAAACGGTTTTCAACGGGCGTGCCCGTAAGCCCCAGACGCCACTGTGTATCCAATTTGCGCGCTGCCTGTGCTTGTTTGGTGGAGGGGTTTTTGATGTTTTGCGCCTCATCCAAAATCACATTGTCCCAGCGGACCGCGCTCAATTCTTTTTCGTCACGTTGGAGCAGCGGATAGGTGCTGAGGATGACATCGTGCCGCGCGGCATGTGCGGCAAGGTCGTTTCGTTTGCGCGCGGCGCCGTGATGGACATGGACGCGCAAGTCGGGCGCAAAGCGCTCGAGTTCGCGCTGCCAATTGCTGACGACCGATGTTGGGCAGACGACGAGGGTTGGGCGACCCGAGTTATTTTGCTGGGCGCGTTGATAGAGCAAGAGGGCGATGGTTTGCGGCGTTTTGCCCAAGCCCATGTCGTCGGCGAGGATTCCGCCCAAGCCCCACTGACGCAGAAACGCGAGCCACGAAACGCCGTCAACTTGATAATGTCGCAAGGCGCCGTGAAAGGTCGAGGGGACGGAGACGGTTTGCACTCGAGCGCCCTCGCGCAGGGTGGCAATCAAATCGCCGATCCAACCGTCAGCCGTCACCTCGACGACGGGCAGTCCGGAATTTTCCGCCTGCGGTTCCATGCCGAGCGCAAGCCGCAGCGCCTCCTGCGTTTCGAATTCTCCTTTTTGGCTATTTTCGTTTTCCCCACTGCGCCGATCTTTGCCCCACAACTTGAGCGCCGATTGGATTTGGTCCGGGCGCAGTTCGACCCATTTGCCGCGAATTTGCACCAATGGAGTTTTGAGCGCCGCCAGCTGCTCAAATTCGGCGCGAGAGAGGACATTGTCGCCCAGCACGACCTGCCAGTCATAATTGACGATATCCTCAAAAGAGATTCCGGCGACGCCCCCTTTGGGCGATTCGCGGGCTGGGCTTTTGAGGCGGACCCGCACGCCGAGCTGTGCGCCCAGCGCGGGCACGAGCACTCCAAAGCCGAGCGATCCAAGCAAGAGCGCGGTCTCGCGGATAAATGTATACGCTTGATCGGCGTCGAGCGCGGCGGCTGAGGGGCGCGCGGTGTGGAGACTGGACTCGATGGGCGGAAACAAGCGCGAGGCATGACCCAAGCCCACCAACATGCGCTCCTGGGGCGCGTCAAATTTTCGATTCAAAAAGCTGAGCGTTGTCCCGCGTTCCGCCCATACCTGGTCCGCGGACACGAGGAGACTGGGATCATCGGTCGCCTGCAGGAAATAGTGGAGCCGCCAATCGGGCGCGTTGGGACGCCTGGCGCGCACGGGACCGGTCTCGTCGGGGGGCGGCGGATCGAGACGAAAACAAAGTCGAAAAGAATCCCCCGTGTCCATTCCCGGCAGAGGTTGCGTCCATTGTTGATATTGTTCAGAAAACGCGCGCAGCTCGCGGACATTGTGCTGTGTTACGAGAGCAGTTTCAGAGGTCAACGCGTCAAACCACGCTTCGCCGACACTGTCCTGTGCGCGGCGTGATTTGTGTGGTGAGATGAAGGTTGCGGCGTTTCCGCGCACGAACGCGTCAACAACCTGATCAAAGAAATCGGTGAGCAACGCGCGCGCCGAGGGTGCGTTGGGTTTGTCCGTTTCGCGCGCGGCGAGCGCGCGGCAAAGGGGCGGCATGGCACGGACGAGGCGTTCCAGGCGCGCGCGGTCATTGGGTTCATCGAACAAGGGTTTCCAGCGCGCAAAAAATTGTTTGTTTTGTTCCTGCAGCGTCGGCATGAAACGCTGACGGGCGACTAGTTCCAGCGCAAAACGTGCGACGTTTTGCCAATAGCGCAAATCGGCGCCCGGCATGACTCCCGGCGTTTCGGCGTCCGACGCGAGCAGACGGGTGAGCAAACCGAGCGCATCCTGCGCTTGAAAAACGAGCGCATCGGCGCGCCACAAGTCAAGACGAGGGGGAGCGGAATCGTCGGCAAGGAAGAGTTCGAGAATGGGAGAAGAAGGTTTCGGATAACCCCGAACTGTGGGGAGCCAGATGTTTGTCCCCGCGCTCAATGCGCGGGCGGTGGTCTCGCCGGCGCCGACAGACAACAGACCGTCCAAGATATCGCCCAATCGGTTCGAGCGAACGGAAAAGGGATGGAGGCGCTTGTGCGCGCGGGTGGACATAAAGGGGAGCTGGTCCGTCTCTGCCCAAACGACAAACCCGCGCTTGTTGGCGGATGGTTCCGATTCCAGCCAACTGCCGTGCAGGATGTGCATAACAAGAAAATTGTATCATCTTTTGCTTGTTGTGGGTAAACCGGAGCTGTATGGTTTTGAATTCGATATATAATGACTTAATCGCGGTTTGGCGGTAAACCAAAGCAGAGCGCGTCCCCCCGTTGGGACTTGCTCGCTTGCACCCATTTGGGAGGTCCTATGTCCTGGTCGCGTGCCCGGATAGTTCAGTTTGTCAGTTTGACTCTGGTCCAAGCATTGGCGGTCATGTTTGTGCTTTGGTTCTTGCCCTTTGGCAGGTCGCTCGACCTGTGGCAGGCGGTCGTGGTTGTCGTCGTGCTCTCGCTGGCGCAAGCCGGCTTTTGGATGATCTTTATCAACTTTTTTTCGTGGCTGCCGGTCATGGTGTATCCGCTTGTCACATTCATATTGACGGGCGCCCTGGTCGCGTTTTTGTTGAACCTGGCGTTTCCGAAAGCCGCCGTGACGATTTGGGATGGGATCACGATTTCGATCATTTTTACGGTCATCAACGCCATTCTCGGCGCCATCTTTTCGCTGGACGAGGACGTTTCGTTTGACCGCAACGTGACGCAGAAAATCGCCCAAAAGCGCGGAAGTCCGATTACGACCGATGTGCCCGGCATTTTGTATCTGGAGGTTGACGGGCTGGGGCGTGAACGGTTCGAGCACGCGCTGCGCGAAGGATATATGCCCACGCTGAAAAAATGGTTGGACGATGGCAAATACGAGACCACGGATTGGGAAACGGATTATACGGCGCAGACGGGCGCGATGCAGACCGGGCTTTTGCAGGGCAACAACGACGACATTCCCGCGTACCGCTGGTGGGACCGCGAACTGGGGCGCATCGTGATGTCGGGCAACCCGAAAGATGCCAAAATGCTCGAAGCGCGGTTGACGAACGGGCGCGGCTTGTGTTCCGACGGCGGCGCTTCACGCGGCAACATGTTTAGCGGCGATGCGACCGAATCGCTTTTTACGTTTAGCACCCTGTTAAATCGTGACCGTTCGATGGGTCCCGGTTTTTATCTCTTTTTGTTTTCCCCCTATGTCGTCGCGCGCATCACGTCGCGTTTTGTCATTGAAGTGATCAAGGAATGGTTCGAGGCGTGGCAGGCGCGGCAGCGGCACAAGCGCGGGATTGACAAATATGCGGTCAGCTCGCGCAACCCGGCGTATGCGTTTTTGCGAGCGTTCATGGGACCCATGCTGCAAGACCTGGTCACGTATGCGGTGATTAGTGATATCGCGCGCGGCGTGCCTGCCGTGTATGCGCTATACGCGGGCTATGATGATCTCGGACATTTTGCGGGGATGGACTCGCCGGAAGCGTTCGAGATGCTGCACGAGACCGACCGTTATTTCAAGCGGATCGAGCGCGCGCTCGAGCTTGCCCCGCGCCCCTACAAGATCATTGTTCTCTCGGACCACGGTCAGAGCACGGGTCCGACGTTCAAGGCGGCGCACGGGGTTTCGCTCGAGGACCTGGTCAAGGCGCTGGTGAAACGCGAGGGCGCGGTGTATGCGTCGTTGGAGACGAACGAGGCCTGGGACAATCTGAACGCGTTTCTCTCGGAATCCATCAACTCGAACACGCGCACGGCGCGGTTGGTGCGCCGAACGATTGCCAAAAAAACGGACCAGGACGAGATCGTGCGAATCGGTCCCGACCGCGACCCCGCAGTGGCGGAAAAAGAGGAGCAAGAGGCAGAAGGCAAGGACGTGATTGTGCTGGCGTCGGGCTGCACGGGGCTGATCTATTTTCGCCATGCCCCGCAGCGCATGACCTATGAGCAGATCCAGGCGGCGTATCCCGATTTGATCATTGGGTTGGTGAATCACCCGGGGATTGGGCTGGTGCTGGTGGATTCGGCGGAAAACGGAGCGATGGTGTTGACCAAGGGGGGGGTGTATTACCTCAAAGACGATTCACTCGAGGGGACGGTGAACCCGCTTGCGCCGTTCGGACCCAACGCGGCGTTGCATCTCCGGCGCGAATCGAGTTTTGTGGATTGTCCCGACATTATCGTCAATGCCCGATACGACCCGGCAACGGGCGAGTTGTGCGGGTTTGAGAATCAGGTGAGTCATCACGGCGGACTGGGCGGTCCGCAAAATCATCCATTCATTTTTCATCCAAAAGAATTAAAGGCAGGCGACGAGCCGATTGTGACGGCGGTGGGCGCGTATCGGGTCTTGCGGAGCTGGCGCGATGAATTGCAGGGCACGAACGCCGCAGAAGCGGTGAGCTAGGGGGTCCGGGACAGGTCGGGAGAGGGACTTGTTATGACAGTTGTGGAATGGTTGGAAACACAGCCGCTCCTGGTTGCGGCAATTGTGCGCGTGGTCGGCGCCATCGCCGTGATTCTGGTTGGGCGGTGGCTGGCGGGCAAGGCGCGGGGCTGGGTGCGCTCGGCGGTGCAGCGGGGACATTTGACCGTCTCGCTGCAAGAAATTTTTACGCGCAGCACATACTATTTGGTCCTGCTGCTGGCGTTTTTCACGGCGCTGGTCATTCTCGGCTTGCCGGTCGAGGTGCTCATTACCATCATTGGCGTGGTGGTCATTATCGGGGCGATTGCGCTGCGCGAGTCATTGCGCGATGTGGCGGCGACGGTGATTTTTTTTATCTTTCAACCCTTTCATCCCGGCGATTTGATCGAAACGAACGGGATTACCGGGCGCGTTCAGGAAATTTTGCTCTTTAACACGGTCATTGTCACGCTCGACCATCGCAAATTGATTGTGCCGAACGGCAATATTCAAAACACCAATTTGGTCAATTACTCGGCGATGGAAAATGTTCGACTCGACATCCAACTGCGGCTGACCTATGCCCAAGACGTTCCTACGACCCGGGCGCTGCTTTTTGAAATCGCCCAATCGGATGCGCGGGCGTTGACCGAACCCGCGCCCATCGTTGATGTGATGGATATGCAACCGGACGGGGTCTATTTCGTGTTGCGTGTTTTTGTCAAACCCGACGATTTTTTTGCGCTCCGTCCCGCTTTGACCGAAAAGATCAAGCAAGAGTTTGACCGGAGGAGCTGGGCGTTTGCGATGCCGCAGCTCGATGTGCGTACGGTGGGCGCGAGCTAATCAGGTGATGACGGAACGGGGAGCGGGAATCGAGGTGTGACAACCGGAGGGGCGCAAGGCGAACGCAGAAAACGCGTTCCCGGGAGAGAACGTGGCGCAAGAGTGATTGGATGAGCCGCAATCCCATTGCGGCTCATCGTAAACTCTTATTTATTGCTTGGTATTCCGAACGCCGCTTTCGTGCCCGGCAGCATTACATAGAGCAAGATCAACCCGTTCACGAGAAAGCTGAGACTATAGTCCGAAAAAGTCGTCCCATAGCCGCCAAAGATGATCGCCGTCGTGTCGAGGATGAGGTTGAACACCGAGATGACGGCGAGGAACATCCATGCCGCCGGCTCGACGTTCCAGAGCATGCGGGTCAGCCATACCCAGACCCAGACCATCAGCCCCCACATGAGGGCTGCCCACCAATTTGCGCTGGGGAGGGAAGGACCGCCGATAAAAAAGAATGGCAGGATGCCCAACGCCTGAAGCGCGTGCACCGCTGCAAACACTGCGGCGATTGCCGACAGAATTGCAAGGACGGTTACTGCAAAGGGTCGTTCTTTCATTCTTGATCTCCTTGTGATGAATTATGACAAAATCGCGCAAAGCATCAACCGTTAGCTCGTGTCAATACGACCACCTCCTCCTGATCGGGCTCGAGCTGTGTATTGGCGCTTGCCAACCACCCGATTGAATTATATTACAGAAATCAAGTTTTTGTGCGGGTGATTGCACGCGCAAGACCTTGCACGGATACGAAATGGGAGGTCCCTTGTGGATAAACTGCTCAAATCGCGCCCGTTTGCCATTGCCGCCATCGTGCTCTGCAGCATCGTTCTGCTGTTGAGTGTGATTGGAATTGCCGGTGTGTGGGGAGTCAATTACGTCGCGTCGAATTTTGTGATTGACGTGTCGGTCGGGGTCGAGGGTTCGGCACAAGCGTTCCAGCGGGCGGTGCTGCGGCTGGACACGGGGATTGAAAACCTGCGCGGCGACGTGCAAGGGGTCAGTCAGGCGGTCTCGCAGCTGGGTGAAACCGTCGCCGATGAGGGGCTTGTCCGTGTGCTGCTGCCGGAAACGACCGAGGAGCGCCTCTCGGCTTCTACGGACCTTTTGACAGAGACGGTCGTGGGGATTCGCGATACGTTGAGCGCGCTGCGGATGTTGTATCGTTCGGTCAATCGGCTGCCGGGTGTCAATCTGCCCACACCGAGCGAGGAAACGGCAGAAAATTTGGCGGACCGCGTGGACCAAGTGCGGACGGACGTTCAGGAACTGCGCAGCACCATCGCCGGTGTGCGCCAGCGGCAGGCGGGCGCCATCGAGCGGGTCAATGTGGTTATAACGCGCATTGACGGACGTCTCAATGCCGCGCAAGACAAGCTGAATGAGTTGAATGCCAATCTTGCAAACGTGCAAAGGATTGCTCAGCAGGTGCGGCAGACGGTGCCGATGGTTTTGACCATCGTCGCCGCCATCATTACGCTGGTTCAAATCTGGATCATTGTTACACAGGCGCTTGTGATTCGTATGATGTGGCAGACGTTCAAGTCGGGACCGCAGACGCCTGCGCCGCCGCCTGCGCCGCCGCCTGCGCCGCCGAGCGAACCACCGGCGGAAGCGCCGCTCCAGCCCATCGAGATGCCTCCGCCGACTGTGCCGGGGATTCTGCCGTGACGGATCTACAAGAGCCACGCCCAAGAGCGTGGCTCTTGATTTTGTGCCTTGTCGCATATGCCCGGGCTGAGCGGTTATGTGTCCGGAATGCACCACTGCTTTTATGTGCGCAGCATGACGAACGCAAACGCAAGCACAACCTCTCCAATCAACATGCCCGCAAATATCCAGACTATGAGCTTGTTTTCGGGATCATCCTTGAACGAAAGCATAGAGTCCCTCCGTGCGCGCTCCGTGCGGCAAGAGCCGGCACGGCAATATAAAACGGATGAGATTGTGTCACGGGTGATTTTGACGCTCGAAAAATTGTACTGTAAGGACGTGACCAAGTCCGTTTTGGTTCAATCTGCAGCTGCCAGAGATGGATTGATAGTTTGTCTCACCGATGAGGATTGTGGGGGGCAGTGGCAAGATGATTCTATCGGGAACCCGGGAGCGGCTCGAATATTTGTGTGGACGGCGCGCGGCACCCGTGTGCTTGACAGTGGTTTTCAAGTCTGATAGCGTGAAATGCAGGACAAAGGACAAAGGCACAATCGGCGAGGTGGAATGAATCTATTATTGGTTGAAGACAATCCGAAATTGAACGAGGCGTTGAAACGCGGGCTGGAGGCGACGGGAAAGGCGCATGTGGCGCACAGCTGCGCGCGGGGTGAAGAGGCGCTTGTATATTGTCTGGACCATGCGCCCGAAGCGATTTTGATGGACGTGCAGCTGGCGGGTGAAATGAACGGCGTCCAAGCGGCAGTCGCCATACGGCGCGAATTTCCGCGTATGCCGGTCGTGTTTTATTCGATTCAAGATGATGATGCGTATTATCGCGATTTTTTGCGTTCGGGGATTCTGAGCCATTACGCGTATGTGAAAAAATCCAATTACCTGCTGCCGGAAATGATTGTCCCGCTCTTGATTGACGCGAAAAGCGGGCGCAGCTTTATTGACCCTGAAATCGAGGCACGGGTGCAGGATGTGCGCGAGCAGGACGAGCGCAACCCGATGGCGCTGTTGGAACCGAACGAACAGCAGGTCGCCAAAATGCTGGCGCAGGGATTGAACAACGAACAGATTGCCGCGCGGATGGGGTTCAGAGACCGGCGGACCATCGCGCGCACGAATGGACAGATTTATGCTGCGTGGGGTCTCGCCGATAACGCGACCGACGAGAAAATTGCGCGGACGCGGGCGGCGTTGATCGTGCATGCCAGACGGCTGCTGCAGTGGGACCGCGAGGGGGCTGTATACGCGCAGAATGACAAAGGGGAATGGGTTGTGTGGGAAGGGTAGGATGAGCGGCAATCTTGTTTTGGATACGGCGACGGTCGCCGTTTCGCTGTTCAACACGATGCTCCTGCTCTGGCTCGGGATTGTGGTGGTTTCCAACTCGGACCGGCGGAGTTGGGGCATCTGGCTGGCGAGCGGCGGTTTGTTGTGCGGCGGAATCTTTTTTTTAATTCATACCGCAATTCTCGCGCGCGGTCTGCGCGAGGCGACGACGGACCTCGATTTGATATGGCATGTCGGCTGGCTGGCGATCATTGCCGCGCCGTTGGCATGGTATGTGGTGATGCTGTGGTATGCAGGGTTTCTCGGCGCGAACGCGCGGGAGAATAGAGGGCTGCGTTCGATTCATTTGCCCGGACTGGTGTTTGTGCTTGGGTGCGCCGGGGTGTTGTTTTTTCTCGTTTTGGTGGTGGGCGCTCTGCCCACGTTTCAGCAGGTCGTTACGTTCGGGCGCAGCGAATACGTGCCCACCACCGGCACGCCCCTGCTGGTAATTGTGTATGCGGTCTATAACATCAGCTGTCTGGGGCTGGCGATGCATGCGCTGCGGCATCCGGGTCCCTCGGCGCGATGGATGGGGGAATTGGCGCGGGTGCGAGCCCGTCCGTGGCTTGTCTCGGCTTCGGTCGTCCTCCTCACGGTCAGTTTTCTCGTTTCGGCGTTTGTCGTCGTCCTCTATGTGAGCAACCCTATCCTGACGGGACGCATCGAAGAGATCCGCGCGCTGCTGGCGTGGTTTGACCTGATGGTATCGTCCTTGATTGCGATTGCGGTCGTTTTGATCGGCAAGGCGACGGTCTCGTATGAAATCTTTACGGGCAAAACGCTGCCGCGACGCGGTTTTTTTCGCCAATGGCGGCGCGCGGGGATTCTGGCGGCGAGCTATAGCGTTCTGCTGGCACTGACGATTACGCTGGACCTTGCGCCGATTTATGCGCTGTTGTTTGCCACGCTGCTGCTCGTGGTTTTTTATGCCCTGCTCTCGGTGCGGCTGTTTGGCGAGCGCGAACGCGCGGTGCGCGAACTGCGCCCGTTTCTGAACACGCTTCCGGGCGGACAAGCGACGGATTCGCTGCGGGCGGCGTTTGATTCGTTGTGCGCGAATGTATTGAATGCGCGCGCTGGCTTGCTCTATCCGCTTGCCCCGTTTGCGTCGGCGCTGGTCTATCCTGTGGAACAGACGCTGCCCGCGCCCGATGTGATCGAGCCGCAGACGCTCGGCGCGCTGGCTGCCCGCCTGACGGGGTCGCGCGAGATATTTGTGGCGGTTGCGCCGGAGCAGTTTGCAGACATGGTGTGGGCAATCCCTTTGCCAAGCGAGCATGGCTTGATGGGCATTTTGTTTCTGGGCGAGCGCAAGGACAATGGGTTGTATACGCAAGAAGAAATCGAGGTCGCGCAGACGACGGGCGAACGGATTTTGCAAGCGCAGGCGAGCGCGGAACTGACGCGGCGGTTGATCGAATTGCAGCGGGGGCGTCTTGCCGCGACGCAGGTGGTGGACCGCCGCGCGCGACGGGTATTGCACGATGATATTTTGCCGCAGTTGCACGCCGCGATGTTGAGTTTGAGCGCGGGGGACGCCGACGCTGCTCAACTGCAGATGGCGACGGTGCATCGCGAACTGTCGAACCTGCTGCGCGAGATGCCCGCGGGCGCGACGCCGCAGGTGGAACGGTATGGGGTGATCGGCGCGCTGCGCCGCGCGGCGCAAGAGGAATTTGCGGGCGCATTTGACGCGGTCACATGGCTGATCGAACCCGAGGCGGACGCGCGGGCGCAAACGCTGTCATCGCTCAACGCCGAAGTGGTATATGCGGCGGCGCGTGAGGCGATTCGCAACGCGGCAAAACACGGCAGAGGCGGTGAAAAAACGCGCGCCTTGCGCTTGTGGGTCAGCGCGCGGTGGAATGAGGGACTGGCATTGGAGATTCAAGACGATGGGGTGGGGATAGTTTCCGCGAATGGCGGCGGACAGGGACTGCCGCTGCACAGCACGATGATGGCGGTGATTGGGGGGGCGCTGGAGCTGGGGCGCGAGGGAGACAGGACACGGGTGGTGTTGACGCTGCCGCCGAATGTGTGGTGAGGATTATGGTTTGCGCGCGAAAATGGTTACATAGATCCTGTGACCGTCGTCGGTCTCTTGTTGGTGGAGAATTTCCAAACTGTCAAAGACGATGGGGATTTGTTCGAGGGGGAAACGGTGGGCGGGGCTGAAATCGGGGCGATACTTGATGTCGGCGGATGTAAAAGTTTGAAAGAGGACGGCGCCGCCGTCGGCGAGCCAATCGGCAAACCGAACGCGCGGGTCATAGAAACGAAAATTGAGAATGGTGTCGAAACTGTTTTTTGGAAACGGCAGCGCCCCGGCATCTACGACAACGCGCGCCACACCAGCTGATGCGCGGCACAGACCTACTTCTGAAATGTCTGCGTTGATGACGCGGAACGTGTCCGAGCGCCCGGCGAGCCACGCGCCATTCTGCCCCAGCCCGCCCGCCAGATCAAGGACGCGTCCCGCTTTGAGCAGGTTGGCATAGCGTTCGAGGGTCGGATTGACGTCCGTTTGGGTAAGGATTTCGAGATATTTTTTGTTCCAGCGGGCGCGGTCGGATTGGGGATTCATTTTCAAGGGCTGTAGGGACGCCTTTATTCCAACTAGCTTGAATGAGCTGACAAACTCTGTCTTGACAACTCGGAGGAAAACGCGAATCTGCGCGAATTTGGGCTAATTTTGATCTTTATTCGTCGTTACGCAAAGCGTAACAAAGATTCGTGCCAAGCCGCAGTTTGGCGAAATTCGCGTTTCCATGTGTTAGTCAATCAAGCTACACGGAATAGTGACGCAAGGGGTTGTGTCTCTATGGATGGGTTTCTTGTTCGAGCAGTTTACGTTTGAACACCTTGCCGACGAATGTTTTGGGCAGGTCGGCGCGAAATTCGACCATGTCGGGGACACTGTCGGCGGGCAGACGCGAGCGCGCAAAGGCGAGAATCTCGTCAACAGTCGGCTGTTCGCCGCTGCGCGGCACGATATAGACCTTGATCGTTTCATGTTGCAGATTTCCGCCGGTGGGAATGCCGAGCGCCGCCGCTTCGGTCACCTTGGGATGCTCAAAGAGCACTTCTTCAATATCGCGCGGATAAATGGTCTTGGCACCTTTGGTAATCAAATCGCTCTTGCGATCAATAAATGTGAAATATCCTTCCTCGTCCATGCGCGCGATGTCGCCGGTGTAGAGCCAGCCGTCTCGTAGGGCGCGTCCGGTCGCGGGTTCGTTATTCCAATACCCCCGCATCACCTGCGGACCGCGAATCACCAGCTCTCCAATTTCGCCGGTCTCGAGTCCCCGTCCGGTATGCATGTCTACGATCCGGGCGTCCGTGTCGGGCAGGGGCACGCCGATGGTGCCCGGAACGTCCTCGCCAAAAATGGGGTTTGCATGAGTAACGGGACTCGCTTCGGTCAACCCATACCCTTCGACCAACCGGCCGCGCGTGATCTTTTCAAATGCCTCCTGGACTTCTAATGGCAAAGGCGCGGCGCCTGACAAGCACGCGCGGATGGATTTGACGCCAAAGCTGCGCGCGTTTGGAAACTGATTGATGGCGAGAAACATGGTTGGCACGCCGGGAAAGATGGACGGACGGTTGCGTTGAATCGCTTCCAACATCGGACCGGTCTGGAGACCGGGCAAAAGGATCATGCGCGCCGCGATCGAGACCGCAAAATTCATGCACGTCGTCATGGCATACGAATGCGCCAGCGGGAGCGCGCAGAGAATGCGTTCTTGCGCCTCGATTACATCGGGCAGCCAGTGGCGCAGCTGCATGGTGTTGGCGACGAGATTGGCGTGGGTGAGCATTACCCCTTTCGGAAGGTCGGTGGTGCCCGTCGAATATTGAATCAGGGCGAGGTCGTCCGGCGTCACATCCACAAGCGGCGTGTCCTTGCTCGCCCTGTCAATAAAGGGTTGAAAAAACGTGATGCCCGGCGGGGGTGTCTTGTCGAACAAGGGATTCTTGGGGATCCGAGTTTCCGCGCGCAAGGTGGTCAGGCGAACGGCGGACACGTATTCGTCCAGTCCGGTAAGAATGATGTGTTCCAGTTTTGTCCGGTCCTGAATGCGCGCGAGCATGGGATACGCTTGATTGAGGGCGAGGACAAGGCGCGCGCCCGAATCGTCCAGCTGGTGCTGGAGCTCGGCTTGCTCGGTCAATGGGTTCAGGCTCACAAGGACCGCGCCCGCCTTGAGCGCGCCATAGTATCCGATCACAAACTGCGGACAATTGGGGAGCAGCAGCGCGACGCGGTCGCCCTTTTTGATACCGTGCGCGGTGAGCGCGTTGGCAAAGCGGTTGGCGTGTCGCCGCAGACGCCGATATGAGAGGGTGCTGTCAAAATAAATCGTCGCGATTGCGTTGGGAAATCGGCGGTCGGCAATATCCAGAAATCGAAAGAGGGGTTGACTGGGGTAATTCAAAGAATAAGGCACGCCGTCTTCGTAATGCAAGAGCCAGGGACGCGCCTGGAGCAATTTGATGTTTTCGGCGCGGCGCCCCTCGCGCCACGACACCGACTCGCCGCCGATAAAGCGCGAGATTGCGCGGTTGACCGCGTCGGCGCGTTCGAGCTGCACCATGTGCGCGGAAACGGAAATCTTGGCGAGCTGTGCGTTGGGAATCAGGTCGGCAACCTCTTCATAGCGCGTTTTTTCGAATACGAGATCGCGCACGCCCAGAATAACGAGTGTGGGGACCCGCACATTCGGCAGAACCGCTTTGCCGTCCCATTGCGAAACGGTGTCAAGATACATGCGATTCATGACAAAAAACGGCGCATTATACCGGATGGGCAGATGTTTACGCAGGGGTTCCACCCAGGGCGTGGGCAGGTGCGTCAAAAGTTCCTGGATGGGACCCAGTTTGAAACTGGATGCCGTGCCCACCAAAATCAGCTTGTCAACGCGGGACGGATTCTTGACCGTGAACGAGCTTGCGATCGCGCCGCCGAACGAATGACCGATCACGACAAATTTTTGCGGCAAGTTCAACTGTTCTACGATGCGTTCCAAATCGCTGACATGCTCTTGCATCGTGTAATCCGAGTCGGGATGATCGGAAAGCCCGTGCCCGCGCAAGTCGGGCGCAATCACGCGGTAGCGTTCGGCATAGGCGGCAAGCTGTCTTTCCCATTGGAGCGCGTGACCGCCAAAGCCGTGGATAAAGAGGAGGGTGTGTTCCGCATTACGCGGACCCGCGTCCACCACGCTGAGCCGGACGCGCGGAGAGATAGAGACAGAGATCTCGGTGCGATAGAGGTCCAAATCTAAAAGCGGCATGGTGATCAAGTCGGCTTGCGGCGGCAAGGTCCCGAATTCTTGCCGTGTGATGTGTCTGTCATCTAGCAGGTTGTCGGAGAGACCTCATTTGTAACTATGAACGCGCGTCGTAGTATCTCAAAAACAACTATAATTTGATTTCACTCCGACAACCTGCCAGAGCTCTATAAAGGAGAGATTGGACCCGGGTGGGCGATGCTCAACGCTTCGCGCAAACGATGCGCGCTGTCGGCAATTGACCCGCGCAGATACGGAGTGTCTTCGGTCTGCTTGCGGTTGGGCGGCAGTTCGGCGCCGGGTTCGAGGCGGACCGAGATAAAGGCGGGACCCTGCAAGTGGAGCAGCGTGTCGAGCTGGGTCCGGTAATCGCTCGGATTGTCGAAATAAAAGGCGTGGGGAAAGCCGCAGGCGAGCGCGATGGCGTGAAAATCCACCGCGCCCGCGCCGGGAATGTTTTGATTGCCGGTCACTTCGTAGGTGTTGTTTTGCGCGACAAAGAGGATGAGGTTGCGGGCGCGACTTTGGGCAATGGTGACGAGCGAACCGAGCGACATGAGCATACTGCCGTCGCCGTTGAGACAGAGGACGCCGCGCCGGGGCTGCGCAAGGGCGATGCCGAGCGCGAGCGATTGGGCGTGTCCCATCGCGCTGTCGGCAAAAGCAAAATCGAGTTCGTGTTTGGAGAGGCGTCCCCACGCGCGCACGAGCGACATGGTGCTGACGACGACCTGGTCGGTGCGCCGCGCAGCGAGCGGTTGGAGAAATTCGGATTGGGTCAGCATGGGTTTCACCGAATCGTGTCTGTGATGACGACGGCTGTCGGGCGCGACTCGAGCTGCGCCCGTTCGTGCGCGGCTTGGATTTTGCCCAGTTCGGCGTTGTCGCCGACGAGTTCGTAGGGCAGGTTCCAGGCGCAAAGGGTGGGTTCGAGAAGGGTGGCGACGGAATCCACCTCGCGGCGCGAGAGGTCGTCGGGAGTGAGCGGGTCGGGTGGGGTCGGGGGGAGGGATTTGTAGCCGCGATAACTGACAAGACAGACCACGGGAATACGCATCCGCATCAAGGTGCCGCGCAGGGCGTCACCCGATTCCAAGAGACCCGTGTTTTGAATCACCACCAGCGGCGATTGCCCGCCCATCCACAAGCCCGCAGCGGTCGCAAACGCTTCTCCTTCGCGCGTGACCGTAATCAAATAGATGTCGGGGTCGTCTGCGAGTTCGTGGAAAAGGGCGGCGGTGGAGTTATCGGGCAAACCGACGACATGCGTAATGCCGATTTGCTTGAGCGAATCGAGAAGGCGGCGTGTGGTGAGCATGGTCGAAATTGTAACATCGCGGGGGAATTCGTTCAAGCGAGGTTGAAAACCGGGGTGTACGTGCAGTCTTGGTTGCGGATGGGGAACGAACGCGGCAGCGTGCCGGGGGCGGGGAACGAAACGGCGTTCGTTCCTTACTTGCGGAATGGTGGCGCACAACCGCGCCTTTTGACACGTTTGCGAGATGGGCTATCATTTACGCATATGGGGAGAACCAAACTCGTACTCGTCGGGGCGGGCAGCGCCAGTTTTGGCGTCAGCACCGTCGCCGATTTTTTTCAGCAACGCGAAAAATTTATTGACAGCACGCTGGCGCTGTGTGACCTGAATATCGGAAAACTGGAGCGCGTAAAACGCCTGGCGGACCGCATGAACGAGGCGACGGGGCACCCGTTCCGAATCGAGGCGGTGACGGATTATCGGGACGCGCTCGACGGGGCAGGAATGGTCCTGGTCTCGATCGAGATGGATCGGCTGGCGCGGTGGAAGCTGGATTGGGAGATTCCGTTCAAATATGGCATCAAGCACGTGCTGGGCGAAAATGGCGGACCGGGTGGGTTGTCACATGCGCTGCGCACGGTGCCGCTCGTCCTGGGGATTGCGCGCGAGATGGAGAAACGCGCGCCCGATGCGTATCTGATCAATTACGTCAATCCGCTGTCGCGCGTGTGTTTGGGTGCCACGCGTTATACCCGCATCAAAACGATTGGCATGTGCCATCAGATCAACAAAGGGTATGCGCTGGTGGGGCAGGCGCTGGGACTGGGACCGTCCGGACACGAACATTTTCCCGAAGCGACCGTCGTGCGCGAGCTCAAACGAAAGATTGACATCAAGCAGGCGGGACTGAATCACATGACCTGGATTCAGGACATTCGCGACCGCGCCACCGGGCGCGATTTGTATCCCGAGTTTCGCGAACGTCTGAAAACAATGGACCCGGCGTGGGAACCACTTTCACAGCGCCTTTATCGCGCGTTTGGATTGTTTCCGGCAACGGGTGACGGGCATGTGGGCGAATATTTTGCGTTTGCCCACGAGACGAGCGATTTGCGAGGATATGATTTTGACGGACGCGCGCACGAAAGCGCCGAGTTGGATGAACGGATCGAGCGCGCGGGACAGGCGGGCGAGTCGCTCGATGAGTTTTTGAATAATGAATCGGGCGAGCGGGGGATTGATGTGGCGGCGGCGCTGTTGAACGATTTGAATCAATACGAGTTGAATGTGAATGTGGTCAATCGGGGCGCGCTGCCCGGATTGCCCGATTGGGCGATTGTCGAAGTGCCCGCCGTCGTCGGCGGCGCGGGAGTGATGCCCGTCTGTGTGCCGCCGCTGCCGCACGGCATCACGGCGCTGTTGAATCATCAAGTTGCGATTCAGGACCGCGTCGTACAAGCTGCCGTGCATGGCGACCGCCAGGCGGCGCTCCAGGCGCTGCTGCTCGATCCTCTCGTGAGCAACTATGACGCGGCAGAGAGAATGTTGAACGAGTTGTTGGAAACTCATCGGGCGTACACGAGTGAGTTCTCGAGCTGAATTTTTTGTTTGGCACGCGGGCTGAAACTGATGATGACTCGTGTGTGATTTGTGATACGATAGGCGTGTTGAAACCGCATGTTAGGAAGGGTCTCTTATGCGACGGCGCAACCGACCGATTATTTATGAAATATACACCTGGCTCTGGCTTGGCGAGCTGAGCGCGCGCTATCGGCGTGAAATCACGCTGCGAGATGTGCCGACGCGCGAGTGGGATGCGCTCGCTGCGCTTGGCGTGGACGCAGTGTGGTTTATGGGCGTGTGGCAGCGCAGTCCGACAGGGATTGCTGTCTCGAACGCCGACGCGGAGCTTGAGGCGGAGTTTGTGCGCGCGCTGCCGGATTATACAACGGCGGATAACGTCGGCTCGGCGTATTGTGTCCGCGCGTATGAGGTTGACGCGCATCTGGGCGGACTCGACGGGCTGGCGAGCGCGCGCAAGGAACTCGCCGCGCGCGGGATGCGCCTCATCCTCGATTATGTGCCGAACCATGTCGCGCTCGATCATGCCTGGCTGCGCGAACATCCCGAATATTTCGTGCGCGGCAGCGCGGACGATTTGGCGCGCGCCCCGCAAGAGTTTGTCGAGGTCACTGGCAATGTGATCGCAAACGGGCGCGACCCCAATTTTGCGCCGTGGCGGGATGTGGCGCAGCTCAACGTGTTTGAGCCCGGTCTGCGCGCTGCCGCCATTACGACCGTCCTTTCGATCGCGGATCAGTGCGACGGCATCCGCTGTGATGTGGCGATGCTGCTGCTCAACGACATTTTTGCCGAGACGTGGGGCGAACGCGCGGGAGCGAAACCCGAGACCGAGTTTTGGGAGGAGCTCATTCACGCCGTCAAGACAAGGCAACCTGATTTCCTGTTTATTGCCGAGGCGTATTGGGACCTCGAGTACGCTTTGATGCAAAACGGGTTTGATTATTGCTATGACAAACGGCTCTATGATCGGCTGGCGCATGAAAATGCCGAGAGTGTGCGCGAGCATCTGTTGGCGGGGCTTGATTATCAGGACCACCTGATGCGCTTTATCGAGAATCACGACGAGCCACGCGCGGCGGCGACTTTTGCGCCGGCGCAAGAGCGCGCGGCTGCCCTGATCGTGCTGACGCTGCCCGGCGCAAAACTGCTGTATGAGGGTCAGCTCGACGGGCGCAAAATCAGACCGCCGGTCTTGCTGCGGCGGCGAGCGCCGGAACCCAAAGATTACGAGCTCGACCTGTTTTACCGCGCGGTCCTCAAGACAGTTGACGCCGCGTTGTTTCACGAGGGGACCTGGCAGCTGTGCGAACGCACGGGGTGGAGCGATAACAGCAGTTCGCAGAACATTGTCGCCTGGACGTGGGAGCATGGGAAGGAACGCGCGCTGGTGGTCGTCAATTATTCTGCGCGCCGTTCGCAGGCAATGGTCCGTCTGGTATGGGATGACCTGCGCGGGCATGTGTGGCGGCTGACGGATGCGCTGAACGGTGATCTGTTTCTGCGCGACGGAGAGGATTTGCGGCGGGACGGGTTATTTGTGGATTTGGATGCCTGGCGCTATCACTTTTTCAAATTTGAGCCATAGGGGACCGCTGCGACGGCTCTTGCTCATCCCTCTTGCTTGATGAAACAAGATGGCTCGATCAACGCAAGGGGGGGGTGAGGGCGGCACATGGTTTCAAACAACCTCTACGGTCGTACGCGGACGGAGGAGAAGGACTGCCAGGAGAATGAGTCCTGCGCCGATGATTTGAGGAAAATCGAGGACCTCGCCAAACAACACATACGCGAGAATAATGCTGAATACGGGTTCGAGCGTCGCGAGCAGGGTGACCACGCTGGCAGGGATCTGCGACAGACCGACCGTATATAACCCAAACCCGACGAGCGTCGGACCGAGCGACAGGAAAAGCAGAATTGCCCAACCCATCCACTGGGTGCCCAGACTAGAAAAATTGCCCGCATAGAGCTGCATGGGGAGTAAACAGAGGGCGCCGAAAAGAAAAGCGTAAAAGAGCGTTGCCCAGGGCGAGTATTTGCGGGCGACAAACTGTCCGATGATGGCATAGCTCGCCCACGTGATGCCTGTGAGCAGCCCGACGAGAATGCCCAAGCCGTTCAATTGCAGATTGGAAGGAATATACATTTCCGCGACCAGAATTATGCCGGTCAGTGTCAAAACCAGCGCGATGATTTTGGTGCGGTCCAATTTCTCGCCAAACACGCGCACGCTCGCCAACGCCACAATGGTTGGATTGATATAGACCAGCACCGTCGCGACCGCCGCGCCATTCAGGTTGACGGAATTGACCCAAGCTAACTGATGTAGTCCGACGCCGACGACGCCCATGACGATAAAATAGATGAGGTGTTGGAGGCGAATTTTGAAATAGGAACGGCGCACGAGCAACAGAGCCAGCCCCAATGCTGCCGTGACGATCAACACCCGCCAAAACGCGAGATTGAGCGGGACCATGTTGAAATCCACCAGCAGGGTTTTGATCAAAATACCCGTAAAGGACAAGAGCAAGGTCGAGATCAATACGATCACATAGCCGCGCAGCGAGGTGGCGGGCGTTGTTTTGTCGGGGGTCCGAGTCGTCGTCGTTGCCATGCGATGATTATGCCACAGAATCGGGCACGCGCCGTCGAACGTCCAACGCTGTTCGCCGGCGGTCAATCAAAAATCAGAGATCAGAAATCAAAAATCAAAAATGGTTGAACTTGTTATTGACACCGACCCCGGCGTGGATGATGCGCGAGCGATTATGCTGGCGCAGGCGCATCCCGACGCGAAAATTTATGCGCTCACCACCGTTGGCGGCAACGTGGGGGTGGACCAAACTACCGCCAACGCGTGTGTTCTGCTCGATGCGTTGGGCGTTGCGCCCGACCGAACGCCCATCTATCGCGGCGCGGGCACGGGGCTCCTCGCCGTCCAATATGACGGCGCGTATTTTCACGGCGCGGATGGTTTTGGCAACAATAATTTTCTCCCGTCCTCACGACGCGTCGAGGGTGAACACGCGGTCAATGCGCTGGTCCGCATGGCGAATGAGCGCCCCGGCGAGCTCACTCTGGCTGCCATCGGACCCCTCACCAATCTTGCGCTGGCGACGCGCCTCGACCCCGCGCTGCCGCACAAATTCAAACGCCTCGTCATTATGGGCGGGACCATTCGCGGGACGGGCAACAATCGCCGTAATCCGTCCGCCGAATTCAACGCCTATATGGACCCCGAGGCGATGGCAATTGTTTTTGAAACCTGGCAGGACTTTTGGCTCGTTTCGTGGGAAACGACACTGCATCATCAACTCGAACCCGCGCAGGTCGAGCAACTAATGAGTGTCAACACACCGCGCGGCAAGTTTTGGGCGCAGCTGACGCGCGAGAGTCTGGAGTATGTGACGAAACGTATGGGGCGTCCCGGTCTCTTGATGCCCGACGAAATCGCGCTCGCCATCGCCGTTGAACCCGAGATCGTGACCAAGTCCGAGCACCGTTACATGAGCATGGAATTGCGCGGCGAGCATACGCGCGGGCAAACGACGGTTGATTGGTTCAATCTCACCGGGCGTGCGCCGAACGCGCATGTGGTTTTGGAAATCAACAAGGAACGTTTTATAGAGTTGCTGATGGCGTCGGCACAATAAACGGACCGGCGCACCTGATTGCAGGTTTATGGTGTCCTATACGGTTTTGAAAAGGCATAAATCAGCAATCACAAACAAAAAACGAACATGGAATTTCATATCAAATGTGACCCCGCGGACATTTCGCGCTATTGTTTCACGCCCGGCGACCCTGCCCGCGCGAAACGGATGGCGCAGTTGATGGATGATGCAAAATTCGTCACGGACAGTCGCGGCTATCTGGTCTATTCGGGGTATTTTCGCGGCGTCTTGATGACCGTGTGTGCGACCAATATGGGCGGTCCGACGGTCGCGATTGCGTTGGAAGAGTTGGCGCACATGGGCGCGGACACGTTTATTCGCGTCGGCTCGTGCGGAGCGGTACAGCCGTGGCTGGGACCGGGCGACATTATTATTTCCACCGGCACGGTGCGTTTTGGCGGGACGGGCAACTCGTATCTGCCGCTGAATTATCCGGCGGTGCCGACGTTCGGCGTCGTGCGCGCGCTCGCAGATGCGGCAAAGAAAATGGGTGCGCCCGTGCATCTCGGGATCGGCGCGGCGGGCGACGCGTTCTATGCGCCGAGAGAGGGACGCGACGAGCTTGCCCGGGCGGGCGTGCTTGCGGTTGAAATGGAGAGTGACACGCTTTATATCGTCGGGCAATATCGCGGCTGGCGCACGGGCGCGCTTTTTGCGACGGACGGGACGCCGACCGAGGTCAAACCGGTCTGGGGCGAAGAAGCGTTTCGGCGCGGTGAGGAAACGATGATCCAAATCGGCTTTGACGCCATGCATGCAATCGCGTTGGGCGATGCCGAAACCGCAAGCTGAGTCTCGCACAGAACCGGAATGGGCTGCAACCTGAAGTGCGCGTCCTCGTATATTTGGTAGCGGCTCGCCTGAATGAGACCTGTATTGCCGAACGGCGCCAAACCGTTCGGCATATTTGTTTCCGGAGGATTCGCAGATGTCTCCCCGGCTGAAATTGGTTTTTGACCTGCTCTTGATGGCTCTGGTTCTGGGAGGACTGATTGTCCTGGGAATCAGCGGCACGCTGTTGGTCAGCGGGACTTTTTCGTGGGTCTGGCTGGCGCGTCTGGTCGTGGTCGCCGCGCTCCTCGCCCTGGCAATCGAAGCGGTTGTCTTGCGCCGTTCCCTGCGTGTAACACATGTGCGCGGACCGTTGGGCAGTTGGCGGATGAACGACCGCACTCAGGGCTGTACCTTGGCGCTCTTGGGCGGGGTCCTTGTCGCGGGTCTGATGGTCTGCGGAGTCTTGATGGAATATCTTTTCGAATGGCAATGATAGGGGGCGGGGTGACCGCGCCGCTATGAGGGCAATAGGCGGCGGCGCAGCGCGCGGGGCAGATTTCGCGCGGCGAGATAATGCGGGAACCAGGCGCGCGTGAACCCGTCCGCCGCCCACGGCGAGAGCAGATAATATGACTCGACGCGCTCCAACGCGTAACGGTCGCTGTTGGCGCCGGCAATTCCCAACCTGTCGGTGACCGCGGCATCGAAAAAATGCGCGGCGCGCCCGCGCACTCGCGCATCATATTTCCCGAACGGATAGGCAAACAACGTAATCGGCTCGCCCAGCGCGTCGGCAAGCGCTTGCTGTGACGTACGCAGCTCGTCGTCGAGCTGCGCGTCACTGCATCGCGTCAGGTTGGCGTGGGTCATGGTGTGCGCGCCAAATGTGATTCCGTGGGCGCGCAATTCGCGGATTTCGTTCCAGCGCAGCATTTCGCGTTCAGAGAGCCGCGGCAGAGGGGTTGTGCCGTTTGTGTCTCCGCCCGGGTTTGGCGCCACAAACACGGTCGCCGTCACGCCGAGCTCTTGAAACAAAGCAAACCCTTCGCGATAGACCGACGCATAACCATCGTCAAAGGTCAGCGCAAAAGTTTTGGCGGGAAACTTTGCTCCCCGGCTCAACAAGCGCACGACTTGGGCGAGATCAATCGTCTTCCAGCCGTCGGCATGCCACCGGCGCATGGCGCGCGCAAACAAATGCGGCGGGAACGAAATGGGGCTTGACATTTCGTCCAACGCGTGCAAGGTCAAGATGGGGATTTGCGCCACGCGCCCGGAAGCGGTCAGAGTTGACACTGCAAATAGTATAGTTTATGTCGGGAACCGATTTTCTATTTCGATTTCACGCGGCTGGGTGAGGGGGCAGAGGGGTCGCGGGTGGGGCGGGCAGGAACGCGATCGTAAAACCCGCGCATGTCGTTCCAGCGCACGAGCAGGACGTCGCGAAAATTGCGAAAAGAATCTTTGAGCGGATTCACTTTGGTCTCGGTGCCATACCGCCATTGAACGGGCACTTCTCGAATGCGATAACCCGATTTGTGACCGATAAACAGCGCTTCGACATCAAATGCTGTGACCATGCCTCCGCGCACTTGCTGTGCGTTGTCGCCATAGAGGAGCATCCGCGAAAATACATCTTGCGCCACTTCATCGCGAAACGCCTTGAACCCGCACTGGGTGTCCTCTATCCCCCGGACAGTCAGCAGCTGCACGATAGAATTAAAGACGCGCCCCATAATGTGTCGGTAAATCGGTTCATGGATGCGGTTTGCGCCCGCGCCTTCACGTGAGCCAATGACAATGTCATAACCGCGTTCGAACCACGGGAGCAGTTTTTCCAGGTCCTCGATCGGGGTCGAGAGATCGGCGTCGGAAAACAAGACGATATGTCCCTGCGCTGCCAACATGCCCGTGCGAACGGTATAACCCTTGCCGCGATGGTCATTCCTGATGAGTCGGACGTTTGGGTGTTGCGCGGCAAACGTTTCGACCACATCGGTCGTATTGTCCGATGAGCCATCATCTACCACCAGGATTTCGGACGGATAATTCTGCGCGGCAAGATAGTCGCTGACGCGCTGCAGGGTTTGCGGCAGGCGTCGCGCTTCGTTATAGGCAGGAATTACCACCGAGACGAGGGGTATGATTGTTTCCGGGACGATGGGGGCGCTGCTTTCCATGCGGTCTGTCAAGAGATTCTAATGGAAAAAAGGGGAAATGCCAAAGCGCGCGCTGTGGGCGGGTGTGTGGGCTGTGTTTTGATCATTCTGCCAGCAGGCGCTCGATCTCCTCGTCCGACACGCGTTTGATGGTTTGGATTTGGCGGCGTTTTTTCAAATAGCGCGGGAGGGAGACAAGCCCCGCCAACTGCCCGCGCAAGCGCGCGCGGGCGGATTCTCCGCGCCAGTGTTTCAGGGCATCGCGGGTGATAGAGAACTGGGCAGACAGGATTGCACGGCGGTGTTTTTTCCAGAGTGAGTCGGGATAGTTTTTGGCGAGGACCGAGATGAAATTGCGCCCAACATAGAAACTGGCGAATGCGCCGCCGCCCGACGCGCTCAGCATGTGATAGACAATCGCTTTTGGAGCCAGCGCACAATCATAACCCGCCAACCGCGCTCGCCAGTTCAAGTCCACGTCCTCGCAGTTAAATTCCAGGTCCTCGTCAAACAACCCGATCTCGTCCAGCATACTGCGCCGATAGGCGCACGCGCCGCCGCAGGTCCCAAATAGGCGCGGGGCATGTGCGGGATCGTCGTATTGTCCCCTATCCGTCTCCCATACACCGCGATTGCCCGGTGTGCCGTTCACGCGAAAAAAATCGCCCGCGCTGTGCAGTGTGTCGCGCCGGTCAAAGAGCCGGAGTTTTGTCGCCGCCATGCCCGCGCGGGGATTCGCATCCAGCGCGCTCAGCAATTCCCGGAGCCACGCGGGTTCCGCTTCCGTGTCATTGTTGAGCAGGACGATGATTTCGCCGGTGGTCGCGCGAATGCCCGCGTTGACCGCGCCCGCAAAAAAACTATTGCGGTCGAGCGCGAGCAGGCGGACCTCTGGAAATTCGCGGGCGACGAGTTCACACGAATCATCGGTGGACGCATTGTCCACCACGAGGGTCTCGAACGCGCGGTAGGTCTGTTGACCGAGCGCGCGGAGGCAGGTGGGGAGAAGGCGCGCGCCGTTCCAGTTGGGGATGATGACCGAGACGCGGGGACTCATGCGGCGCGATATTTTTTCCAATACCGGTACACGCCGTCGGCGGACATGTCAGAACCGGCGGCGTTGTCGTACGGTCGGACCTGCGCGGCGGTATAGCCGTCGCTTGCCGCAAACTCTTGCAAAAAGGACGCAAACTGTGCGCGAAAAGCATTTACATCCGGCTGATGCGCCATCTCGCTTGCGGTCCACCGTTCGAGCGCATCAAGATTGCGTTCGAGCGCGTCGAGGTGCCATGCCACATCGCCATACAAGCCATAATGCGTGGGAGCGAACTGCGTGATGTTTGCGCCGCGCAGGCGGGTGAGACTGGCGCGCCATTTGGTGAAATTGATTTCGGGCGGCGGGGTGGGCGGGCGAACATGTCGCAATCCGTTCAAACGCACGCCGCCGATATCGCCTGTAAAGCAAACGCCCTCGCACAGATACGCGAAATGATGTTCGGCGTGTCCGGGCGTTTCGATGGCGGCAAAGGTGTGCCCGCCAATCTCGATGATGTCGTTATCGTGATGCTGCACCAAACGTTCCGTCGGCACGGCGAGAAAATCGCCCCACAGCCGCCCCAGGTCGTCGCCATAGATTCGCTGCGCGCTGGCGAGCAATTTTTCGGGATTGAGCAGATGCGGCGCGCCGATGGGATGCACATGCACTGTGGCACCCTGCCGAGACCACCACCCTGCCGCGCCCGCGTGATCGAGATGGATGTGCGTCAGCAGCACGTCTGTAATATCGCGCGGTCCCACGTTGTGGGCGCGCAGACCCTCCAGCACGACAGGGAGCGCCGAGCCGGGACCGCAGTCCACCAGGAGCGCGCCGTTTGCGTGTGGAACGAGATAGACCGCAATAATGCCCGCGTGGTCTTGATGGAGCGTATCAATGGTTTTGATTTCGAGAGTCATAGGTAATTTACATCCACGAGTCCTGAAAACCGCCACCATTTCACATTCCCATATCTGCCAAAAACTCGGAGGCGGGGGCAACACTTGTGACAATAAGGTGATCGCGAGCGCGGGTGCACGCGACATACAACAATTGTCGTTCGGTGTTATAGACCTCTTCGAGGTCAGATTCATCCGCCGCGGTCTCAATGCGTTCTTGCAGGGGAACGATTTCGTCATCGCAAGCCATGACTGCGACAGCGCGGAATTCAAGGCCTTTGGCGAGATGCATGGTCGCCAGGGACGCGCTGCCAACCGAGAGATCCATCTTCTGATCAAGTATTTTGTAAGCCGTTCCGGCAGAGTCCAGGGCAGAGATCGCTCTGGGGAGCTGTCCCTCTGACCGTACAAAGATGCCAATCTCCTCGGGCTGCAAGCCATCGGCGAGGCGCGCTTTGATCCACATAGCAACTGCCTTGCTCTCGGCTTCAGATGACTCGAAAGTCTCGATGGAGGGGGCGGGTCCGTTAAAGACCGAGATTGTGCCACTGCGTGTCTCAGTCAAGCCATCCACATCGGCAAGCTCTCGCCCAAGTAATTTATCCGCTTCCATGCGAATCTGATGTGATGTGCGGTAGTTGATGGATAGAGTCTTTGAGCGACCGCGCACGTCCACACCAAGCGATTTCCATGAAAAGGGCTGTTGAAAGATGCGTTGCCCCAGGTCTCCGGCAAAGAATAAACCATTCGGGCGGTCTCCGGCGAGCGCCGCCAGAAATCTCAGTTGCTGAATGTTGATGTCCTGAGCTTCATCCACCACAATAAAATCAAAAGGCGACCTCTGACCGCCTGCATAGTGCGCCGTTAATTGATTGAACAAACCTGCATAGGTAGTGAGTCCCTGCGCCTGGAGCGCGGACCGGACCCGCTCAAATATGGCCCACAAGGTTTGTCGAAGATTCTCGGGCAGACGCGTTTTGCGACCCAGACGCGCGACATCGCGGTATGCCTCCCAACTGTCCAGTTGCCACGCGTCTATAACTTGTTCCCATTCGGTGATCAAAAAGTGACGGCTGAAAGAATGTCCAGCCGCTTGAGCCGCTGTCTCCATAATGACCGGATAGAGGATGTCCGGGGAAGCGATATGTGCCTTGCCTATGTTCGCATTGTAGAGGCGCTCGCCGACGCTGTTCAAGGCATAGACTTCGACCTGCTCCATCAGCTGCGGTTGATTCTGGATCAGGATGCGCAATTTTGCTCGTAAGGAATTGGCAAGGGTAGGGGAAAAAGTCGCTAGCAGGACACGCGCGGTCGGGTTCGTTTTTGCCAAATGCACCGCGCGATGTAACGCCACTACCGTTTTGCCCGTTCCGGCAGAACCCGAGACGCGTGCGGGACCGTTATAGTCGCCCGTGGCGATGCGGCGTTGCTCAGGATGCAGGAAAACGGTCCATTTTTCCCACGGATATTCGAGAGCGCGTACAAGTTCCTCTGCGTCGCCCATAATGCGGAAGCGGCGCAGCGCGTCGGGATGCTCAAAGGGATTGGCGGTGGAGACGCGTACGGGAGCGGCTTGAGGTTTTCCGCCCGTAGCAATTTCGAGCAACGCTTCGGCTGCCTCTTGGGGAAGATGCTCGGCCAGCACGAGCAAGCCGTCCTCATCAGCACCGCGTACATCTGTCAGCCATTCCGGCGGAACGCCATAGCCAAGCAGCTCCTCATCTGATTTGCCGGCGAATAAACGCGGCTTGGGGCTGTCTTTAACCACATAGTTCGGGATCACAATCTCCTGAACCGTCTCGCGAACTTGAACCAATTGTGCCGCGCCGGTCGTGGGATGGGTTTGGATTCTGCGCCGGCTTGCCCATTGATAGGCGCTGTCGTGATGATCCACATAGCAAATGAGCAGACTGGCTTTGCTTGTATGAACGATGAGACGGATGTCGCGCGAGACACGCACCGACGCAAAGTTCGGGTCCTGTGCCCGGTCGAGTTTGTGGAAACTCATGCCCGCGCCGGTCGGGTTGATTTGCAGATCAACCACAGTGGTCTTGACCGCTTTCTGTTCCTCGTTGTTTAGTTTGGCAAGACTGTCTACAAAAGTATCTGCGATGCGAAATTCCATCATTTCACCTTGAAGACCTTCATCACTTCGTCCCCGAGATGGTTGATCACCTTGACCGCGATGCGACCCGTCGCGGGCTTGGGGAAGGGACGCGAGATGTCACTGTGGAGCGATGCCCACGCTTCTTGGTTGATTTCAGCTTTGAGTGTGGTCTTGAGCGCGGAATAGGGATCGTTGGCGCCAAGAAAATAGGCGTGACGGACAAAGAAACTTTCCTCGTTATAGTCGGTATCAATGAACCAACAAGCAATGCCATCCGCATTGTCACTTGTAACCTCGCCGGTGTCTGGATGAAACACATCCACGCCATTGAGTTTGACCTGCACCTGCCCATTTTCGGCGTCGAGCAGCTGAATATCCGGCTCGCCAAAAATGACAAACAGGTTGCCCTTGCCCGTGTTTTTCAAATCGCCTGCCATGTGCAGGTCTGCGTTCATGCGCGCTTGAAGCACGGGAATTTTTCCCAGTTTGCTAAACTCGGTGGAACGGGCATCATAGTTAAAGGCGCACGCGACCAGCACATCGAATCCGGCGTCACCAGCTTCACGCGCGGCAGCCACCAGATCGGGGCGTGAGACAGTGCCGAACTCGGGACCGATGAAAATGCCCGCTCGCTTTTCTTTGCCCTTGTCATCGCCGCCCTCCAGGTAGCGTCCTTCAGCGCAAATATAATGTCCGGGCCACGGTGTCAGGGAGAAAAAGTTGAGCTTGTCCTGTTTGTGTGATTGTTGCACACCAGCGGTCTTCAGGTTCTCAAGGATCATCTGTTCAAAGCTCTGACCGGGTGCATATCCGGCTTTCCCCTCGGCAACGACATCAATCAATTCGTCATTTTCATCCACGCCCAATGTGCGGTGCGGAGAGAGACTCTCCACCGTAAAGGGACCCGCCACACGCACTTTTTTCTTGTCTTCATAGGGTTTATCGTAGAGGTACTCGTAGTCGGCTTTGGCTTTTATAGAAGCATCAATTTCTTTTTGCCGGGCGATCCGCAATTGCCACCATTCCTGATGCAGTTTTTTGGCTTCGGATGACCAATCTTTTTGAGTTTCGCGCGGGATTTCCCATTCTTCCCACGTTTGTTTGAACGTCTTGTTGAGCTGTCCCCGCAGAGGCTCCATCTTTTCTTGGTACGTGTCATAGATGACATCTATTTCAGCATTGTTGGCGGTTGAGCGTAAAGAAACTTGTGACATGCGTTCATAAACAAACCCAAGTCGAATATTATTGTACGTAGCTGCGTTTGGTGGGACGCTACGCAATATTTCAGATTCCTTAAGCCGTCCTTCGGGGCTATCCTTCAACAGATAAAAGGTATAACGAGCGCCCATAATTCGAGAACGTGCCAATGCCATCGCTACACGTGATGTGTCAATTGTAATCCAACGCCTACCCCACTGTTCGGCGACATATGCAGTAGTGCCAGACCCACAAGTTGGGTCAAGTACTAGGTCGCCGGGATCTGTCGCCATAAGTAGACATCTCGATATGACTGTTGGTGATGTCTCCACGACGTAAGATTTATCTCTAGCACCTATATCTCAATAATCAGGACATCGTGCAGTAAGTTGTACTCACGACATCGTGCGCACTCTAACAACCAAACGTACTCAGGACATCGTGCAGTTTTTGTTCATACTTTCTGTTCTAAGGAGGAAGTATGGA
>JADZCJ010000102.1 GCA_020851635.1 Anaerolineae bacterium
CGCACGCCGGGATGCCACAGAGTTACAAAGTCGCCTGAGCCAATCCCCCACCAAGGGATTGCTGTGCGTCTGATTTTTGATTCATGCACCAACGCCATTTTGAATTGCTGATTGCTGATTGATCTGATGCCGTTTTGCGGTCTGTGTCGAGGCAGTCAAAATGGCGATAAGCTCATCTGCCTCGTTGATCAGTTCCTGCGTTTTGGCTCTGGGAAAAATACCCGCTTCTACACTCAACTCCATCCAGTATTGCGATTCATCGGCTTCTTCAATCGCAATGCCGATTTTAGAGATAAAATCCGGACGTGAACGCGCTCGGCACGCCGACCGATAATTTGCGCCGACCGATGTGCCGGAGCGCAAAAGCTGATGTGCGATAATGTTTCCCGATCGTGACTGTGGCATCGCCTCGGTCATCCGAATGACTCGCAGGGCGAATTGTTTTGTGCGTTCTTTGAGTTGCTCTTGATTCATCGCCGAATCTCGCCACAATCAACAATCAGCAATCAACAATCAGCAATCCTATATCGGGTGCAGCCCCGGAAAATCCAGCGCAGTCCTTTCGTCAAACCCGCACATCACGTTCATGCATTGGACGGCGCTGCCAGCCGCTCCTTTCATCAAATTGTCAATGGCGCAGATCGAGACCACGCGACCCGTTTTCTCGTCCAGTTCAAAGCCCACATCGGCGTAATTGGACCCTGCCAGGATTTTTGGCTCGGGCACGCGATAGACGCCCGTTTTGTCCTTGACGATCCGAACGAACGGCTCTTGCCGGAATGCGCCGCGATACGCCTTCCACAAATCTTTTTCTGTGATCGGTTTGTTGACAAAGACATGCGCCGCCGCCAGCGCGCCGCGCACGAGGTCTACCGACGTAATAGTCATATGTACATTGTTCAGCCCCAGCTCCTGCTCCACCTCGGCGGTATGCCGGTGGCGCGTGGGCGCATAGGTGCGAATGACAGATGAACGTTCCGGATGATGCGAACCCGGGTTGGGAGAATTGCCGCCTTCGCTCGAGCCCACTTTGACGTCAACAATGATCGGTTTGGTTTCATCCACCAGTCCTGCTTTGACCAAAGGCAAAAGCGCCAGGTTGGCGCAGGTCGCATTACAACCGACGCCGCTGATATAGGATGCGGGTTTGATCTCGTCGCGGCGCAATTCGGGCAGTCCGTACACAAACTTTGAGAGCCACTCGACATCGGCGTGATCGCCGTACCATTCCGCATATTTGTCCGCGTCGCGCAAACGAAAGTCCGCGCTCAAATCAACGAGTTTCGGAGCGAGCGATGCATAATGTTTTATATTTTTCTGCGCTTCGCCATGCGGCAGCGCGAGAAACAAAAGGTCGCACGGCTGCAGTTCCGAGCGCGCCGTGTACTGCATCATCGTCTGCCCGCGCAGATTCGGATGGGTTTGATAGACATACTCGCCCACATGCGATTCGGATGTCACCTGAGCAAGTTCGACGCCGGGATGCCGCAGCAACAGCCGCAGCAAGTCCCCACCCGTATAGCCCGAACCGCCTACAATAGAGATTTTCATTGGTTATTCGTATCGTTTTTAATTTCACCGCGCCCGACGGCAAGCGCGTAATCAATAATCTTGTTTGGAATATCCACGCCCGTTGTCGCGATGCTGTTTCGGAACTCGATCGTGTGATTGACTTCGTTTATCAAAAAGCCGCGCTCGCGGTCTTCCAAAACATCCACGCCCGTAATGCCTCCACCCACCGCCCGGGACGCCGCCACGCAAATCGCGTCCAGCTCGGGCGTAACGGGGCAATTGGACGCCTCACCGCCGCGCGCCGTGTTTGTAATCCAATGTTCGGAACGGCGATAGATGGCGGCAATCGTCCGGTCCCCGACCACAAAGGCGCGGATATCGCGTTCCGGTTTCTCGATATATTCCTGAATATAGAAAATGGAATGCTGATACGAGCCGAGAACTTCTTTGTGTTCGAGAATCGCTTCGGCGGAATCGCGATCATTGATTTTCGAGAGCAGCCGCCCCCACGAGCCAATGACAGGTTTCAAGATGACGGGAAAGCCCATCTCTTGCATTGTCTTGAGCGCCGATTCGGCGGTAAACGCGACCTGGACCGTTGGCGAAGGCACGCCCGCGCGAAACAGGACGGATGACGTCAACAGTTTGTCCCCGCAGGTCTCGGTGACACGCGCGGTATTGACCGTCGGAATGCCCCAATCGTTCAAGACGCGCAGGGTGTAAAGGGCGCGCGAGAAATTGATGCTGCGGTCCAGCACCACATCGTATTTGCGCCACGGCGCGGGGTTGCCCAAATCAAATGCAATATCCCGGTCGTCTATGCGGTCATACTCGATGCCGCGCGCGTCCAACATTTCAAACAAGATCTTTTCTTCCACACGAGCGCGGGAATAGAGAACAGCAATTCTCATTTTGAAATCTCGATTTTCGATTTTCGATCGAGTTCGATTTGGGGGTCGGACAATCGCAAATCAGAAATCGAAAATCAAAAAATACGCTTTATTCTCCCCAGTCTTCTTCTTCTTTTGGCGCCAATGCCAGTTTGAGCGGATTCTCGCTGACGAGTTCCAACTCGGCGCCGCAGTCGGGGCAGGTGATGATTTCACCCTTGATCGGTTTGGTCAGCTGGATGCTCGCGTCACATTCGGGACAGGTCGCGTACATGTTTTTTCCTCCTCGTTCTCCGACAACAAAAAATCAGCCCCCGCCAAACCGTCATTGGTGAGGGCTGATAAGAGTTCAGACGTTAGCTTGGTCTGTTGCAGAATCAGTAGAATCAGATTGCATCGCGGCATTCACACGCGGTCGAGCAAACGTTTGTGGCGAATGGGTGTGACCTGCGCGTGTAAATTTATCGGGTACTATAACATACTAATTGAGCGTGTCAATTAATGTGAATCTTAAAATTTTTGTGCGCGCAAATGTATCAAACATCTGACGTTACGGATTCGAACCGAACGCGGCCGTCAATTGTACAAGGGCATTATTCAAGCGGCGAAGTTCGTGGTTTTGCATCACGCCCGCCCACTGGTAGAGCGCGTGCAGGTTGTCGAGCGCCAGTTGCGCCGCATGTGGGTCAAATTCGGGTGAGGCGAGAATTTGTTGTGTTGCCTGGTCGAGTTGTTCGAGCGCAACGCGCCAGCGGCCGGGTTTGTTCATTTCGGCGCCGGCGGCGCGAATGCGGGCTTCCAATACAGTATTCATGGGCGGGATTATACGCCCGCGATTTGGCATTCACAAAACAAAGAGATTCGACAAGACAACGCGCGCGAACTGGTCGCGCGCGTCGTTCCGGAACAAGTCGCTATAACTCATCTCAAAATTGACCCGACAGATACGCGTCTGTCGGGTTTTTACGCAAATTCTGAAACCAGAATCATTGAAAATCCAATCTTGAGAGATGTTGTAGACAGACTTGAAACCAACCTGTTCAACGGGGATGCCTGGCAGGGCGCAAGCTATCGCACCGAAACTGCGGGGAATCAGGTCGTAATCAGCGAATCTTGCGTGCCAAAGATGTTGGGCACCAGGGCGTCAGGTTGGGGATCATTTTCCCAACGTTCGCCGTCCAAATAATATCTGTAGCGGTACTGCTTGCCCGCTTCCAGATTCAGCGCGGCGGTAAAAGTTCCGTCCTTTTTCCGCTTCATGGGGGTCGCGGCCGGGTCCCAGTTGTTGAATTCGCCCACGACGACGGCTTGTTGCGCCGCAACGTCGGTCGGCAGCTCAAAGGTGACCTTGACGACGCCCTTTTTAGTCTTGAGATACGACTTGTTCATCTTTTGCTCCTTGCAATTTAAGGGTGATCCGACAGCAAGAGATTCACCCGTCGTCCGGCATTGCGATTGCTTGACTCATCGCGAGCAGAACTGACGGGACGGATTATAGTGTAGGTGCGCGCGGGCACAAAATTCAGGATACGCATAGTGATGCCGCTTTTTGCTCACCTTGGGTCTGTATTTCAAACCCGGAGCCGAGTCAGTCGCGCGGACCGGCGGACTGTGCCCAAAAATATCCTTTTTTCTTTGACATTGGGTACCCCTTATGTTAATATCCTTGCGATTTTTCGGGGCACATTTATCGCCCCGTAAATGAGCGTATTTATTCCACAGGGTTATCCTGTTCTCCTCTCTTTTTCTGATGTCTGTGGTTCATATGGAGTTTGCACACCTGTAGTCGGTTCCTCCGATGATCTGCCAGCTTTGGGAGCCGATGACTCCTCTATCCATTGCAAGTTGGCATCGCCGCCGCTTTTCGATGAGATAGTGGTCAATCCGTTCCGCGTGCGCGACCTTGTCGCCGGCGCGAAACCAAGTGTGCCGTTGGGGTACACTTTTTTTTTCCTTGCCGTCATTTGACGGCTTTTATCGCTCCGCTCATCCGACGTGTGGTTGGGATTATGCCTGCGCGAGGGGCAACCTATTATCTGCGTCGCACAACCTGCGACGCCCGGCGCAAATTAGCTCCGGCACTCGCCCCACATCATGCCGCTCGGATTGCAGGAGGTCATATGTCAATCGAATTTATCTTTCGGCTGATTGGCATGGTCGTGTTTGCAATTCTGGGCTGGCGCATCGGCGAGGCGCTCTCCGCCCAGCCCGACCGTGACATTCGGTTTATTCTTGTTTTGCTGCTCGCCGGAGCGGCTCTGGGCTTGCTGATTACGCCGTGGATCACGATACGCCCGTATCGCTGGTTTCGACGTCAGATGCGTCGCGTCCCCGCCCAACAGTTGCTTGCCGCCACCATCGGTCTTATCATCGGGCTTGTCATTGCTGCCCTTACCGCCTTTCCCCTTTCCCTTTTGCCTCCGCCTTTTGCCAACATTCTGCCATTTTTCTCGCTCATCCTCTTTGGCTATATCGGCGCCTGGGTCATGGTCATGCGCGAACGGGACATTTTTAGTCTCTTTGGCGGGCGTCTCTCGCGCGAGGGCAATCGCAAAGGGGCAGGACCCGAAAGCCCGTCGGAACGCATCATCCTCCTCGACACCAGCGTGATTATTGACGGGCGTATCGCAGATGTGTCACGCACCGGCTTTTTGGACGGTGTGCTGACCATTCCGCGCTTTGTCTTGAACGAATTGCAGCACATTGCCGATTCGTCCGATCCTTTGCGGCGCAATCGCGGGCGGCGCGGGCTTGATATGCTCAACAAGCTCCAAAAAGAATCGGTCGTCCCCATCAAGATCACGGACATGGACGTCGAAGAAGTGCGCGAGGTGGACGACAAACTCGTCCGCCTTGCCAAGCAGCTGCGCGCCCCTGTTCTCACCAATGACTTTAACCTCAACAAGGTGGCTGAAATTCAGGGGGTCCGTGTTCTGAACGTCAATGAGCTGGCGAATGCCCTGCGCGCCATCGTCCTGCCCGGCGAAAACATGCACGTCAAACTTGTGCAGGAAGGCAAAGAGTTGGGGCAGGGGGTCGCCTATCTCGACGATGGAACGATGGTCGTGGTCGAAAACGGCAAAAAATATCTCGGCAACAGCATTGACGTAACCGTCACGCGCATGTTACAAACGAATCAGGGGCGCATGATTTTTGCGACTCCCGCGAACGGAAAATAGGAATGGCTCTCTATCTCTACAACACGCTCTCTCGCCGGAAAACCGAATTTGTCCCGCGCGTGGGCAACCATGTCGCCATGTATGTTTGTGGTCCCAACCTGTATGGACCCGCGCATATCGGACATGCCCTCTCATACATCATTTTTGACACCCTCAAGCGCTATCTGAAATTCCGCGGCTATGACGTCAAGCACGTCCAGAATTTTACCGATATCGAAGACCGCATCATCGAGACGGCGCGCAAAGAAAACACGACGATCCAGGCGCTGGCGGAGAAATACATTGCGCGCTTTTTGAGCGAAATGGACTCGCTCAACATCCGGCGCGCGGACGTTTATCCGCGCGCTACCGAAGCGATCCCCACCATCATCAAAATGACGCAGGGACTGATCGAAAAAGGCATGGCGTACGAGCTGGATGGTGATGTCTATTTCCGTGTGCGCGCCGACGAGGATTACGGCAAGCTATCGCATCGTTCGCTCGATGAGATGGAAGCGGGCGCACGCGTGGCGGTGGATGAGCGCAAAAATGACCCGATGGACTTTGCCCTCTGGAAAGCGTCCAAGTCGGGCGAACCCGCGTGGGACTCGCCGTGGGGACCCGGTCGCCCGGGCTGGCATATCGAATGCTCGGCGATGAACCTGGAACAGCACGGTCCGCAGATTGATATTCATGGCGGTGGCCAAGACGTGCTCTTTCCCCATCACGAGAACGAAATTGCCCAGTCCGAGTCATACACCGGCAAAGAGTTTGCGCACTATTGGGTGCACAACGCGCTCTTGCACCTGCCCGGACAGGAAAAAATGACGCGCCATCTTGGCGGATTGATCTATATCCCCGATGCGCTCTCGCGGCACAGCAGCGATGCCATCCGCGCATTTATTCTCGGCACGCACTATCGTTCGCCGCTGGCGTGGACGGAGGACGGTGTGGACGCTGCCGAGCGCGGGCTGGATAAATTGCGCGCGGCGGTCAAGGATGCGGTTGCGCCCGGTCCAGAAGCGAACGACGCGCTCTCGGAATCTGCCGCGCAAGCGCGCGAAAAATTTATCACGATGATGGACGACGACCTGAATACGGCGGGCGCGCTCGGCGCGCTCTATGACCTCGCACGCGAAATCAATCGCGCTCGCGGCGAGGGCAGCTCCCCGGCGCAACTCGCCGCCGCGCAAGCTACGCTCCTCGAATTGGCAGACGTCCTGGGTCTCACGCTGCGAGAACCGACACATGCTGTGAGTGCGGACGAATCTGCCAAAATTGACGCGCTCGTAGCCGAACGGAACGCGCTGCGCGCGGCGAAAAAATATAAAGAGGCCGATGGAGTGCGCGCCCAGCTGACCGAGATGGGCATCGAAATCGCCGACAGCGCGCAGGGCACGACCTGGAAAAAAACCAAATAGCGGAATGGGCGCAGAGAAACGTCATTCACACGAACCTGCGACCGAGTTGATCTATGGTCGTAACGCAGTTCTACAGGCGCTGCGCGCAGGCGCGGATGTGCGCCGGGTCTTGATTGCGCGGGGCACAAAACGCGACGGCATGTTGGGCGAGGCGTTGGACCTGGCGCGCCGCGATAATATTCCCATTGTCGAGGTCGAACGCGCCGCGCTCGATCACATGGTCAAGCGCGGCTCACTACATCAGGGCATTGTCGCCGAGGCGCCCGAGTTTCAATACGTTGATCTGCCGGACATCTTGACGGCGGCGCATGCCAGTGGCGAGCCGCCGTTTCTGTTGCTGCTCGACAACATCCAATATGTCACCAATTTTGGCGCGCTCTTGCGGACTGCCGAGGTTATTGGCGTGCATGGGGTGATTATTCCCGAACATCGTCAGGCGAGCGTGACGGCACAGGTGCGGAAGGCGTCGGCGGGCGCGGTGGATTTTTTGAGCATCGCGCAGGTGACGAACCTGGCGCAGACTATCGAGGAATTGAAAAGGCACAGCATCTGGGTCGTCGGCATCGAAGCCGCGCCCAGGGCAATCCCGTTTGACCAGGCCGACTATACAGGTCCCATCGCTTTTGTCGTCGGCAGCGAGGTGGACGGACTGCGCCGCCTCACGCGCGACAAGTGCGATTACATGGTACAGCTCCCGATGTGGGGCAAAACGCCGTCCCTCAACGTCTCTGTCGCCGGTTCCATCGTACTCTACAAAGCGCGCATGCAGCGACTGGCAAAAGGGATTCAACCCAAACTCGCGCAAGGTCTTGTAGTTTGAATAGCAAGGAAAACACCCTAAAATTTGACGCTTGTACCCAACGCGCATATAATCTTCGCTTGCTGTAGACGGGTAAGGATTCCGCGTTTGGTGGAACCTAACCGTGTCGACGCCGAGAAAACCAAGACCATTATGCGCCTGTGGGTGTAGTAGGGAAATTTTCAAGGGGCAAGGGTCTTGTAAATCGTAAATGACGCCGGCGTAGCTCAGTTGGTAGAGCAGCTGTTTTGTAAACAGCTGGCCGTCAGTTCGAGTCTGACCGCCGGCTCTCAAAATCTGAAATCATCAATCTCAAATCAGAAATCGTCCCGGGGAGACCGCGGAGATGGCGAGCCGCGCGTGACTGTAAATCACGTTCCATACGGATTAGGGGGTTCGAATCCCTCTCTCCCCACTGTCAAGCAAGCGGGAACTTTTGCTTGACAACATGCCCCTGTAGCTCAGATGGCAGAGCGTGCCCTTGGTAAGGGCAAGGTCATGAGTCCGATTCTCATCAGGGGCTCCACTAATACCCAAGGAGTTATCTCGAATGGCAAAAGGAAAATTTGAACGCACGAAACCGCATGTGAACGTGGGGACGATCGGGCACGTGGATCACGGCAAGACGACCCTGTCGGCAGCGATTACCAAAGTGCTGGCGATGAAGAACCCCAGCGTTTCGTTCCGCGCCTACGACCAGATTGACAATGCGCCCGAAGAGCGCGCCCGCGGCGTCACGATCAACATTTCGCACATTGAATACGAGACCGACA
>JADZCJ010000103.1 GCA_020851635.1 Anaerolineae bacterium
ACTGGACCGACATTCCCGCTCATCCGGAATGCTCTGGTTCCACTTTCGCGGGTTTCGCGCTTTTTAGCGTCTCTCGCGTTCCAAATCTCTGCCGTCCATCGTCGTCCGTCCATCGTCCGTCGTCATTCGTCAACGATCTCATGTCCCAACTTTCCACCTCTTCCGACCACCACAAAATCGCCATGATCCGCGCCCAAATGCCCGCCGTCACGCGCGAGGTCTATCTCAACACCGGCACCAATGGTCCACTCAGCCGCCGCACCGTGGATGCCATCACCGCGTACGCCTGTGACGAGCTCGAACACGGGCGCATCGGACCCGCCTCCGAACGCGCGTCGGCGGTCCTTGCCGAATCACGCGCCCTCATCGCCGAACTCCTCGGCTGCTCACTCGACGAGATTGCTCTGACCCACAACACCACCGAAGGCATGAACATTGCCCTCCTTGGTCTCGATTGGCAGCCCGGCGACGAACTCGTCACTGCCAACAGCGAGCACGAAGGCGGTCTCAACCCCGCCGCGCTCCTCAAGGCGCGTTACGGCGTCAACGTCATCTATACCGACATCGGGTTGTGCGATTGCGACCCCGTCGTCTCGCTCGAACGCGCGTTGACCCCCCGCACTCGAGCCGTCGTCCTTTCGCATGTCTCGTGGACGACCGGCGCGGTCTTGCCCATGCGCGAACTATCGGACATGGCGCATCAGGTCGGCGCGGTCGTCGTCTGCGATGCCGCGCAGGCGGCGGGCATGGTCCCGGCGCGCGTCCATGATCTCGGCGTGGATGCATACGCGCTCTCGGGGCAAAAATGGTTGTGCGGACCCGACGGCATCGGCGCGCTCTATGTTCGCAAGGACATGCAATCCAAAATCCAAAACACCTTTAGCGGCTACTATACGATCAAAAATCGCGTCGCCCATGCCGACGCCGAAATTGTCTTTGGCGACGACGCCATGCGTTATCAATACGCGTTCCATTATGCCCCTTCGCTCTTTGGGTTCAACGAGGGGCTGAAATGGATTCGCGACGAGGTCGGTTGGGAATGGGCGCACCGCCGCACGCGCGAACTCGCGCAGTGTGCGTATGAGGAACTGGGAAAAATTCCCGGGCTTCGGCTCTATATGCCGCGCGACCGGATTGGGGGCCTCGTCCATTTTTCCGTGGATGATATCCCGCCCGCCGATCTCACCGCCGGGCTGTCTGCGCAAAACATCGTCATACGCCATGTCCCCGAACCGTTATTAAATCGGGTTGCCACCGGCTTTTTCAATATCGAGGAGGATATCGCCGCGCTCGTTCGGGGTATCCGTTCCCTCCAAACCGTGTAACGCAGATTCCGGTCTTTTTGTAAATGCTTATGGAATTCATGCTTGCATTCTTGTGTTGCGGCGCGCTCGTCCTGACGACCGCGTTCGGCGCGGGCGTCACCTATGCGCTGGAACGCTTTTTGGGAGGATGGGCATACGTCGTCGGCGCGGTCCTGCCCGTTATTGCCTTTGCCGCGTTTTATACGGTCTATTACATCTGGATTCGCGCCACGCCTTGCGAACCCGCGGGCAGTCTGGCGTGCGGCGAGCCGTTTTTCGTCGCCCTTTTGCTCTTTGTCGGCGTCGCGTTCTTTGTCCTCATCGCCAACATTCTCGCGCAAACGTCTCTCTATCTCTATCTCTATGGCAGCCGCCAGACCATCCCCGCCGCCGTCTATGACAATGTCGGCGAGGATACCGGCGAATACGTCACCGCGCCTGCTCCCACCGACGCAGACCAGCGCGAACTCTATGCCGCCGCGCCTGCTCCCACCGACGCGCAAGAGAGCGGACCCGTCGCCGAAACGCCCGCGGGCGAACAATATGTGGACGAAAGCGAATTTTCGGGTCTCCCCCCCGACGCCCCCAAAGACGAGCCGCTCAGTCCAACTTAAAAGAAAACTCGGCTGGAATGACGCTTTTTATCATTCCAGCCGAGTTTTCTTTTTCACCAGTTCCCTGATGATCCGTTTGTTCGCCGCCGGAAACGCATATTCGCCCAATTCCTCCGGCGTCACCCAGTTGAATCTCTGCGCGCTCGCCGCCCTGGCTCTCCCCGAAAGGAATTCGCATCGAAACGCGTGCAGTGTGATTGAAAAATGCGAATACGCGTGCTCCACCGCGACAATTCTCTCGCCCACGCGCACCTCGATCCCCAACTCTTCGCGCACCTCGCGCCCCACACACTCGACCAAACTCTCGCCCGCTTCCACCTTGCCGCCGGGAAACTCCCACAACCCGCCGAGCAGTCCCTCGTTCGATCGCTGTTGAATCAAAATTTTTCCGCGCTTGAAAATCACCCCGGCCGCAATCACCTTGTGCGGCAGCGTTTTTTTTGCGCGTTTCACCGGCAGCACATTCTGCAATCCTTCTCGCCGCGCGACACAGTCCCTGCTTACGGGACACAATAAACAACGCGGGTTTTTGGGCAAGCACACCGTCGCGCCCAATTCCATCAGCGCCTGATTAAACTCGCCCGCGCGCCCATCGGGTAGCAAGTCGGCTGCAATCTTCCACAATTCCTTTTGCGCCGCGCTCGTCCTCGGGTCCTCGCGAATCCCGAAATAGCGGCACAGCACCCGCGTCACGTTCCCATCCACGACCGGCGTATTCACCCCGAACGCGATGCTCGCAATCGCCCCCGCCGTATAGCGCCCGATCCCCGGCAGTTCCAACAAGTCTTCCACCGTGCGCGGAAATTTTCCCCCGCACTCGTTCGCCACAATCTGCGCCGCGCGGTGCAAGTTGCGCGCCCGCGCATAATACCCCGCGCCCTCCCACGTTTTCAATACGTCGTCCAACGGCGCGTCCGCCAGCGCAAACACATCCGGGAACCGTTCCAGGAACCGTTCGTAATACGGAATCACCGCTTCGACGCGCGTTTGCTGCAACAAGATTTCCGACAGCCAGATCCGGTACGGTGTCCGCGTCCGCCGCCACGGCAAATCCCGCTTGTGCTTGCCGTACCACGCCAACAATCGTCTCGAAAAAATTCGCATTGCGCCAAATCAGACCGCAGCCGATTCCCCAATCGCTTATCGCCCGTCGCAGTTCGCCAATCAGCAATCATCAATCAGCAATCGAAAATCACAATTCACAATCCTCTATTCTGCTACTTTCAATTTCGCAACTCTACTCTGCAAGAGTCTTTCAAAAATCTCTCCCTGCTGTATCGCATCGTCCAGCGCATTGTGCGCCAGCGGCTTGTCCGGCGCGTGAATCTCGGGCGGCAGCCGCTTCATGCTCGTCGCTGCCCAGGATGTGCCAAACGCGCCCATGTAATACGATTTGATATCAATCGCCGTATGCCCAAAAGGATTTTTTCCGGGTCCGCCAAAGCGAATGAAATAATAATTCACAAAACTCCAATCGAACGGCGCATTGAACCCCACAAAAACGGGCCGCCGCCCGTCCCGCATCCCGTCCACCCAGTCCGCGAATTTCTCCATCGCCGCCCCCGGCTCTGTGCCCCGACGCTGCAGTTCCGCCAGCGACAGATCGCACGTCTCCATCGCCTCCGCCGTAAAATTGTCGTTCAGCGGCGCCAGTTCCACATAAAATTTCCGCTCCGGTTCGCCCACCACACACGCCCCAAGCGACAGCATCGAATACTCGCCCGGAATCGGTCCCGAAGTCTCGACGTCCACCGATATATAAAGTTCGTTTCGCATCATCGTTTCCCTAATGTTTTATACGAGCACAAACAGCGGATTCTAGCACACCCTATATCGAAAATCGAAAATCCGCCATCCGCCATCCGCCATCTGCTATTTCTCCTATTGCCTCCCCGCGCGCCGCATTATACAATCCCCTCGTGTCCCGTCTTCCCCTTGACGATTTTCGCGACCAGCTCGCTTCCGAACAAACCGACACCCCCGGTCGCCGCCGCCGCATCCTCCTCCTCCTCCTCGCCGTCGTCGTCGGCGTCGTGCTCGGCTTTTTCATCGCCCAAACCTGGCTCGTCCCGCCCGTTCCGCAAACGCTCCGGCTCTCCCGCGCCGACCAGGACGACTATATCCTCATGGTCGCCGAAGCATATGCGGTTGATCAGAACATCGCCATTGCCCAACAGCGCCTCGCCCGTCTGAACGACCCGCGCACCACCGAGCGCATCATCGCCCTCGCCCGCGACTATGCGCCACAACAGGATTACGTGGCAGGCCGGCTCGCGTTACTGGCAGTCGCGGCCGGCTCTCAAGACGCCGCCCTCATCCAACTCGCCGCCACCGTCACCGCGCCCACCCAGACCCCGACGCCCACGCAAGTTTATCGCGTCACCGGACCACCCGCCACCGATGCCCCGCCTGCCACGGATGCGCCCCTGCGCAGTGCCACGCCCGAACCGCGCTTTGTCGTCGTCACCAGCGTCCCTACCGTCACGCCGACCATTTATTACATTGTCGTCACCGGCGAACCGCCCACCCCGCGCCCTGCGACGTGGACGCCGACACCCATCGTCGAGACCCTCGAGGAACGCCCGCCGGTCATCGTCCCGATGCCCGCCAATCTCGTCGCCCAACGGGTCCCCGTGAGCGTTCCGGGTTATGCCAATTTCCAGTCTGCCGAGATTCGTCTCGCCGCCCGACCCAAAACCTGCACCCCCGCCGACCAAATGCCCGCGGTCGTCACGCAGTCCACCCTCTTGTGCGCGGGCAACGTGTATGCGCCGTTTGAAATTCAGGGCAACAACCTCACTCTTTATGGCGACCCCGACCGCACCGCGCTCGTCAAGGGCGAACCGCGCCGCTTTGCCATCACCGTGCAGGGGAGCAACATTTCCATCGTCGGCGTGCACGTCGAGGGCGCGACCCACGAAAACGATCTGAATCGCTGGCTCTGTCTCTACCCCAACTGTTTCCACACCCCCGAAATCGGCGGCGCGCTCGGTTACGGCGGCGGGATTCTGCTGGAAAACACGTCCAACGCGGCGGTGCTCGATTCGCAGTTCAACACCGGTACGGCGGGCGTCCTGGCGCATCGCGGTTTTAGCAACAAGGTAATCAACAACTCCTTTAGCGACCACAACGGCTGGGGGGTGATGCTTTTGCAAACACGAGGCGATTACGTGGTGGGCAATCAGTTCAATCGCATAAACCGCGCGTGCGACGGGCTGGACAATGTCTATCACGCCAACGGCTGCGAAAGTTCCGCGCTCGTCATGACCGACGTGGTCAACACCCTCGTGCTCAACAATCAATGTCGCGGCGCGAGCAACTGTTATTACGCCAACGGCGACGGCGGCTATGGCAGCGCCAACATTCATTTCTACAACAACCAATGCGCGGGCGCGCTCAACAACTGTTTCGAGGTCACCTTTGGCGCGGGTCACGAATTTGATTACAACACCGCCCTCTTTGACGCCGAGTCCGGCAGCGCGTGCGACTATCCGTTCTGGATCGGCGGCTCGACCGCCTATTTCGGACCCAACAACCGTTGGGAATGTTTGCACGATTACGACACCGCGCTCAACGACGCCCGCGCCAAGTCCGACCAGCCCACTCAAGCCCACGCCCTCGCCGAAAAACCCACCCCCGCACCCCCCCCGCCGCGCGGCATCCAAAACGCCGCCCAACCTGCCATCGTTCGGCCCACGGAAGCACGATAATCTCACTTGGGATACATCAATAAAAAGAGAACCGCGGCACACGAGGCCGCGATTCTCTTTTTGCTCCACAGGTTTGTCATTTTGAACCCCTCAGTCCTTCGGGGTAAACCCTGTAAGAACTCTTTTGGAGCATAGAGTCGTCTATTGCCTTACTCGGTAAGGCGCGTGCGCGAAATGTCGTGGAATTGAATATCTGCCATTGGATAGTGGCGACGATTGAGCGTAATCAGATTAGCTTGATGGTGGCGAGCGGTTGCGGCGATGAGTGCGTCTGCCAACTGCACGCCATGACTTTTGCGAAATTTTCTCAGGTACTCGCCAGCGCTTTGGCCGATCGCATCATCAATCCAGAGGCATTCCATCGCGGCAAACACTCGTTCTGTGCGCTCTTCCTCGCCGGTGCGCAAGCCGTGATAAACTTCAGCTTTAGTGATTGGGGAATAGCATAACGTCTCACCTGCGTGGTCGAGCGCTTTGAGCGCAGCCGCGATGGCGACGTTGTTCCGCAGGATTTCGATGAGTACATCGCTGTCTATCAAGTATTTGGCAGCCATCGTTCCCACCGGTCATCTTGACGCAGTTTGCGGACATAGGATTCGGTGGAACCCAAATCTTCGCGATCATGCCACATTCCAGTGATCGCGTCCAGAGCGCGCCCAAAGCGCGTCCGATGGCGAGGAGGGTAGACTTGATCAATGGCGCGACGGATCAATTCTGCCATGGACATATCACGCTGGCGACTCAATTGATTTAGCCGCTGCCACTGTTGTTCAGGCAGTTCAACCAGAGTGCGTTTCATATTTGACTCCCGCGCCACGGTGTTCCGCGCGGCGCCGGCCAAGTATAGCATAATCCTCGCGCGCTAACCCCGCCGCGTAATCCTCTAATCCCGCTTCTGCAAGCAGAATATCCTCTTCCGCACTATCAGTATAAAGTTCTGTCCACTGCTCCTCGTTCACCACGCGCGGCGCATAACGCTTTATGTTCGTGCTGTAGCGCACTCGCAAAAAGCGCACAAAATCCAATACTTCGACGATTTTCTCGTCCGGCAAATTGGCGAGTTCGGAAACAATGGCTTGGACCACAACATTTGCTTCAGCACTCATGTTTCATCATCCTTTCCATTCGATTATACAACACAATATCCGCTCATTTGCGCCTCTGCCGGCGAAATCGGTTTGTAACCGATTTGCACCTCAATTAGACGCCAAATTCATTTGGCGGCGGGATCGGCGACGGGAATTCGCCAGCGGTATCAAAACAGGACGCACACCTATGCGCGTCGAGTGTGCGTCACGACTTGGCACGCTGCACCGCCCCGAATCAATTCGGGGGCTTGATCAGGATAAAATCAGTTGAAACTGATTTCGGGGCAAAAATATGATGCATCCCCATGCGCGTCCCGGTCGTTGACGCCCCTCTCCCGCGCATGTTACAATTTCATGCGGTTATTCTGCGCCACCATGAATGGTTCACACGTAATTGGTTTTCTTGAGGTCCCATATGTCATCACTCACCTGGTCCGATAAAGTCACCGTCGAGGACCAACTTGGGTTTGAGGATTACCAGCGCGCGCTGGTCCGCGTCGTGACAAGCGCCGAGACGCCGATCACGATTGGCATCTTTGGCAATTGGGGCAGCGGCAAGACCAGTCTGATGCGGATGATGCAAAAAGATTTGGACAAAGCACATGCCCAGACGATCTGGTTTGACGCGTGGAAATACGACAAAGAAGAGACCCTGTGGCGCGCGCTCCTGGTGCAGGTGCTCAGCACACTGCGAGATGCGCTACCGCCGGAGGAGGCGCAAACGCGCGAGCAGCTGCAAAAACTGCATGACAGTCTTTACCAGAGCGTAGATCGTGACAAGTTGGGCGCCGTTGAAATTGACTGGAGCAAGTTCATCCAGTCCGGTGCCAAAGGCGTAGCAAAAGGCGCGCTTACTCTCAGTTTGTCGTTTATTCCCGGCGCGTCGGCATTGCAGCAAATCTCCGATGCATTGATGAAGAATCCCGACGCCGAAGCCGATTCACTGCTCGCGGCGATCCAGCGTGAAAAGGTTCGGCTTCACGAAGAGCAAGTGAAATCGCTCGAACAATTTCAAAACGGCTTTGCCACGGCAGTCAACTCTTTTCTCCAAGCCAGAACACTCAAATTCGTTGCGGTCTTTGTGGACGACCTCGACCGCTGTCTTCCCGAAAAAGCCATCGAGGTCCTGGAAGCGATCAAACTGTTTATGGATGTATCCGGCTGTGTCTTTGTGCTCGGCGTTGACCGGCGCGTGATCGAACAGGGCATCGAAACTAAATACAAGGGGCAAGACCCGACCAAACTCATTAACGGCGACGACTATCTTGAAAAAATCATCCAGGTGCCGTTCAACCTGCCACCGCTTGAAACAAAGCGAGTGGAGACCTTCATTACCGGACAGGTCCGGGACAATTTCCCGCCTTCCGTGAGCAAGGTCTTTGCTGTGGGGCTTGAACCCAACCCGCGCAAGGTCAAGCGCACAATGAACATCTTCCGCCTGCTATGGACCTTGTCGGAAGAGCGCCACGACTTGCGCGGAAAAATCGTGCCCGAACTCCTTGCCAAGATGGTCGTTATTCAAGTGCGCTTTCGAGATTTGTATGGGGATGTGGTCGAATATCCCAGTCTTTTGGGCGATTTGGAGACGCAATTCGAGGGGAACACAGAGCGCAGAACGGGCGCGCCCGCGTCGCGCCAAGCAACAGGTGCAGCGCTACCGTTGGAGACGGATGCGCCCGCGTCTGTGCCCGCACAGACGACGCTGGTAGGCAAGTATGTCGATCGCACAGCACTCCGCGATTTATTGTTGACCGGAGAAAAGCGGTTTCGGGATACGGACGCGCGTCCCTATGTCTTTTTGGCGACTACGGCGACGGCGGATGCCGAGTCGAGCACAGAAATTCCGGTCGAACAAAAATTGTGGGACGACTTGCTCAGCAACGATGCCACAAAAATCAAGAGCGCCGTCGCGGCGATTCCCGCTCCTTCGCAAACGAACTATGTGAATCGTCTCCTGAATGTGCTTGGAAATGTAGTAGAGTATCAAGCGCCACAGCGCGTGTCGGCGGGGAATGCGCTGTCCTATCTCGGCGATCCGCGCGAGTTCGAAGAAATGGTGGAGGTGCCCGCCGGGGATTTCCTCTATGGCAATGAAAAGAAAACCGAAACCCTCGCTCAACCATTTCGCATCGGTAAATATCCGGTCACGAATGCTCAATATAGAAAATTCATGGAGGCAGCCGGAGGCAAAAGCAAATGGACCTTTCTGGAAGGCAGAGAAAATCACCCCGTCGTGAACGTTAGCTGGGAGGACGCGACCGCCTACTGCGAGTGGTTGAGTAAAACAACCAAACAACCTTATCGTTTGCCCACGGAGCAGGAATGGGAGCGCGCGGCGCGCGGCACGGATGGGCGCGAGTATCCGTGGGGGAGCGATTTTGATGCCGACAAAGCAAATACAACTGAAGGCGGGATTGGCGACACGTCACCGGTTGGCGCCTATCCTAACGGGGCGAGTTTGACGGGGACACTTGATATGTCGGGCAACGTCTGGGAATGGACTGCAAGCAATTATGATTCGAGTAACAAGGTACTGCGCGGCGGCTCGTTCAGCAGTCAGGCGGGCTTTGCGCGGTGTGCTATTCGTCTCTGGGATCGTCCCGTCTACCGCGGCGACCTTGTCGGGTTTCGCGTGGCTCAGTCTGTTCTCCCGTAGTTAATTCTGAATTCTGTTTGCTGCGTTCTGTATTCTGAACACGGCGGAATCGGGCAGATGTTGGGAAATCAGGCGCGCCTCGAAATTTTTTTTGAAAAATTATCCCATCTTGTTCAGCTTGGCTTGCTCACTGTCATTTCGAGGCACGGTCTTTGTGCCGAGAAATCTCGCTTTTGCGGCAGCTACCATGCGTTACCGGGTCGGGTTGTCATAATGAAAACCTACAAACATTTGTATCCGCGCGTATATCATTTTGAAAATCTGCGCCGCGCATTTCGCGCCGCGCGGCGCGGCAAGCGCGACAAGGTGCAGGTGTATCGCTTCGAGTTCAATGCCGAATCGGAATTGATTCGCCTGCACGATGAACTCGAGACAAAAACCTATGTGCCCGGACCCTACACCAACTTTCGCTTGAACGATGCCAAGCGGCGGCTCATCAGCGCCGCCCCGTTCCGCGACCGCGTCGTCCACCACGCGCTGCACAACGTCATCGAGCCGCTTTTCGAGCGCGCGTTTATTTTCGATTCGTATGCCAATCGCCTCCGCAAGGGCACACACCGCGCGCTGGACCGCGCCCAACACTTTGCGCGCCGATACCCGTATGTCCTGCAAGGCGACATCGTCCAGTACTTTCCCTCGATTGATCATGCCATCTTGCGCCAGATTCTCGCGCGCAAAATCGCCGATGCCGATGTCATGGCATTGATTGATGCAATCCTCGCGGGCGGCGCCCACATCCACACGGCGCAGTATGTGATGCAGTGGTTCGAGGGTGACGACCTTTTCGCCGTGAATCGCCCGCGCGGTCTGCCCATCGGCAACCTCACCTCGCAGTTTTGGGCAAATGTCTATTTGAACGAGTTGGACCAGTTCGTAAAACGCGAATTGAAATGCGCCGCCTATGTGCGCTATGTGGACGACTTTGTCCTGTTCGGCGACGACAAACGCGCGCTGTGGGAGACCAAAGCGCGCGTCGCCGAGTTTCTCGAATCCCTGCGGCTTGTGATGCACCCGCGCAAAAGCACCGTGTATCCCACCCGCAGCGGCGTTCCTTTTCTCGGTTGGCGTATCCTGCCGACGCACCGGCGCTTGAAACGCGACAATGTGCGCGCGTTCTTGCGTCGATACCGCGCCCAGGTGGCGGCTTTTCAAGCCGGCGAAATCGAATTGGAAACGTTGACGACCTCGACCCGGGCGTGGATCGCGCACGCCGCACACGGCGACACCTATCGCCTGCGCGCCAAACTGCTGCGCGAAACGCCGGTCGCTTGAGAGACTTTCAAAATTGCTCTGTCACCTCAACAATCGGGGAAATTGGGGCAGATGTGAGCAAAATAATGCGCCGTTCTTAATTTTGAAACAGTCTCTGCACGGAGGGCAAAATGGCGGAATCTCCCATCTTTGTGAAAACGTATGACCTTGTGCAGTGGCTTGTGCCGCGCACGCTCAAATTTCCGCGCGAACACCGTTTTCTGCTGGCAACACGCATTCAAACGCGCGCGTTCGAGTTACAGCGCGCCCTCTTGTTCGCCGCCAAATCTGCCTCCGCGTCAGAGACAGCTCAAGCCCTCCGACGCGCGGACGTGGAATTGGCGGAACTGCGCCTGAACTTGCGCCTTGCCTCGGACTTGCGTCTGCTCGATCCGCGCGGTTACGCGCACGTCGCGCGGTTGACCGACGAGGTCGGCAAACTGCTCGGCGGGTGGCAGCGTACGCTGGCGCACTAAAATAGACACAAACGGACACACGTCCGCACGTGTGGGGCACAGACCGACAAAACCGCGCGGCGGCTCGTTCAACAATCAAGCGGACAATGCGCGGTGTGCTAATCGTAACAGGAATCAACCCGACAACCGCAACAACAATATCGGGTTTCGCGTGGCTCAATCGCTCGACTCGGGAAAGCAGAAATGCAGCGTTTCTCTTTGAGACGCGCTGACGCGCTTTCCGGGAGAACGACAGGTCTGACCCCAACCGCGACGCCGGTTTCGATGGATTCATCAAAAACGCGCGTCCGGTTAAAGAACAAGGTCCTGCTCCCTCCGGTAATCGCGAGATAAAGGTTGGAGCAGGACCATCCCTCTATTCGCCTACGCAAAAAATACGTGCAACCTACGCGCAAACTACGTAAAAAATACGTGCAACACGTATTTACTTTTCCCGCCACTCACCGTACACTCTCCCCATCACTAACAACTTGCAACCTGCAACCTGCTACCTGCGGCTTGCACCCTGCGACCTGCAACCTGCCACCTGCGGCTTGCAACCTGCCACCTGCGGCTTGCAACCTGTGACCTGCAACTTGCCACCTGCGGCTTGCAACCTGTGACCTGCAACTTGCAACTTGCACCCCCCCGCACCTTAACAATCTCGCGCAGCATCCGCTCATCCGCTTTCCATATCCGCTTGCCACAACCCTCCCCCCGCACTCTCATATTCTTTGATTAATCAAGAAATCAAGTTTAGCACTATAAATCACAAATTTCACCCCAAACAATCAAGTTAATCAAGTTGCAGCGGACCTTGTCATTTCGCCCGCCCCTCCCCGGGACCGCAAATCTCCGATTTGCCCGCTTGCCTTTACTCTTGTGCTACACATCTCCATTACCCCCGCTTGCCCGCCGCGCCAGCCCCGTGGTTTTCCTTTCGCGGTTTTCGCGCCATTTCGCGGATTTCGCGCTCCAAACGCCCTCACGCTCCAAACGCCCTTACCGCGCCGCCTGAATCGAATCCGGCAGGCGGGACATGAACGCCAATCTCCGCGAACAAGGCGACCCCTGATTCGCGTACATTCGCGTAGATTCGCGGGGAAAATTCCCGACGTCTCTCAAAGGCTATCGTCTCAAAAACCGTTTCCCCAGCTCTTCCAACGTCACATACACAAACGTCGGTCTTCCGTGCGGACACGTCGCGGGCGAATAAATCTCCAACAGCGCATCCAGCAGCCCTTGCTGCTGCTCCAACGCCAACGCATCCCCCGCCTTGAGCGCGCTCACGCACGCCAGTTTCGAAGCCAGCTTGTCCCGCAGCGCATCCCCGTCCAGCGCGCGATAGCGGTCATGCTCCAACACCAGCACATCCAGCGTCTCGCGCGGCGACAATTTCACAAATTCCGGCAGCGCATTCACCCGAAACGTATTCGCCCCAAACGGCTCGACCTCCACCCCGATCTCTGCATATTCGTCCAAATGCGAGCCCACCAGCCCCGCCTCGTTCGGCATCAATTCGACCAATGACGAACGACCCATTTCGTCGCCCGTCCTTTGTCCTTCGTCCCCCGTCAACCTCTCAAAAAACACCTGCTCCTGCGCCGCGTGCTGGTCCACAATCGCAAACCCGTCCGGCGTCTGCGCCAGCAAATAGGTGTTGTGCACCTGTCCCAGCGCCCGCCACGTCCCCGCGCGATATTCGCCCTGTCCCTCGCGCAGCGCGCCAAACGATGCTTCGGGCGTCCCCGCAAAGGGCCATTCCATCCCCGCTGCTGTCTGCGTGACGGGAAAATCACGCAGCGCGTGCTCCACCGCCTGCTGCACCGCGCCATAGATCGAGCGTTCCTGAAAAAACCGCACCTCGGCTTTGCGCGGGTGCACGTTCACATCCACATACTGCGGATCGAGCTCGACATGAATCACGGCGAGCGGGTGGCGGTTCGGCGGCAAACGTCCCGCATACGGGCGCTCCAACATCACCGTCAAAAGCCCGCCGCGCACCGGTCGCCCGTTTACAAAAAAGTTCTGCCAATCGCGCGACGCCCGCGCAAACGACGGTTTGGAAATAAACCCGCGCACCTTTAAATCAAAACTGTCATACTCGACCGCGATCATCTCCGTCGCGGCCTCGCGACTCCACACCGCGCCGATACGCTCCAACGCGGACGACGGCGGCGCGACCAGCGAGTCCTTGCCATCCACCGCCAGCCGGAACCCGATCTGCGGATACGCCAGCGCATACTGCGCCACCATTTTGGTCACCAGTTCCGTCTCGCGCAGCGGCGCTTTTAGGAACTTTTTGCGCGCGGGCACGTTGTAAAACAGTTCGCGCGCCGTGACCAGCGTCCCGATCGGCGCGCCCGCGACCTCCGCGTCAGTTTTATTGTCTGCGATCCGAATTCGCGTCCCCTGCACATTGTCCCGGTCGCGCGTCAGCAGCTCGAACTGCGCCACCGCCGCAATCGAAGGTAGCGCCTCGCCGCGAAAACCCAGCGTCCGCACGCGCGCCAGGTCCGTCTCGGACGCGATCTTGCTCGTCGCAAAACGTTCGACCGCCAACGCCGCATCCTCGCGCGTCATCCCGCTCCCGTTGTCGCCCACGCGAATCAACTGCAGCCCGCCTTTGCGAATCTCGACCGAAATCGCCGTCGCGCCCGCATCAATCGCGTTCTCGACCAACTCTTTGACGATGGACGCGGGACGCTCCACCACCTCGCCCGCCGCGATGCGGTCCGAAACGGTTTTCGAGAGTCTATGAATCCGATTTGTCGTCATACCAACACCACGCTGAGCATACTGACAAAACTCGCCCGCGAATCTACGCGAATTTACACGAATTACTTGAGATTAGCGAAAATTCGCGCAGATTCGCGAGGAAAATCATTCCGCAGGCAAAAAATCAATCTCGGACGCCTTGAGCTCCAACACAACCTCTCTCCCCGCCGCCACCGGCGCATCCACCTCGAACGCAAACTCGTGCCCCTGCGCATCCACCACAATCCGCTGCTGCCCGCCGCGCCACTGCATTTCCGTCACCCGCCCCCGCAGCACATTCGCCGCGCGCTCGCTCGTCTCGACAATCCGCTCGAGCGCCTTGGGTCGCAGCAGCACATATTTCGCCCCGCGCTCGGGCACACGCGCCGCATCAATTATAAACCTCCCCACATCCGTCCGCGCCACCGCGTTCTGCCCCCCGTTCTCTCGTTCGCCCGTCTCTAGTTCCCTCATCCCCTTATCCGTTTTCCAATCCGCTGGAAATACCCCTGCCTCTATTCTCCAATCTTTTATTTCTACCAGATTCGTCAACCCCATAAACCGCGCCACAAACGCGTTCGCCGGATGCGCATACAGTTCGATGGGCGTGCCCATCTGTTCGATGCGCCCCGCGTTCAACAGCACCAGCCGGTCCGCAATCGCAAACGCCTCGTCCTGGTCGTGCGTCACATACAGCGCGGTCATGTGCAGCCGTTTCAACAGCGCGCGCAGTTCGCCCACCAGATCTTCGCGCAAAATGCGGTCCAGCGCGCCCAACGGCTCGTCAAACATGATCAGGCGCGGGCGCGGCGCCAGCGTGCGCGCCAAAGCCACCCGCTGCTGTTCTCCACCCGACAGGCGGTTCACGTCACGCCCCGCAAACCGCGCCGCATCCAGCCCCACCAGTTCCAACGCCTCATTCACTCGCGTCGTAATCTCGCCCGCGCCCGCGCGGCGCGGACCATGCATCATCCGCAGACCAAATGCGACGTTCTCGAAAACGTTCTTGTGCGGAAACAGCGCCAGGTCCTGAAACATCATCCCAAACCCGCGCTCGTGCGGCGGCACACCATCCAGGTCCTTGCCCTCAAACCCGATCCGCCCCGCATCCGCCTCCTCCAACCCCGCGATAATCCGCAGCAGCGTCGTCTTGCCCGTCCCGCTCGGACCCAACAGACACACAATCTCGCCCGCCGCCACCCCAAACGAAATCTCGCGCAGCAGCGGCGCGTGGTCATATGTCTTGGAGACCCCTTCAACACAGAGCAAATCACTCATGGCGTTTGACGGGCGACGATCGTTCGCCAAACTGCGGCTTGCACGAATCTCCACAAAATGCTTGGGGAAAAACAAGATTCGCGTAAATTCGTAATGATTCGCGAGGATTCGCGTTTTCCAGTCTCTGGCTCATTCAAGCAAATTCGGGAAATTGTAAATTTACGGATCCTAACGGTCAATGAACAATAACCAACGACAGTCTCTGATCACCAATCGAAATTCGAAAATCAGAACTCCCGCCGGTCTCTCTCCCCAATCATCAATCCGCAATCATCAATCCGCAATCATCAATTCACAATCAGCAATTAAAAATCGAAATTCGAAAATCGAAATTCAAAATTCCGCTCCCTCCCCAATCCTCACCCTCTCCATCAACGCAATCGCCACCGCGCTCACGAGCATCAACACCGCGCTCAGCGCCATCGCCTGCCCATAGTTCGCCAGCCCGGGTTGCCCGAGCAGGCGATAAATCGCCAACGGCATCGTCGCCCATTCGGGTCGCGCGATCAACGTCGTCGCGCCAAATTCGCCCAGCGAAATAATAAACGCAAACACCGCGCCCACCAGCACTGCACGCGTCACAATCGGAAAATCCACCTCGCGAAAAACCCGCGCGGGATTCGCCCCCAGCATCGCCGCCGCTTCGCGCACGTTCGGTTTGATTTGTCTCAGCATTGGCACAATGCTCCGGATCACCAGCGGCAGAGCGACCAGCGTATGCGCGACCGGAATCAGCCAGATCGCCGCGCGAAAATCCAACGGCGCGCGGCTGAACGCCAGAATATACCCAAACCCCAGCGTCACCGCCGATGTCGCCAGCGGCAAGAGAAACACGGCGTCGAATGTGCCGCCCCCCCTTTTCGTCCGCGTGATCGCATACGCCGCGAGCAAGCTCAGCGACACCGCGACCGCGACCGTGATGCTCGCAAACAACAGCGAATTGCGCAGCGCGTCCGTCGGCGGCAGGAATGTGGCGGAACCGCGCACATTTTCATTCAGCGCCAGATAATTGCCCAATCCGAACCCCCCCGGTGTGTCCAGCGATTCGAAAATCAACACCACCAGCGGCGCGAGCAGAAATATCAGCATCGCCGTGATATTCAGCGTCACAAAAACCTTTTGTCCCGCGCGCTCTAGTTTTCGCCGCGTGATCGCCCGCGGACGCAACCGCATGGGCGTCGCGAGCCGCGCTTGCAGTCCGGTATACACCACGATCAAAACCAGCGTGCATCCGATCTGGATCAATGACAGCGCCGCCGCCAGCGGCAGGTCAAACAGGTTCGCCGCCGTGCGATAGATTTCCACTTCCAGCGTGGCGAGCCGCGCGCCGCCCAAAATCAAAATCACGCCAAACGAGGTGAAATCAAAAATAAACACCAGCAGCGATGCCGCCAGAATCGCGGGCATCAACAGCGGCAGCGTGATCTCGAAAAACACCCACGCCTTGTTCGCCCCCAACATCCGCGCCGCATTCCCCAACTGCGGGTCAAGGTTCGTCCATGCCGTGCTGACGATGCGAAACACAATCGTGTAATTGTAAAAAATGTGCGCGAGAAAAATAATCCAGATCGTATCCAGCAGCTGGATCGGCGGCGCGGTCAGATTAAACACATTCATCAGCGCTGAATTCACCGCGCCGCGCGGTCCAAACAACGCAATAAAGGCGGGCGCGACCACGATCGTCGGCATCAAAAAGGGCAAAGTCGTCAGCGCCCGCACCAGCGTTTGTCCGCGAAACTCGTACCGCGCAAAAATATACGCCGCGGGCAGCGCCGCAACCACCGTCAACAGCGTCGAAAGCGCCGCCTGCCATGTCGTGAACCACAAAACGCCGAGATAATACGGGTCGCCAAAAATTTCCCGGAACCCCGAAAGGTCGAGCGTCCCCGTCCCAAAAAACGAATACCCCAGGATCGCCCCGAGCGGATAAAAATAAAACAGCGCGAGAAACACCAGCGGGACCAGGAGGACCAATCCGAGCAATTTGCGATTCATGTTCGAGCGATTCGTCCTATCGTAGCACAGTTTGCGTCCATTCTTTGATCCACGTCTCCCGATTCGCTTCAATCTCTTTTGCCGCAATCGTCGCGGGTTTCTTGGGCGTTTCCGCAAACTCGAAAAAGTCCGGCAGTTTCGCGTCCGGGTTCACGGGATAGACAAACATTTGCAGGGGAATGTCCTCTTGAAAGCGCGGCGACAACATGAAATCCATAAATTTGCGCGCCAGCTCGGGCTGTTTCGCATTTCGAAACACGCCCGCAAATTCGATTTGCCGGAAACACGCGCCATCCCCCAGCACATTTCCCGTCGGTGGCTCTTTCAACTTGCCGTCGCTGAAAAACACTTCGGCGGCGGGGCTGGTCGCATAACTCACGACGACGGGGCGGTCGCCGTTGCCGCTCCAGGTGGACTTGGTATAATACGCATCCTCCCACCCTTCGCTGATTGCAACGTCGTTCGCCCGCAGTTTGGTCCAAAAATCGAGATACCCGGTCCCATACGTCCCGACCGTCGCCAGCAAAAAGGCCAGTCCGGGCGATGACGTCGCCGGGTTCTCGACCACGAGCAGCCCCTTGTATTCCGGTTTGGTCAGGTCCTCCAGCGTCTGCGGCGGCGCCAGTTTTTTCTCTGCAAACCATTGCTTGTCATAGTTCATGCACACATCGCCGTAATCAATCGGCGTCAGTCGGAACTCGGGGTCGAGGATATAGTCCGCCGCAATGGCATCCGCGCCCGTCGGTTTGTATGCTTGAAACAAGTCCGCCTTGAGCGCCCGCGACAGGAAAGTATTGTCCACGCCAAAAAACACATCCCCCAACGGGTCCGACGCGCCCGCGAGAATTGCCTTGTTCAACGCGCTCCCCGCATCGCCCGATTTCAAAATCTGCACCGTCGCATTGTTTGCCGTCTCAAATTCTCGAATCACCTCTTCGCTCACCGCAAACGAATCGTGCGTGACGACGACCAATTCCGTCGCCGCGCCGCCCGTCGCCGATTGTGGCGCAGGCGAGTCCGGCGCGGCAGTCGGCGCTTTTACCGGCGCACAGGCGGCAGCCGCGAACGCTGCGCCCAAAACAAGAATGATGATAAATCGTTGCATCAGGATTACTCCTCCTTGAATTATGACAAACAAAAAACCGCCTCCGAGAATACGAGAGGCGGTTGATTTACGCACACCATTGGTCCCTGCGCAGGCATTACCCTGATTCAGGTTCAAAGGGTCGGTGATTTGCTGCGGCGCACGGCGCCGCGATCACCCTCTCAGCCCGATGCTATCGAGCTCCCCGAAGGAATATTCTTGCTATTTATTTTTGTTAAAACGATGCGGTCAGGCGATTGTGATGTTTTCACTCAGGAAATCAAATGCACCAGCAGCAGCGTGCCCGCATTCCAGCGCACGCCCGCGCGTTCGCCGAGCATCACATTGCTAATGCCGCGCGTGCTCCCCCGTTCCAGCGTCTCGCCGCGCAGCGGATATTCCAGCCCTGTCGTCGTAATGCCCGTCACGGTGGGATCGAGCGGAATCAGCGAAATCACATCGCCCGCGTGACCCTCGATCTGTTCATTTCCCGTTCCCATCCACATTTCCGTCGTCGCGTCCGTCAGTTTCACGTTGGGCGAACGCGTCAACAGCATCACGTTTGCGAGCCATTGATCGGCGCGCCCGCCTGATGCGCCCAGGATCAACGTTTCTGTCGCGCCGCGTTCTCGCGCGAGCAGAATCGCCAGTTCCAGATCGGTCTCGTCTTTGGCGCGCGGATATTGGAGCATCTCGACATTGTTCGCTTCCAGCCACGCCCGCGTTTCCCCGTCCAGCGAGTCCATGTCGCCGATTACAACGTGCGGCGCGCGCTCCAGCTGCAGCCGCGCGTGCCGCGCCCCGCCGTCCGCCGCAATCCGCAGCTCTGCCTCTTGCCAGATTCGCTGCAAACGCGGATTCGTCTGCAAATCCCCGTTCGCCACAATAACCGCGCGCATCAATTCTGGCTCATTGCAAGAAAATACTTGTGAAACCGCCCATCCTGCGTCAATTCCGGATGAAAACTTGTCGCCAGCAGATTCCCTTGACGCGCGGCGACAATCGTTCCGTCTTCCAGCGTCGCCAGCACCTGCACATTTTTCCCCACCGTTTCCATCAGCGGCGCGCGAATAAAGATCGCATGAAAGGGGGTGGGGTCGCCGTTCTGAATCGCGGGAATGTTCAAATCTGTCTCAAAGGAATCCACCTGCCGTCCGAACGCATTGCGTTTCACCGTCACGTCCATCACGCCCACCAGCGGCTGCCGCATCCCCACATCCTTTGCCAGCACGATCATTCCCGCGCACGTTCCCCAAACCGGTTTGCCCTGCGCCGCCAGTTCACGGATCGGCTCGGTCAACCCGTATTGTGTTGCGATTTTGCCGATGGTCGTGCTCTCGCCGCCCGGAATAATCAGCCCATCCACCGCGCGCAGCTCTTCCGGCAGCCGCACCTCGACTGCATCCACACCCAGCCCGCGCAGCATCGCCACATGCTCCCGAAACGCCCCCTGCAGCGCCAATACTCCAATTTTCATTCTACCACCCTCGCACTGCCAGCTGTTCCGCTTCTGCCATCCCGCGCACGGCGATCCCGCTCATCGGCTCACCCAGACCGCGCGAGACATCGGCAAGAATCTTGGGGTCGTTGAAATGCGTGGTCGCCAGCACAATCGCTTTGGCGCGTTTTGCCGGATCGGACGACTTGAAAATCCCACTGCCGACAAAGACACCTTCCACGCCCAACTGCATCATCAGCGCCGCGTCCGCGGGCGTTGCAATCCCGCCCGCCGCAAAATTCACCACGGGCAGTTTGCCGGTCTCCGCCACCTCGCGCACCAGTTCATACGGCGCTTGCAGTTCCTTTGCCGTGTGATACAACTCTTCGGGACGCATGTTTTGCAGCCGCCGAATTTCGCCCAGCACACTGCGCGCGTGCCGCACCGCTTCCACCACATCGCCCGTCCCCGCTTCACCTTTTGTGCGAATCATCGCCGCGCCTTCGCTGATGCGCCGCAGCGCCTCGCCCAGGTTTCGACAACCGCACACAAACGGGATATTGAACTGATTCTTGTCAATGTGATGTTCTTCGTCGGCGGGCGTCAACACCTCCGATTCGTCCACATAATCTACGCCGAGCGCTTCCAACAGCTGCGCCTCGACAAAATGCCCGATGCGCGCTTTTGCCATCACGGGAAGCGTGACCGCATCCATAATCTCGAGAATGATCTGCGGATCGCTCATCCGCGCCACGCCGCCCTGCTTGCGAATATCTGCGGGCACGCGTTCCAGCGCCATCACGGCGCACGCGCCCGCGTCCTCGGCGATTTTTGCCTGCTCGGCGTTCGTCACATCCATGATGACGCCGCCCTTGAGCATTTGCGCGAGTCCGACCTTGACGGCCCACGTGCCGGTCTTTTTTTCCACGATGCTCCTCCTGTAAATGTTTTTCCGTTAGGAAAAAATAAACAAAAAACGCTGACCCGAAAGAGCCAGCGTTTGAAAGCATCTCGATTTCCTCCGCCGGCATTATCCGGATCAGGTCACAGGGTAAAAGATGGGCTTCCACACCTCACGGCGGGCTTGCGGTTCTTACTCTCAGCCGGACTCACTCCAGCTCCCCGAAACGATTAGGTTGTTAAATGTTGCCTGCGGCGTCCGCATTATGTCGCCCAAACAACGAAACCGAGTGTAGCATGAACACCGGGCAATGTCAAAAGAAAACGCGATCGTTGCGCTTTGGGTAATCACCTGCCAATCCCCGAATGATTGGTCCAGATTAGAATTTTCGCCTTTTTATTAATCAAATTCTTAGTGAATCATCATTTTGTATCGTTAAAGTGTGGCGCGTGTGCAGCGCATGCACGCGTTGGACATTTTCCTTGCCAAATCACCAACCCGACAAGCGACAATGCGCCAAACGACCGGACCCGTGTCGTGCGCCCATCAGGAGGACTAAATGAAGTACTCGTTTCTATCTGCGCCGCTTGGAATTCCTTTGATTGTCTTGGCGCTCGTTGTTGCGTTGTTGGGCTGCGGTTCAACCGAGCTTTCGCCTACGGCCAGCCCCCCCACCGCCGCGCCGACCGCAGCCCCGGCGACGGTGGCACCGCCGCCCACGAACGCGCCGGCAGCCGCTACAACCGCCGCTACGACCGCCGCGCCTTCCACCGACGAGACCGTAACCCTCGTCGTAGTGCCCGAACAAAGCGAGGCGCGCTATCGCGTGCGCGAACAGCTGGCGGGTTTTTCATTACCCAGCGACGCCATCGGTCACACCAGCGCGATCAGCGGGCAAATTGTCGGCAAAATGGATGGCACAATTGTTTCGCCGGAAAGCAAAATCGTGGTGGACATTACGGGTTTGCAAAGCGATCAGGGGATGCGCGATGGTTTTATCCAGCGCACCCCGCTGCAGTCAGCTCAATATCCAAACGTGACCTTTGTGCCCACTTCGGCGCCCGGCTTGCCGCTGCTTGTCCCCGAATCGGGTTCCGCCTCATTTCAATTGATCGGCGATCTCACTATCAGAGACGTCACCAAACCAACGACCTGGCAAGCGACCTGCGAACTCGTCGTTGACCAGACCGAGGGCAAATGCGCAGCCACGACCGCTTTCACCTTTGCCGATTTCAATCTCGAACAGCCGCGCGTCGGACGCGTGGTGAGCATCGAAGATACCATCAACCTCGAAATTGACATCTATCTCAAACGCTTGACACCCTGACGCATCAGCAACAAGCTCTTGCGCATCGGATGGTCTCGAACCCATCCGGGTTGGATACAACACGGCGAGACAGATTTTTTGTCTCGCCGCCTATTTTTCCGCCGCTCCGATGTCGCTCTTTCCCGTCAAAAAACCGTGAGACTCGACAACGTTCGGGTCCTGCGCGGTTAGTTGGTCATTCCGGGTATCATACAGTAAAATCTCGTCTGACGGATTTGGACACTTTGCGCGCGCCCTCGGGTTATGGTTTCAATTCTGATACAATGATACCTGCAACGGAATGGCATGCCCGGCAAGAGGAGATAAAAAAATGAAAAACGGAAAAGCCATTTTTCTTGGATTGGGAGTGTTGGTGCTGGCAATGGTCGCGGTCGGAGTCCTCTTTTTGCTCAATTCAAGACCTGCTCAGACCACACAACCGCCCAACACCCCGCGCTCCGGCGGCGCTGCTTCAGCCGGCAATACAGAGAAAGCGACCCCCGACCCGCTGGATGACAGTGGCGCCGAGCCGCTTCCCAATGTCCCGGTGGACCAGGGTGACAAGGTGGCTACCGTTGATCAGCTCGACGACAGCGCGCCCAACACCAACAATCCCAACATCCCACCCGCACGCGAGGGCATGGTCACTCTGCCCGGCACTGCCTGGACCCAGATGACATCCGATGAAAAATACAAATTCTGTTCCGACAACACATGGCAGATCAGCAATCCGAACGACACCGTGACCGGCACGGGGACCTTTGAACAGACGGATGCAGTACTGGTCATGAGCGGCGCGGGTGACCCCCGCACCTATCAATTGACCTGGGATTCCGCTGCCAGCGTCCTCGAACTGAAACAGGGCGACGCCATCATGAACCTTGCCTATAAAGGCGCAAGCAACTGCCCCTGAGCCCGCGCTGCTCCGACAAAAAAACTGCCCGACCACATCCGGTCGGGCAGTTTTTTTGTTAATTCTCTACGGGCATCTGCTTGGGTATCCGATAACGGCAGGCGTCCGCGCCATTGTTGAGACAGGTGATTTCCTTGACCTCGATGGGGCGGTCCGTCAGCCATTTCATCGCCTCACTGAATGTCCCCACCGTGACCAGACAGCACGGTTTCTCATGTGCGGGTCGCCACTGGCACATACACTTGTCAATCACCACCAGAAACGCCTCGTCGTTCTCTTCCAGCCGCGCGGGTTGATTGACCGTCTTGTTGGCGGCGCTCACGATTTGCTGCAGCAAGATCTTCATCTTGGCTTGCGTGGAAATGATCGGCATGTTTTTCAGCGCGTTCCCCGCCACCCCCAACAGCGCCGATTGCTCGCGCAGACTATAGCGAAACAATTCGCGCCCCACGCGGATCAGAATCGCGCGCGCGCCGCGCGGTCCCAAAAAATCTTCGACCGCTTGCTCCACCTTGCCATACTCACCAAACGTCACCCCGTATTCCAGCGAGTTCTCGGGATAATTGTTGATATAGTGCGACAGTTTCGCCCCGTTCAGCACCGCTTTGATCCCGTCCGGTCCCATCACCTCTTCAATTGACAGAAACAGCAGGCGCAGCGCGCCGCTGGGCATCCCCCGGTCTGTTAACGTTGTGATAGGTTGAGCTTGAATCATGATTCCGGATTCCTTACTATTCCTGTGTGCGCCCGCGTCCGCTCAATCCTGCACGCGCTCCAAAATCGAATAGAGCAGCTCGAGCAGCACATATTTGACGCTCTCTTTTTGAGACGCGATGCAGGGCAGCACCTTGATGCCGTCGTCCAGTCCGAGGGCGATTTTCATGTCTTCGGGCGACCATGCATCCGGATGGTCTTGTTTGTTTGCAGCGACCACAAACGGCGTTTCGCTATATTTCCGAAACGTGTCCAGAATCGAGCGTGCCTCGCGAAACGTTTCGGGACGCACCGCATCCACCATCACCACGAACCCCAGCATCCCTTCGGACAAAATCTCCCACATGAAATCAAAGCGGCGCTGTCCGGGTGTGCCAAACAAATACAACACCAGGTCTTGATCAATGGTGATGCGTCCGAAATCCATCGCCACCGTCGTTTGCGCCTTGACGGCGCGCGTTTCGTCGGAAATCTTGCGCTCGGTCCGCACGACCGCGATTTCGCTGATACTGCCAATAAATTCCGTTTTACCGGCGGCAAAGGGTCCGGTCACCACCATTTTGACAGTCTGCATAGCTTTACAGTCTTTTGCCGCACACCTAACGGCGACGTATTCCATCAATGATCCGCAGCAACACCCCGCGTGACAGCTTCACACCCGGCAGCGGCGCTTTGGGGATCGCGGGCTCGGCACGCGGCGACTGCATCAACTCGATCAAGCCGTTCTGTTTCAATCCGTGCGTCACACGCCGAATCTGAAACTCATCCAGCATCAAGTATTCGCCGATTTGCCGGATCGTATTGCGCGCATTGATAAACGAAATGACCTGCCATTCTTCGCGCGTCAGCGAGATATTTCGAATATGGCTCGGCCGCTCCGCAAATCGCAGTGACACGTCCAGGTCGGGAATCTCGTCCAGCAACCTCTCCCATTCCTGCTGGCGGCGGTTCCCCTCCAGAATCACATTCTCCAGCGAGAGCGGCACGGTGATCCGCTCTTCGGGCGGCAGCTCGTTCGGCTCGAAACGAAAATCGCCCGCGGACCAGGTGAATAGGTGATACACCGTCTCCAGCAAATAGCCGCGGACGCCTTGAATGATGTCGTTTTGCGAAAGAAAACCGTTATGGATGAGCAGGAGCCCCAGCTCTTTGTCCGTGTCAATGCGCGAACGCTGACGGACCGCCTGCGCTTGTTCGGGCGTCAGTCGTCCCACCTGCACCAACACATCGGTCAGGCGCGCCGGTTTGCCCTCATAAAAAGCATGAATCAACCGTCCCTCACGGAAAAACAGGGCGGCGGGCGCCGAATGTCCGTTGGACGAGTTCGCCGCCTTTTCCGGTTTTACCGTGAGCGCACCGGTCTTGTGCGCCAGATTGATCAAATTTAACAGCTGGTGCAGAGAAAAATCGCGGAGATTGCCTTTGAGCGCCATGCGGTTCCTGTGAAATCACACCCCGTTTGCGTGCCGGTCCTATCGTGTTTCTGCCTGCAAACAAGATTACAGCAAATTATACCTTAAGCGAAAATCCGACGTCAACAGTACTCTGGTTGATGGGGTGTGCATCACGATTCTGGACGGTAGGGAACGAACGCTGCTTCGTTCCCCGCAGCTATGTTCCCCGCAGCTATGTTCCCCGCTTCGACAGGTCTCCCAAAAACGAATTGACGAGTCACCCAATCTGGCGATAATCGGCGGCACCCCTTTTTGGAGAATCACCATGACAGACCAGGAACGCCGCGCCGCCGCCATTCAGCAGCTCACCGCCGCCAGTGCCGCCCATTTCGAATACGAAACAACCGCATTACAGGGCGTATATGATCAACAATGGGCAGAGTGGTATGCCGATTATTTGGTCCAACACGGCTGGAACGATTTGTTCGAACAAGCGTGGACCGTCCAAGACCTGACGGATGCGCTGCGTCAAGCCGATGCCGCGCATCGCCAGAACGAACCCGACGCACAGTGGCACGATTATTACGCGCCCCGTCTGCTCAGCGCGCGAAAATGACTGGCGGCAGCATCCGATTCTCTCGCCACATGCTCGATCCGTCCGCCCCTATCTGGTAGACGGGATGCACCGGAAAGCGCGCCATCAATCTATCGCCGTCCCACACTTCCAGGTCGGCGCGCCATTTGCCGGGAGGCAATTTCTCGCGCGCGAGCGCGATCGGCGCGTCCTCGTCAAATTGAATCTCTTGAAACGCGCCCCGCTCATCCACGCGCACCCGCACCCGGGCGCGCGGACTGCCCTCTGCTTGAACGACGACGAGTTCCTTATCCTCGCGGCTTTTCTCTGCTGTGCCTCGCACAATCCACTTCCACGTAAACTCGCGCCCCTGCGGGTTCACCACGCGGCACAATACCCCCAAATTCATTTCGTTGCCGAGACACCGCACAATTGTGGCATTGGACGTTTCCAGACCCCCTGCCGTCGCGCCCACCTCGCGCAGCTGCAAAAAGGGAACATACAATTCGTCTGCGTCATGCGGGGTGATGGCGAGTGTGGTTGGCAAATGCGCTTGCGGAAAAGTATAGACCCCAAGTCCGCGCCCGAGCTCGAGCGTTTGCGCTTCCTCTCCCACCTGCAGCGTGAGGCGCGTGGGACGAAATGTGACCAGCCCCAGCGTCAACGCGCGTTCGGCAGGGGTGTGGTCTATCGCTCCCTCTTTGCCCGGCAGACCATTCACGTCTACGGTCAATTCAAAAGGCAGCGCGGGATCGCGGAACTCGTTGATATATTGATGTGCCAGCGTTCCCGGTTCGCGCGGATACAACGCAAATTTTCTATTCTCCCACACCGCGTCCATCGCATAGCCGCGCGTCACCGGGTCCTCGCCCCGCGTCAACAGCGCATAATCATAGACCGCGTTTGGCGCGGCATTGTTCAACTCACCATACCCCGTCGAAACATCCCCATACAACGGCTCGTTCCTCAGCGCATACCCCACCAACCCCATCGGAATCCCCTGCACCTCGGCGCGGTCGGTCAAAAAAACGCTCGGCGACGTTTGTCCCGCCGCCGTTCCCGCCAGCAGCGCATCCAGCTCGCGCACGCGCAGCGCATCCGCGTCAAAAAACATCGGCGCCGGTTTGAAATATTGTTCCAATGTAATCCCGAACGTAAAAAGACAGAGCGCACCCACAACAGCCAACGCCGCAATCGCTCCATACCTCACAACTCGCCGGCTCTTGTCGCTTGTCCCTTTGCGCGCCCACGCAAACACAATCCCCTGCACCGTCAGCGCAATCAACACATACGACACGAGCGACAGACTCTTGAGAAAGCCATACGGATAGGGGCGCAAAAACGGCAGCCGCGACGCCAGCACATAAATCATCGCCGCTGCCGTCATCGCATACCACACGCCGCGCCGTTCCTTGTCCTGGCGCAGCTCCCATAACGCCAAGATCGAAAACCCCGCCGCCGCCAGCGTCAATATCGTTCCGCTTCCGTTCCATATCGCTTGTGCGATGGCAAACAACTGCGGCGTGGAAATCGTCTGCCCCACCACCAGTTCCAGCGTTTGATTCGAAAACCCATACCCGTCCGCAAACGGCACAAACTCCCGCAGCCCGACCGCCAGCGGTGTGCGCCCATAATATTCGCGCACAAAATCATCCAGGTGCCCGAGAGTGGGAAAACTAAACGCGAGGGTGAGCGCAGCAATGACCGCTCCATTGAGCGCAACCTGTCCTCGTTCGCGTTCGGTGAGCAGCAGCCACACCCCGTATGCTCCCAGCGACAATCCTGCCGCGATCAACGCGGGATGATAGGTCACATTCAACGCGCCCAACAGCAGCCCCGCGCTCAACCACGCGCGCCAATCCCTTTTTGCTTCCAGCCCGATCACACCCGGCAGCAGTCCCACGGGCAGCAGCGCCAGCGCCGCTATATGCAGCCCGAAACCCCAATAGGTGAACCACAACAGCAGCCCGTTCACCGCCACCAATGCCGTGGCAACCAACGCCGCGCGTTCCGACATCTTGAACCCCGCGCGAAAAAACAAAAACGCGCCGACCACCCCCAGCGCGCGCAGAACTCCCATCAGGATCGGAAACGTGTCCAGCGCCCGGGTGCGCAGCAGCTCGTTCAACGTCGCATGTAGATACGAAAAACCCATCGGCAGCGGCAAAATGTGCCGCGACAGAATCGTGGACAACAATGGGTTAGGGGGCGCATTCGCCAGCTGCGCCGTCGTCATTTCGCGCAAATAATCCGCCAGCGGCAAATAAAACTCGTAATCCCAATTCTCGCCAATCACCGTCACAAACCCATACCGCCACAACGGCGCCACCGCCGCACAAAACGCCAACACCGCAAGCGCCACCACCCACAAATTTACCTTTGCGAGCCCCACAGTGCCGGGCATGTCCTCTTGTGCGGTAGACGTGTCATTCCGAGCATCTAGCTTGTCATTCCGAGCATCTAGCTTGTCATTTCGAACATTGGGCTTGTCATTCCGAGCATCTAGCTTGTCATTCCGAGCATCTAGTTTGTCATTCCGAGCATCTAGCTTGTCATTCCGAGCATCTAGCTTGTCATTTCGAGCATCTAGCTTGTCATTCCGAGCATCTAGCTTGTCATTCCGAGCATCTAGCTTGTCATTTCGAACATTGGGCTTGTCATTTCGAGCGGAGCGAGAAATCTCGCCTTTCATCCGCGCGACCACCATCACCCCCAACGCCCCCCCCCCCAACGCCCACGTCGCCATCGCCAGATTAACCCCCAACCACAGCGCGATATAGTCCCACACAATCACCAATGCCATGCCAAAAAA
>JADZCJ010000104.1 GCA_020851635.1 Anaerolineae bacterium
CACCATCCCCAGGACCCAGGCAACCACCGTCAACAAAAGCGCTTCGAACGTGACGCGGCGCAGCAAAAAACTCCGTCCAAAACCAATCCCCGCCAAAATGCCAAATTCGCCCGTCCGCTGTCGAAAATAAATCATGTTCAACAAGCCAACCCCGAGCGAGAGGACGGCGATAATCACCACATTGATCGCGGTCACCAGCGTATCGTATTGACCCAAAATCCGCTCCACAAAGCGGTTCCAATACCCCGGCGTCTGGATCGTCGCCCGGTCCGTTTCCAGCGCGGTCAGGTCGTTGACCAGCCCCTCCATCTCGCCGGGTCTGGGGATCAACACAACTTCGTTCGGCGTCCGCCCCTGGCTCAATCGTTCCAACGCGACCAGATTCAGAATCGTCTTGCCGCCCGTCACCCCCACGACGCGCCATTCGCCCGCCAGGTTGTCGTCGTTATGCACATCGCGCCCGATCAAACTCCCCAACTGCAGCCCGCGCGCTTTCATGATCGAGTCGTGCAGCGCCACCTCGTTCGCGCGTATGGACGGCAAGCGTCCCTCCAACAATACGGTATCGGTCGCTTCCAGGATCTGCCCCATCACTTCGTCGCTCACGCCAAAAACGGGAAAATTAGTCGGAATCCCCAGCACCGTCCCCGCAACAAACGACGTCTGAATCGGCGCATAGACCGCCAGGTGTTCGCTCTGCCTCAAGTCGGCGCGCAGCCCCGTATCCAGCTGAAAATATTTCTTGTTATAGTTTGGCTCGACGACGACAAATTTATAATACGGCGACACAAACCCGCGCATTCCGTCAAAGATCGTCGCCGTCAACACCAGCGTCAACGAAATCCCAAACACCGCCAGCGTCAAAATCCCCAGCACCGGCAGCGCCTTGCGCTTGTTTCGCGCATAATAGATAAAGATGGACAACGGATTCATAACAACACATCACGCGCCGGGGGTCATGCGTCACGTCTCGGGCAGGCTGTTTGACGCGCCCACGCCGCACACCGCCCCCGACCCCCTATGCTTCCTCCCGCAAGGCGATCACCGGATCGAGCCGTGACGCACTCCACGCCGGCGCCAGTCCTGCGCCGACGCCCAGCGCCACCGCAAACCCCACCGCAATCGCAGCCAGGCGCGGCGTAACCTTGAAAATTTCCGCGCCGCCGAGCGCTTCGGTCGCGCCCAAATTCAACAACCCCGCCACGCCCCATCCCAGCATAAAACCGAATGCCCCGCCGAGCAGTCCTATCACAGCAGCTTCCAGCAAGAATTCTCCGATGATATTGTGGTCGGTCGCCCCGATCGCCTTTTTCAAACCGATTTCCTGCGTCCGTTCGGACACGCTCATCACCATGGTATTGACAACCGCCAGCCCACCAATGATTGCCGCCAGCACCGCGCTGCTCAACAAAATCGCGTTAAAGACGGCAAGCCCCTGCTCGATGGCATCGAGCTGCTCTTCGAGCGTCTGAACGTTCACATTCTCGACCCGGTCCTTGATGCGCTCCGTCAATGCCGTCACCTGGCTCTTGTCTTCGGGAATGACATTGATTTGCGTAATCAGTCCGGGTCGTTCGATTGCTTTTTGCACAATCTCCATCGGCGCAATCAGCCAGCCGTCAGGCGCAGTCTGTGTTTCTTTCAACAGACCGATCACGGTGAATTCTTTATCGCGCCAGGTGAATTTGCTCCCCAACCCCAACTTTTCGTTCTTGGCGATGCTCGTGCCGACCACCATTTGATATGTGTCGCCGCGCTGGGGAAAACGTCCTGCCGACAAGTCATCCGGCGACCACAGTTCAAGCACCTGATCGGGCGGCACGCCGACCACTTGCGGCGGAGGACCAAAACTGACAGTGGTCAGTCCCTCAAAAAATGTTGCCACCTGCGGCACCGCGACTTTGACCCCCGACACCCGCTCGATGCGGTCAACATCCACAGACGAAAGCGACGCGCGAATCCCGCCTTTGGGCGTCACAATAATCGCTTCGCCCGCGCCCTCGCGCGCGTTGCCGATCAGCGCGTTGAAATATTCGACCATCGAGCCCATGACGGTGACGGCAAAAATGCCGACGACGATGCCAAAAACCGTCAGCCCCGTGCGCACCTTGCGCCTCGCCATGTTTCTCAGAATTTCGACCATCTCTATCGCCTATCGCTTGTTTCGTCCCGCAAAACGAGCGCGCTCCTGCTGCCATCTGCTAGCTGTCCACGCGCAATGCCTTTACCGGGTCGAGCCGCGCGGCGTTCCATGCGGGATATAAACCCGCAATCATCCCGAGGACCACCGCAAACGCGACGGCGATGATCATCAGCCGCGGCGTCACGTTAAAGATCGAACTGCCGCCCATCGCCTCGGACGTTGCCAGATTGAGCAGACTGGCAAGTCCCCACCCGAGCAGCAGCCCAATGGCGCCTCCCAAAAATCCAATCACCGCCGATTCGAACACAAATTCACGCACAATCTCGCCATCCGATGCGCCGACCGCTTTTTTTAGCCCGATCTCGTGCCGCCGTTCATTCACGCTCATGATCATCGTATTGATCACCGCAAGCCCGCCCACAAACACCGCCAGCACCGCGCCCCCGACCAGGATCACGTTAAACACCGCGAGCGCCTGCTGTGCCTGCGCCGCCGCTTCCGCGGGTGTATATACTTGAACGTTATCCACGGTCTCGCGAATCCTCTGCGCGATCAGGTCAACGGTTGCCGGGTCTTCCGGCAGCACATAGATTGCCGCGATAATGTCGGGCGCTTTCAACAACCGCCGCACCGTCTCCAAACTCACCATCACGATATTGTCCGGGGTCGTCTGCGTCTCGTTCAAAATGCCGACAACAGTCAATTCGTGGTCCCGGTAGGGGATGACGCTGCCGAGCGCCAGCTTGCGTTTTTTCGCCAACTGCGAACCCACCACCGCCTGATAATCATCGCCGCGCTGCAGCCAGCGCCCCTCTTTCAAAGTCACCGAAGGAAACAAAGTCCCCGAATGTTCGGGCGGCACACCATAGACGACGGCGGGAATGCCAAACGAAATGCCGCTGAATTCTTCCAGCGTATCATTCGCTATCGGGACCACTTCTTTGACCCCGCCGATCCGCCGCACGCGCCGCTCGTCCACCGTCGTCAGCACCGACTCGAAATCATTGCTTTCAGGCGTAACGACAATGTTGTTGCCGAGCAGTGTGATGGCATTGTCAATCAACGTATTGAAATACTCGCTCATTGACCCCATCACGGTCAGCGCGAGAATGCCAATCACAATGCCCACAATCGTGAGCGTTGTGCGTAGTTTGCGCCGCGCCATGTTTCGCAGGATTTCGCCCATAGTGCAAACTCACTCTGCATAAAAAAACCGAAGCTGTTCCTGCGCTCCGGGTCCGTCCCAGACCACTGCAATGTTTGCCTGCCAGATTGCCGACGGCAAATGGTATACCGTAGTGCGTCTGTGTCAACTTTGGGGACTGCGTTGCCCGCCTGTTTTTTATACGTCAAAACTCCAAAAAGGGATACATTTCTGAAATTTCCAAACGAAAACGCTGTCGTGCCTTTCCCGACAGCGTCACGATACGAACGTCTTTTCGGTCGCTCAGCGCCGTCTTAGCGACGTTTTTCCACTGCCGTCATCAACCGCGCTTCTGCCGCATCCAGCGTCTCCAGTTTTTTGCCAAACGCTAGGCGCACCTGCCTTTCGCCCAGCCCTGAGCTGCGATAAAAACTGGAACCGGGCACAACCGCCACGCCGACCTCGCTCGTCAAATATCGCGCAAACTCAAAATCGCTCATGCCGCTGTCCCACTCGGAAAAATCCGCCAGCACATAGTATGCCCCTTCGGGCGGGTCTGCCTTCAAGCGCGCATTTTCCAGCATCCCCATCATTTTGGCGCGCCGCCGCGTAAAATCGCGCGTCAACGTCTCGTAATACGAATCGGGCAATTGGAACGCCGCCACCGCCGCGTGCTGCAAGGGCGTAGGCGCGCAGATCGTCGTAAAATCATGCACCGTGCGCAGCGCGTTCGAATACGGCTCGGGCGCGCACGCATAGCCCAGCCGCCAGCCCGTCACCGCATACGTTTTTCCCAGTCCACCCACCGTGATCGTCCGCTCATACATGCCGTCGAGCGTCGCCATCGGAATGTGCGTGCGCCCATCATAGATGATGTGGTCATAAATCTCGTCGGTCACGCACACGGCGTCAAATTCCCGGCACAGCGCGGCGACCCCTTCCATCTCGGCGCGCGTCAAAACACGTCCCGTCGGGTTGTGCGGCGTGTTCAAAATAATTGCCGCCGTTTTTTTCGAAAACGCTTGGCGCAGACGGTCCAAATCCAGATCATAGCGCGGCGGTTCCAACGGCACATAGACCGGGACCGCATCGGCAAACGCTGCGGCGGCGGCATAGTTTTCATGCAGCGGCTCGATGATCACCACCTCATCGCCGCGATTGGCAGTCCCCATGATTGCGGAAATGATCGCCTCAGTCACACCGCACGTCACCGTGATATGACGCATCGGGTCATATTCCAACCCGTACCAGCGGCGCATGTTTTCGCTAATCACCTCCCTCAGCGCGGGCACGCCCCACGTCACCGCATACTGGTTGAACCCCTCGTCCAACGCGCGGTGCGCTGCTTCGAGAATCTCCGGCGGCGCGGAAAAGTCAGGATACCCCTGCGATAAATTGATCGCCTCATGCTCGATTGCCAACCGCGTCATTTCGCGAATCACCGACTCGCGCAGACCCCCGAGCCGCCTGCTTGTTTGCCCTGGTGCTTGCATCGTTGTCATTTGCAAAGTCAGATCCCTATCCTCGGTCGTGTGCCCTTGCAGCTCTGCTCGCGCCGGCTTTTGCGCGGCTCCTTGCCGCATCCGTCCAGACGCCGACATCGTCAATATAGCCCCGCTTCATCAAAAGGGCATAAAGTCGGCTTGCCTTGTCGTGGTCGAGACCCAATCGCTTTTGCAGCACCGCGACGCTCAACATATAGTTGGTTCTCGAGATCTCGAGCGCTTTGGCCACAAGTGACTCGCCGATTCGATACTCTTGCGCTCGCGGGCGTGGCTTGGCATCCGCTGCCGGAGGCGGGCGCGTGGAATATTTCTTGCGCTCGCTCCGTCCCGTCTTGGGCGCGCTTTTCGCAGCCGTCTGCCGCGCCTTGTCGGTCCACCTGCCGTCCTCATCCACCATCCCCCGTCGAATCAGGATCTTGAACAATTTTGCCGCATGGTCATAGTCCAACCCAAACCGCCGCTGCAAAAGCGTGCTCGTCAGAATCAAATTGATTTTTGAAAGCCGAATGGCATCCGCAATCTCACTCTCGCTGATCTTGATTTCCGCATACGCTTCTTTGCGACTCTTGCGCGGCGGGGGTGTATCATATATTCCCGCATGTCCGGTGGACCGCGCAATTCGTTTGCGGTCATAGCGAGCGCGTTTGTCCGCATCGCTCAGCACGGCATACGCTTCCGTCAGCGCCTTCATGCGGTCCTGCGCGTCATGCGACGGATTCAAGTCCGGATGATATTTTTTCGCCAGACGCCGATACGCAGATTTAATGACCGCAAGATCGGCGTCTGCCGCAACCTCCAAAATAAAGTAATAGTCCTTGACCATTCCTATGGATTCGCTTCAAACGTCGCCAATGCAGCTTGAAAAGGATCGGGGGTAATTCGAAAACTGCCCGTATAGGGCGTATCCAATGCCAAAATAATAAACAACGTGAACCCGAGCGCCGCCGCAAGCACCGCTGCCAGCGCCGCATGCAAACGCGCATTGTTCGCGCCAAACATGGCGGTAAAGCCGAGCATAAACATCCCGCCGCCAATCAGCAGCACCCACATCGGCGGCGGAATTTGCCCGCGACTCGCCTGCAAGCGCAGCCGTCGAAAAGAGTTCAGACTCGCAATGTGCTCGACCGCTTGATCATACAACACCGCTTCGCGATCAGTCGCGGGATAAAAATCGCGTTCAAAACGGGTCATTTGCTGCAGCGCCTGCGCGGACTTGTCACTCGAACGCGCGAGCGCCATCTGGTCCCATTCATCGCCCGCCACCACACGCCCATAGTTCTCTACATCGGCTTTCAGCACCCTTCCCGCGTCCGGGGGCAGCGCGCGCCCAATGCCATGCAGTGACACCAGCGCGTTCGCCTCTTGCTCCACCGCCGTCTTGGTCACGTCAAACTGTTCCCAAACGATAAAGACCGCAAACGCCATCATCACGGCATACACCACGCCGACCATATTGTAAATCGCGCCAATCAGGTCGTTGTGCTCCTTGAGCATCTGCTGGTCCAGCAGCCGCCGGAACAAATAAACCATCCCCGCGCCCACCAGCGCCGAGATCAACAAAATCGCAATCGCCAGCGGGATATTGGGCAGTGAATTTAGAAAATCATGAAACATGGCTGTCCCCTCATTCTGCGCCGTTCAGAATAAAAGAGAACCCACGCAGTGTCAAGCCATTTTTCTCCCGCTTACATAGCACATATCAAGTTCCTGTTCAAATGGCGAAATCGGTTTCAACCGATTTTCACCTCCCACAGACGCCAAATTCATTTGGCGACTGACGACAGGGATTCCCCAGCCGTATCAAAATAGGACACCCACCTGGATTTGACCGATTCCACAATCGGACTATAATCTCTAACATAACTGCGGGGTGGAGCAGTGGCAGCTCGTTGGGCTCAATCGCACCAATTAACATCATGAACACCAAGGAAAAGGGGGATGTTGCTGAACAAGCAGCTATCTTCCATGCGCTCAAGCGCGGTTGGGGTGTTTCCAAGCCAATTGGAGATCGGCTTCCGTATGACCTGGTCTTCGATTTGCGCGGAATGCTGGTAAAGATTCAAGTCAAATGTGCTTGGTTTGATGCGAATCGCCAGAACTGGGTGACCGACAACCGTCGTACAAAGACGAATCGGCGATTCATGTTGCGGGATCGCTACGAAACCGACGATTTCGACTTTGCGTTAATTTATCTCCCAGACCTCGATCTTTTCTACGTATTTCCCGTAGACGTGTTCATACGCTACGCCAGTGAAATTCACATGGTGGAAGCGGACAAGCGTCAAAGAAAGCCGGAATCTGCAAACTATCGTGACGCTTGGGATTTAATAGTGCAGTGGGCTGCATGTCGGGAAACCGACATGTGATCACCTGTCAAAGTCGGAAAAGCCGTTCGCAGGGTAATTCCGAGCCAAGTGTCTTGCAAGAATCGCAAGATAAAGGTGTAGAGACTTGATGGCAGGCACCCGAAACGCACAAGCGTGGGTGAAGGTAAAGTCCAGACCACAAACGACCCGTCGGCAGCGAAAGCTGTAGTGGTATGCATAACCCAAAGGTCCCCGGTTCGAGTCCGGGCCCCGCTACTCGTTAAAAGGTTGCAAGTTAGAGGATGGATCACCACCTCTAACTTGCAACTTTTTCAATCCCCTTTTTTTGCGCTTTCAGCTTTTCGTTTTATACTTGTCCCCACGCCGAGGTAGCTCAGTTGGTAGAGCAAACGGCTCATAATCGTTAGGTCGCGGGATCGAGTCCCGCCCTCGGCACTAGAAAAAACGCCCATTCGCCCGGCGTTTTTTCTGCCTTATAGGAGGATTCAC
>JADZCJ010000105.1 GCA_020851635.1 Anaerolineae bacterium
ACTATCTTGCTGACACACCTTACATTCGCACGCATGAAGTGGACGGATTGAAGTGGACATGCTCATCCTCGCAACAGAATTTCGCTGAGTATAGCATGTTCGGGAACTTATTGTTTAACGAACCCTAAGGAACGAACACCGTTTCGTTCCTCGCAACAGGAACGCTGCGGCGAGCGTTCCCTACTTGGGCAGTCCCGCACGGCAGATGGCGATGAACTCGTCCGCTTTGAGACTGGCGCCGCCCACCAGCGCGCCGTCAATGTCCGGTTGGACGATAAATTCGTCAATATTTTTGGCGGTGACACTTCCGCCGTATTGGATACGCACATCCGCGGCGACGCTCTGGCTGTACAAATCCGCCAGTGCGCCGCGAATGGAAATGCCGATGACGGCATTTGCGCCGGGACCGGTTGCCGCCTTGCCCGTGCCAATTGCCCAGATGGGCTCGTAGGCAATAATCAGCCCGCGTACCTGTTCTGCATCCAACCCCTTGATCGCCGCGTGGACCTGCCCGCGCACCCAGACATCGGTTTCGCCGTTTTCATAGGTTTCCAACGGCTCGCCGACACAAACAATCGGTTTTAGATTGTTGGCGAGCGCGGAGTGAATCTTTTTGTTGACCAGCTCATCCGTTTCGTGAAACAGCTGGCGGCGTTCGGAATGACCGATGATCACATATTCTGCAAAATCCAAGATCATGCTCGGCGCGACCTCGCCCGTGAACGCTCCTTTAGATTCAAAATACATATCTTGCGCGCCAACGCCGATGCCCGTGCCGCGCGTCAACGCGGACACGCGGTCAAGATAGGGAAAAGGCGGGCACAGAACCGTCTGGACCTTGCCGGTCGCGACAAGCGCCGTGAGTTCGGTTTGCAAGGCATTGACCAGCTCGGCAGCGGAAGTGAGATTGGTGTTCATCTTCCAGTTGCCGGCGATGATGGGGATGCGCATAAGTTTGGACAAGAGGGAGATTAGAGGTTAGAGACCGGGGACTGGAGACTGGTCTAAGCTCGCTCTCGAGAATCAGAGATGAGGGATTTTTGATTGATCATGGACGAATCGGATAGTGCGCGCAGATTATAGCATAAAGATTTTGATGGGGTACAGAAAAAAGGTTTCGGTCTCGGGTTTCTCGATGGCAGTATCGGACGCGGTCGAGGGCGACGGGGCACCCGGCGCAACAGTGAAGAAAATAAACAGAAACCCGCTGCGCGCGAGCTCAGAGAACTCGGGCGCAGCGGGTTTGGAAAGCAGAGGCGAGCTGCATCGGTGCGGGCGCATGGACACCCGCACCGATTTTTATGCCGATACGTTGCCGGCAGGTTTCGGCGCTTTTTCCGATTCAAACTTGCCCATCAGCTCACTGCGGCGCTGGTTGGCGGCTTGTTTGCCCGCGCCAATCGCTTCCTGCAAGCGGCTTTTTTGTTCTTCGAGGGCAAGCCGGCTGCGTTCTTGCATTTCCGCGGCGCGTTTTTGACCTTCTTCAGCCATCGTAGAGGCGCGCTGCATGGCTTCGTTCGAAAATTCCTCGCCGCGATTACGCAGTTCAATGCCGCGTTCGCGCAGTTCCTGGCGCGTTTCTTCGCCCGACTGGGGCGCCATCAAGAGCGCAACCGCGGCGCCGACTATTCCACCCAGCAAAAATCCTGCCAAAAACTCGATTCCACGTGAAGTGTTCATAAGTCTCCTTTCTGACGAGTGACGCAAGGTCACTCTTGTATTGCCCGGAAACCATCTCAAAATCAAGGGCGAGAGGGTTCGGTCCTGTAATCGCGGCTATTCAGAGCACAATCCGAGCGCAAACAGCCATTCCGAGATAGTTTCTTATTGACCGCGCCGCGCAATGACACGCAGCGCTTCGGATACTCCGGCGGCGAGACTGGAAATTCGCACAACGGGAGTGACGACGTTATCGGTGACAAAAACGCTGGTGCCGCGCACCGTGCGGACAGTTTCGTCCGTGGACTGTAAAATCGGATAAATGTTCTCGCGCAGCATTTTGGACAGGGACCGAATCTCCAACAAGAGCAAGATCAGGATCACCTGAACGATAATGGTTTCGACAGCGAGAACGATTATCGAGACGTCACGGAGAATTTCGATGTTGGTCATTCGATTCGGAAAAAGATTATAGCACAAAAGAAAAAAGCGATAAATGTTTTGCCTTTGCAGAAAAAACGGCGGCGTCTTGTGACGCCGCCGTTGAGGGCAAAATCAGCTGGTTACTCGACCAGACGGAATGTAAACGCCTTGATCGTGCCAAAAGGATTGGAGCCAAGCGAAATGTTAGGGGCTGCCATCCCGCCGTCCATCCGCAGAACAAAGGTCATATTGTCCGGACGGTCCTTGCGTTTGATCAGCCAGTCCATGCCGTCCAAGTGGCCCTTGGTATGGAACTTGAACTCGACCACCGTGCCGCGCTCGGTGATGCGAACAAAGTCGCGCGCGTCGCCGCGAAAGTCCTGGACCACACGGAATTTCGAGTCCTCCGAGACGATATGCCCGCGGTAGGTGACGAGGTCATTTTCCGAGGTGGTGGTGAGCCGCATGTGAAAGCGGCCCTTGTCGTCCCGATAGAGATAATAGCCGTTGGCAATGTTTTTGACGAACGCGGTCGGTCCATCCAGCATCGTGAGCGGCAGGGTGAGCAGCCCTTCCAGCCCCGCGCGCGTGCCGATGGGTGCGCCGGTGGTCGGAGCGCCGGATGCGCCGACAAAGATTTTGCCCGGCACGTATGCGCCGTTGACAAACAGGTCCAGATAGAGCCAGCGACCACTCCAATTGACATCCACACCCTCGCCGCCGCCGGTGGTGACGAGAGAAAAGGTGAATTCGTCATAGGTGGTGAGCTCCGCCGTATCGTCGCCGGTGCCATTGACGACCGCAAGGTCATAAAAGTTGCCCGCGCGATGCGTGCGAATGGCGCCGCTAAAGGTGCGCGCCGCGCCATCGCTCCCACTGCGCAAGTGCAGCACTTCTTGGCCATTCACGTCCTCACTCCAAACCCAGAGTCCGATGGTGGCGGGGGGGATGACGGGGGCTCCGATGAAATTTCCCCACGGGATTTTTTGTCCAACGGGCGGGAGCGCTTGGGTCGCTTCGGCAACCATCGAGTCTTGGATCGGGGTAGGGTCTTGCGCTCGCGCGGGCGCTGCATGCCACATCCCACTCAGCAAAAGCGCGAACGCCAGCGCCAATACGATTCTGGACCCAAAGGTGAAACGCCGTACTGAAACCATACCTGTCCTCCTTTAGTTTACAGCGATTCGTTGATCGCTCGCACAGAGTATCGGTGCAAGATACTGTGTGCGCTATATCAGATTCTAAGCCCTCGATAAAGGGCGAGGGGATAGTCCAATGCTCCTATAGCTCTTTCGAATAGAATCCGCCGCGCGCTGCATTCGCAGCCAGCCATGACGGAAAAAACCAGAGGAGAAAAAGCAAAACAATGGGCAACGAATCCGGACAAACAGAAACTCACGCAGGAACAGGGTTGTTTTTCCAGAGAGCGCGGGTGACAAAAAGAGCAATGAGACAGGTGACGGTTCCCTCTATCACGTTCACCGAGCCAATGGGAAAGAGGGAAAAACTGAGAAAGGAGCTGATGATCTGCCCCGTGAAAAATCCCGCCAGCGCGACGAGCCAATAGACGACAAAGCGCAGCCATCCGCGACCAAACAAAAGAAAAAAAACGAGACCGATGAGAGAGGCGATGATAAAGGAAAGGACGACCGAGGGGAGGGTGAACATGGGAGATTGCGGATTTTCGATTTTCGATTTTCGATTTTCGATTTTCGATTTTTGATTTTTGATTTTTTGATTGCGCAACGCCAATCGTGAAACGTCGAGAGATGCGCTTGGCGCGTTATTCGATGATGCCGCCGCCGAGACATTGATCATCGTGATAGAACACGGCGGCTTGACCGGGCGTGATATCGCGGAGCGGCGCGTCGAATTGGACGCGGACGCTTTCGGGATTGTCCGGCGCGAGGGCGGTGAGGGTGGCGGGATGCTCGATGGAACGGTAACGAATCTTTACGTTGGCGCGCAACGGCAACCGGGATGCAATAGACGACGGAATCCAGTTCACGTTGCGGGCGACGAGTTCGCGCTTGCCGAGCTCGTCGGCATGTCCGACGATGACGGCGTTGCGCGAGGCGTCGAACGCGGTGACATAGAACGGTTCCGACGCGGCAATGCCAAGCCCTTTGCGCTGACCGATGGTGTAATCCGCCAAACCTGTATGCGTGCCGAGCCGGTTGCCATCGGCATCAAGAATGGGTCCCGCGACCAGCGCGTCGGGGCGATTGCGGCGCATGAAATTGCGATAATTGCCGTCGGCGATAAAGCACAGGTCCTGCGAATCGTGTTTGCTTGCGACGCGCAGACCGAATTTGTGGGCAAGTTCGCGCGTCTGTTCCTTGGTGAATTCGCCGAGCGGGAACAGGGTGTGGGCGAGCTGCGCCTGTGAGAGAATGTGCAAGGCGTACGACTGGTCTTTATTGGAATCGAGACCTTTGTACAGTTCGTAATCCCCTTGTGGGTTCTGGACAATACGGGCATAATGTCCCGTAGCGAGAAATTCCGCTTCAAGGGAGCGCGCCTTGCCGAGCAGGGTGCCGAATTTGATGTGATGGTTGCATTGCAAGCACGGGTTGGGCGTAATGCCGCCGGCGTATCCGTCGGTAAAGAAATCCACCACGCGCGTCTTGAATTCCGCCTCGACATTGAGGAGGTAAAAGGGGATGCCGAGACGCTGGCATACGCCGCGCGCGTCGGCGACCGCTTCAGGCGAACAGCACTTGTTGGGCAGCAGCCCGTCGCCCTCTTCGGACCACATACGCATCATGAGACCAACGACGTCATAGCCGCGCTCGACGAGCAGCGCCGCGGTGGTGGAACTGTCTACGCCGCCGCTCATGGCGACGGCAACACGGACGGACATGATTTTGTGAATTCTCCGAGATGGATTATAGCACGAGAGGAATGGAGCTCGAGATTGGAGATGGCGGGCTATCAGCTCTATGCCGGTTAGCACAAGTCGCTTGACAATCATCCCACGAATCTACGCAAATCTTGACGAATAAAGGGGGAAAATTAGCGCAATCGCGCAGATTCGTGGGGATCCTATTTGGCTCTCGCATTGTTCAGGACAACTTTCGAGCCGGCGCACAAGGGAAACAGGTCAAACTTGCCGTTGCTCTCAAGAATGATCGAGCATTGCGCCTTTATCAGCGATTGGGTTTTCGAATGGTGGCGTCCGGTGACACGCACCATCACATGGTTTTCGAAAGGAAAAGGAGCAGCCCCATGATGCTACCGGATTACTGGCTGACCCGCCCGGAAACGACAGGTGACGCCAATGCAAACAAGGCGTTCGATAAATTACTCGCCGCCGCGCAGGAACAGGACGAAGGCCCGACGATTGACTATACGCTGCCGTGGCCCAAATGGCAGTTTCTCTGTCATGTCGCCGACCATCACCATCTGGCGCTGCACGGTTCGGGCAATTCCGAAATAAGTTTGTTCGAGCCGCGCCAATCCAATGACCTCGGCGAGTTTGGGAATCAAAAAGCGGTCTATGCCGCCTCGGATGGGATATGGGCGATGTTTTTTGCCATTGTTGACCGCGACCGCTTTGACATGTCCGTCACCAATGCCTGTGTACGGCTGGAGGACGAAACCGGCGCCGTCCACGGACCATTCTATGTCTTTTCCGTCAGTCAATCCGTGCGACCACTCGAGCCGTGGCGGACCGGCACCGTTTACCTTTTGCCCCGTGAATCCTTTGTCACGCAGCCGCCAATCCCCTTTGGCGCCAACGAGGTCCAAATTGCGCAGCTCGCCAGTTTTGTGTCCGTTGTGCCGCTGGCAAAACTCACCGTGACCCCGACCGATTTTCCTTTTCTGAAACAAATTCGCGGGCATGCTGACGAACGGCTTACGGAATACGCGACCGCATTGCAGACGGGCGCAGCCTGGCCCGCCGATTCGTAATAGGACGGGTGGTGACTCGCGTCACCACGGCGCAAGTTGCCGTAACGCCTCATCTACAAATATTTTGTGACGGCGGCGCATTTTTTTCAAGGTCAGAGCATCGAGACCCCAGGTGTCCAGTTTCCCTGCGGGGCGAAGGGCGGCGTAGAGGTCCCAGAGAAAGAGCTGGGAATAATCGAGCGGAGTGAGCGATTGATAGTGTTGGGTAAAGGTGCGCATGGCGCGGGGACCGAACCCCCAGAGGATTTCGAGGCGCGCGTTGGCGAGGTCCGCGAGGGGGTCGCCGAGGGCGGCATCTTCCCAGTCAAGGACGGCGACGATTTTTCCATCACGCCAGAGCACGTTGCCCTGCCAATAATCGCCGTGTACAAGAGTTTGTTTGTTGCGGGGACGCGGGACGCCGCGCGATTCGAGCGCGTCGCGGATACGTCCTTCGCTCAAGGTGTTGTCCAGCACAGCAGGGCGGCTCTGGAGCTTGGCAGCAAACCGTTTTGCCTGGTCGGAGAGAAAGGTCAAGTCGTGCTCGGCAAAATCGCGTGTGTGAATGAACGCGAGCTGTTGTGCCAGTTGGCGGACCAAGCGCAAAACACGATGCGGGTTTAATTGGGTCTCACCCTCGACGAATTGGATGACGAGATACGGGGTCGGCAAAAGCTCACATGATTCGTCAAGATAAATGGGTGCGGGCGCGGGGATGCCGACGGCTTGGAGAATCTGCAAAAGTTTGTATTCGTCCGCCGCGATGTTTGGGTTGGCGGCGTAATCAGTTTCGCTGTGACGGCGTAGGACGAGTTTCTGAACGCTGCCGTCGGGGCGCTCGATCTCGAACGCAATGACCTGCGCCGAGACGCCGCCGGTGAGGTTGCGCACAGACAGCAGCCGAGCGCCGGGGGAGAGGCGCGCGACGAGGGCGGTGCGGACGGGAGATTTGGGCAAGAGAGAAAAGTTACGGGTACCATTCCATCCAGCGACCGAGATGGTCGCAGGCGGCAAGAGTTTGTTCAGAGGCGCGTCCGTTTTCGTAGGTCGTGAGCACGAGGGGGGCGGGCCATTCGCTCGGTTCGAGAGCAAGGTCATAGAGCCGTCGTCCGACGCTGTGTTCGACGAGCAGTTCGGCATATCGCGCGCGTGCCTCGCTCGAGAATTGGTTTAACACAAAACTGTGAAAGAGCAGCACGGGCATATCACGCGCAATCGAATCGAGGGCGCGCGGCGCCACAGCCAGAGCGTCGCCGGGAATGACGAGAGGCGGATGTTGGCGCGCGAGGGCGATGGCTTGCTCCATGTGGCGGGCGCGTTCGAGATGCTCGGGCCAGACGAGGGCGCGCAGCCACAGCATGGCGTCATCATCGAGCACGTCTTTGGGGTCGAGGTCTATGCCGATGCGAAATGCCACGCGCGGCAGGGTTGTCGAAAGCGGCGGTCGGGCATTGCCGCGCAGATTGCACCGCAGTATGATGTGCGAGTCAGAGTCGCCATACCTTGTTCCGTCGCCATAGTCATAGGCGTAGCGGTCCCACAGCAGATTAAGGCCCGCACTGGAGCCGACTTCGAGGAGCGCAAACGGGTCGCCGTCAAGGCGGTCTGCCAGCAGACAAAAAACGGCATAGAAATAGGCGCAGCGCCCGATCTCGTTCAGCTGGACACTGCGGGTTTCGAGCAGGTGACGAATTTCGGCGGAATGGGTGAGGCAGAATTTGCGAAAAACGGGATACGGGTCGTCGCGCGTGTTGGGGTTGGGGGTGAGGTCGGGGAAAAATTCGCGCAGAGGATGATCAGCATTGGCGGGGTCGGCAATCAAATAATGGACGGCGGAAAAAAAGAGGTTCGGCGCGGGCTGGTGCGCCGGGATGTGCGAGGCAAGCACGAGCAGTTTTCCGTCGCCGATCAGTTCGCGGGTGAGGCGAAAATAGAGTGAAGAGGAATCCTCAAGCACATGACGCGCGTTCCACTCAAAGCGCGGAATGAGCTGATGGCGGTCGGGCGTGTTGAGAGGATTACTCATTTATTTTTGCCCATTATAGCTACATCCCACCTACACTCAAGTCGCGCACATTTCAAATTTCGCGCTTGACTTGGGACGCCTGACGATTCAGAATGGTGAATTGTGGAACCTATTTCTCTACTACAACAGCGCATCATTCCAAACCGTCGCATTGAGGGGATATCGGCGGTCTTGCTCCCGTTCGACAGCGCGGGAGAGATAGACTGGGAGAGTTTTGGACGACTGATAGGGCGAACACTGGACGCCGGGCTGGCGCCTGCGGTGAATATGGACACGGGGTATGTGAACCTCCTGACGGATGGGGAACGGCGCGCCGTGCTAAAGCATACAAGCGCGCTGGCGAGCGGGAGAAAATTCGTCGCCGGAGCGTTTGTCGAGGGAGAGGGGGGCGATCCTTATGCGTCGTATGCGCGCGCAGTCGAGACCATTCAGGAATATGGCGGCACACCGCTCCTGTTCCAGTGTTCGGCGCTAAAAACAATGACCGCCGCCGAGATCGTAGCGTTGTACCGGCGGGTGGCACAGAACTGCGAGGCAATGCTGGCATTCGAGTTGGGCGAAATGTTTGCGCCGTTCGGACAGATTTATGATCTCGGCGTAGTGCGCGGGTGGATGGAAATCCCGCAGCTCAAGGGGATGAAACATTCGTCGCTGAGCCGTGAACAAGAGTGGGCGCGCCTGGACCTGCGTGACCGCGTGCGCCCCGATTTCAAGATTTACACGGGGAACGATCTTGCGATTGATATGGTGATGTATGGGAGCGATTACTTGTTGGGGCTGTCCGCGTTTGCGCCCGACGCCTTTGCGCGGCGGGATGCTTATTGGGCAAACGGTGACGCGCGGTTCTATGAATTGAACGATTTGCTGCAATATTTGGGCATGCTCGCGTTTCGCCCGCCTGTGCCCGCGTATAAACATGACGCGGCGATGTTTTTGAAATTGCGCGGAGCGATTGCGAATGATTGCCCGCACCCAAGCGCGGCGCGACGACCCGAGAGCGATGCTGCTATTCTGGCGGATATTGCAGAACGACTGAGACGCCTGCTCGCATGACCACCAACGATACGCCCGCCGCGACGCAAAGAACACCCACAAGTCGGCGAGGGATTTTGCGTCGTTCGACAGAGCCGAGTACACTTTTTCTAATGATTGATCCCGGAGAAGCTTGTGACCGAATTTATTTCTGATCCCCTTTTTGACATTCGCGAGCAAGTAATAGTGATCACCGGCGGCGGCGGTGTGCTGCCGGGCGCGCTCGGACGCGGGCTAGCCGCGCGCGGCGCGCGCGTGATGCTGCTCAGCCGCACGTTATCCAAAGCGCAAACCATCGCGGCAGAGATTCGCGCGGCGGGTGGAGAGGCGATTGCCCTCGCGGGCGATGTGACCGACCGCGCCTCAATGCAAGCTGCTGCCGAGAAAACCCTGAGCGAATATGGGCGAATTGACCATTTGATCAACGGCGCGGGCGGACAGGTCCAGGGCGCGATCGCCATGACTGCCGATAGGTTTTTTGAACTGTCGGAAGCCGACCTCCGCGCCGTGATTGACTTGAACTTGATGGGCACAATCCTGCCCTCGCAGGTGTTTGGCGCGTATCTGGCACGGCAGAAACAGGGGAGCATATTGAATTTCAGTTCGATGGCATCAAGTCGCCCACTCACGCGCGGGGTTGGGTATGCAGCAGCCAAAGCCGCGATTGACAACTTTACCAGGTGGCTCGCCGTTACGCTGGCGCGCGAGATTTCGCCGCGCCTGCGGGTGAACGCGATTGCGCCGGGCTTTTTTGTGGGCGACCAGAATCGCGCCATGTTGATGAACGAGACGGGCGAGCTGACGCCGCGCGGGCAGACAATTATTGCCCATACGCCGATGGGACGGTTTGGCAAACCGGACGAACTGCTTTCGGCGACGATTTGGCTGCTGTCGCCCGGGGCCTCGCTGGTGACGGGTGTGGTTGTGCCGATTGATGGGGGATTTGGGGCGTTCAGCGGAGTATGAGAGATTGTTGATTTGAGGTTGCTGATTGTTGATTTTCGACTTGTCGAGCAGGATGTACGTCACAGTTTTGGAGGGTAAGGAACGAACGCCGTTTCGTTCCCTGCCCGGCACGCTGCGGCGAGCGTGCGCTACTCGCAACCAAAAAGATGACGCATGCCCTCTCGAACAAGTCGCGCGACGGTATAATATTATGACTGATTCCGAAATCGAAGTGATTGTGGCGCGGGGAGTTGATTCCCTGAATGCGACGGGGCAGCGGGTTCTGGTGCTTGTGCCCGACAGCACGCGCTCAATGCCGCTGCCGCTTTTTTTTCGTTTGCTGATCAAGCATTTGCGACCGCAGGCGCGCGAGATTGCGTTCTTGATTGCGCTCGGGACTCACCCGCCGATGGGCGAGGAGGCGATCCTGCGGATGTTTGCGTTGACGCGCGAGGAACGCGCGGGCGAATATGCCGATATCAAAATTCTGAATCATGCGTGGCAGGACCCGAACGCGCTGGTGACGTTGGGCGAAATACCGGCGGACGAAATCGAGGCGCTGAGCGGGGGTTTGCTGCGTCAGCCCGTGCCTGTGCGCTTGAACAAGCTGGTGGTCGAGTACGATCAAGTGTTGATTTGCGGACCTGTGTTTCCGCATGAGGTGGTGGGATTCAGCGGCGGCAACAAGTATTTTTTTCCCGGCATTGCAGGACAGGACATTATTGATTTTACGCACTGGCTCGGCGCGCTGTTGACCTCGTATGAAATTATCGGGACGGCGAATACGCCCGTGCGCGCGGTGATTGACCGCGCGGCGGCGCTGATTCCGCGCCCGCGCCACGCGTTCTGTGTGCTTGTCACACACGAGGGTGTGGCGGATTTGTTTTTTGGGACGCCCGAAGAGGCGTGGAACAAGGCGTCCGCGCGTTCGGCAGAGCTGCATGTGCGTTGGATGGAGCAGCCGTACAAGCTGGTGATCGCAGCACTGCCCGAAATGTATGACGAGTTGTGGGTGGGCTCCAAGGGCATGTACAAGACGGAACCGATTGTGGCGGATGGAGGTGAGGTGATCATCTATGCGCCGCATTTGCGCGAAATCAGCGTGGTGCACGGTAAATTGATTCGCCAAATCGGGTATCACGTGCGCGACTATTTTGTAAAACAATGGGACCGGTTCAAGGACATGCCGTGGGGTGTTTTGGCACACTCGACGCATCTGCGCGGGATTGGCACATACGAGGATGGGATCGAGCGACCGCGCATCCGCGTGACGCTGGCAACGGGGATTCCGCGCGAGGTGTGCGAGCAAATCAACCTGGGCTACTGTGATCCCGCGCAGATGAATCTTGACGATTATCGCGGGCGCGAAGCAGAAGGTGTTTTGCTGGTGCCGCGGGCGGGAGAGTATCTGTATCGCCTGCGAACGCGCGGGCTGGGGACTGCGGACTGAGGACCGGAAATCGAATGTGATTGCGGGAATAGAGGAAATGTGACGCCGCAATCATATCAACTTGATGTATGCGACAATGCCGGTGGATGCGGACAATGTGCCGGTAGAACCCCCGCGCTTGATCAAACAAGACCGGATGGACAGACTGCTGCTGGTCGGCGCGTTTGTGGGCGCGGCAGGCGATGCATGTGTCACAGTCGCTGAGGCGGCACGTCCCACAGGATATTTCGATCATCGGATTTGATGGGATCGATCCGGGACAGCACATGCAACCGCCGTTGACGACAATGCACGTAGACAAGGTGGGGATGGGGAGGATCGCGGTCGAGCTGCTCAAGAACCGCGCGCAGAACCCCGAGGCGGGGCGCGTGACCGCGCTCGTGCAGCCGCGTCTGGTCGAACGCGAATCGGTGGAGACAATACAGAGCTGACACGTAAACGTGTCAGCTCTGATTTTTCGAGTTGCATCGAACGAACGCGCCCTTTGCTATTCCACTTCAATCTCGGTCCCCACGATCGTGGGTGTCGGCAGTCTTCCATGATTTGTCCCGCCGGTACCTGGCTGCACGTACGCCGGTTGCGGCGCCCGTCCTGTCTGGTGTTCGACCCACTTGGAGAGCGTTTGCCCGTATCTCTGCAACGTGTCTGCGTCGTTTGCCAACTGCTCATCCTCTGTGAGCCGCGCGACGGCCCGCAGCTGCTGTTCCAACTGATACGCCAGCTGCCATGCCTCCTCGTACCGCTGCTCTTGATATAACAGCGCAATCTGTTTCAGTCCCTGGGCGGTCCGTTGAATCGTCACATTACGCAGCACCTCCACATCCCATAGCGGTTCATAGTTCGGCATCACATTTGCGTCCGCCACCACCGCTCCCATCGCCTCGCCGGGTCGTTGCGTGAACAAGTCATCGTACTGCAGCTGCACTTGCGCCAATCGTTGCATTCCATTCATGCTCGGCGGCGCTTCCAGTTGCACCAGCACCACCTGCGAATCCCCGGTCCCCATATCGTGCAGCTTGACCGTCAACGGTCCCGCGGGCGGCGTGTCGTCGTATCCTGTTATACTCTTTACACGCACACCCGACTCGGGATTTACAATAACCCGCACGTTCGCTGCCGCCTTTTGAATCAGTCCCGTCACGTCCTGCCGAAAAATCTTGTCCATGTCGTGCGCCGTCGCTACAAAGTGATATGCGCCTTTGCCTTGGCGCGCCAATTGCGACAAGAGCGCATCATTAAACTCTTGGCCCAGACCCACGGTCGAAAGATAAATTCCCTTGTCGTTGTAACGCTTTGCCATCGCGGCAATCTCGTCCGGGCTCGTAACCCCTCTGTTTGCAATTCCATCCGTCAACAAAACCACCCGATTGTTACGGCGAATATCAAAATTCCGCTCCACCTCCTCAAACCCGAGCTGCAAGCCATCGTTCAAATTCGTCCCGCCCTTTGGCGCCAGCTGTGCCACCGCATTGTCAATCCAGCGTCCGTCGCCCACTTGTTGCGAGGGTGCAATCACCTGTGCGGTATCGTTATAGGCAACGATTGCTGCAACATCGTTCGGCGCAAGCGAATGCAAGAATACTTGGAGCGCCTCCTTGAGCAGCGGCATCTTGTCCGGCGAATCCATCGAGCCACTGCGGTCAATCACCAGCGCCAGGTTGAGCGGCGCGATAATCTCACTCTCCCCATCCCGCGCCTGCAGTCCGATTTGCAGCCAGGCCTCGCCGCCGCCGGTTGGAATCTGCGCATTCCCCAACCGCAAATCCAACCCCACCGCCGAATCAACCGGCGCGGGGAAATTCTGCTCATAATAATTGAGATATTCTCCCACCCGCAGCTCTTCGGGCGGTGGGATACTCCCCGCATTGATCACTGCATCCGACCTCGACTTGCTGGCTGAGGGCGCAGCAGCAGGAGCGCACCCCGCGAGCACCACCAGCACAATCGCAACAAACCCCAAGACGACGAAATTTGTATACCGTTTCATTTTTCTCCTTCGACCTCCCGGTCATAGATTTTCGTCGCCACCATCTCATATGACCGGTTGCATTTCCAGATTCAATACTGTACCATTTCGCGCAACAACCCTCTAGACGTTAAAATCCAACGTATTCAAAAAATCCCAATCTATTTGCGTTTCCCTATCCAGAGAACTCGAGCTCCCTTATTCCGAATAGCTTTTGTTGACTGACATAGGGAAACGCGAATTTCGCCAAACTGCGGCTTGGCACGAATCATTGTTACGCTTTGCGTAACCACGAATAAGGATCAAAATTAGCCCAAATTCGCGCAGATTCGCGTTTTCCTCCGAGT
>JADZCJ010000106.1 GCA_020851635.1 Anaerolineae bacterium
AATTATGCCGCCTACCTCTCGCATCGCAAACGACATCTGCGAGAACTTCGCAGGTTAAAACCAAAGTAACGTTGTAGTACTAATCAAAGCAATTGAATTTTCTTCACCAAATACCTCATCCATCAAAGCCATAACGCGATGTAGGTTTTCATTGCCAATTTGGACAAACAATGAACCGCGTTCATTCAATAAATCTCTTGCAGTGATTAATCGGTCGCGCAAATACGTTAAATAAGAATGAATTCCATCTCGCCAAGTATCTCGAAAGGCCTTTACTTGTTCAGGCTCACGTGTAATGTGACCTATTTTTCCATCCTTGACATCTTGGCTAGTGGTTGACCACTGGAAATTAGAATTAAACTTGATGCCATAAGGCGGGTCAATGTAAATGCACTGCACCTGTCTGCGCATGCCTTCACGTTCCGCGAGTGATGCCATTACCTGCAAACTGTCGCCAAGAATCATGCGGTTGCTCCAGTTGGCGTCGTGCTGGTAAAACTCTGTCTTGTCAGCGCCTTCCGGCAGACCGTTGAAATCAGCGAACATATCCAGCTGCAGCGGCTGACCTGCCGCTTGCTGCTCCGAGGTCACGCGCTGCAAATCGTCAATCAAGACTTTGGGATGTACCTTTTCTTGAATATAGATTGGCGGGGCTTGTACGATCAAGTCGGACCAGTCCTGCATGTCCTTGCCGCGCCAGACCAACTGGGGGTCAAGGTCGGGGTTGCGGCGCGCATACGCCACCTGAATGGGGGTCTGCTGCTCCTCGCTCAAGACGGATCCGAATTCTGCGGTCGGGATGTGCTTGCGCGCGGCATCGGTGTGTTTGAGCGTCTCTATTGATTTCTTTGTTTTGTAACCATTACCTTTTTTTGCCATTTTGATGCTCGTCTATTTTTTTGGTGATTTCTGAAAGGCGGGGGTTGTTGCCAATATGTTCTACTGAGACTAGCTCGGTGATATCCCGAAAATTGTGTAAATTCGGGCGGGATGACCCCGCCCCTACAAATTTACACAATTTTCGCCATACAGCCGACTAGCTCGCTTGACCAGATTTTAGGAATTGTTCAATGAGCTTGTTGAACCCGGAATCAATTTCGAATACATCTGTGAATTCTGCAAATGCCCATCGCCCATAGGTGCCCAGATAATTCACCCCGGGAACTCAATATACATCCATGGTGGCTTTCTTTTCCTTGGCATCCTCGCCGCGATAGCCCTTGATCTCGACAATCAGGTTCAATGGGTCTGGGTGTCCATCATCCACTTGCACGATAAAGTCGGGCAGATAGCGGCGAGGAGTTGAACCATAGAGATAGGGCACTTCTAACCCCAGCCCCTGATTTTTGACATAGGCGCACACACGCGGATGCGACTCGACCACGCGGCAAAACTCTGCCTCCCAATCACTGTCCGTTACCACCCAGTTGATCTGGCACTTGCGCGAATCGGTCTCCCAGCGGCTCGCTTTGGAGGTATAGAAATTGACATGGATGCTTGAACCGGTGGGGTTATAAGCATCAAGGACCGCGCGGATGGGCTGTTCGTCTACAAAGTGGCGCGTGATCGCCGTGTGGATGCGCGCGCACGCCATGTCCGCCAATTCCTGATACATCAACTGCGCCGGGTACGTCCCGCCTTTGCAAACGAGATAGTTATCCAACCATTGCTTGGTGATGCGTTTGAGCTGACCAAACAAGTGCAGCTCGGGTTCCTTGTTTGGATCGCGATACTGCGTGTAGAGCAGTCGTTTGGTGAGGTGGAACAAGAGTGTGGAATGACGCGTGTCTTCCAGATGCTGCAAAGTCAAATCCACGCCTTGGCCAATGATACCCTCGTCCCGCGTGATCGAAGGTCCAACCAAATCCGGGGTCAGTTCAAGAACCGAATCCTCATTGAATTCCGCTTCGAGGCGTTCATTGGGCAACTCGACACGATAGCCGGCGACACGCGGGAACCGGATTTCGAGCGGATCGCGTTCGGGGCGCACGGCATGTACGTGGACACTCTCGCGCGGTGTTTGTGGTTTAGGGATGACGGGCTGGGCGGTAAAGTCAAAGGGAATGCCAAGAATGTCGGCGTATTCCACATCGTATAACCCCTCAGGGTTCCAGATGCTTGTGAAATCAGGATTCAAATCATACGATTGGCGCCGCAGCGCGCGCCCCACCACTTGCTCACACAGCAGCTGTGTGCCAAAAGCGCGGATGCCCAAAATATGAGTGACCGTGTTGGCGTCCCAACCCTCGGTCAACATCGAAACCGAAACCACACAGCGGATGGATTCGCCCAGTCGTCCGTCCTTGCCGACCGTATTCATTACTTCACGGAGGAGGTCCTGGTCGGTAATATTGTCTGCCTGTTGTTGATCGTTTGTGCGTTGACGAATCTCATGCCGGAACCGTTCAATCTCCTCTGCCGCCACGGTGCGAAAATTTTGATCCAGCGCCTCACCTGACTCGAGTTGCTCGCTGTCAATCAACAATGTGTTGGGGCGCGCCAACGGATTGCCGTGTTCATCATAATTGCGAAACAATTCCAACCGACCTGGCACGTAAGTCGAGGAGCCATCATCGTTCTGCTGCTGAAATCCCGAGATAAAGTCATACACCAATTTCGAGATGGCGGTATTCTGGCAGACGATAATGAAACAGGGCGGCACTTGAATGCCTGCCTCTTTCCAAAGTTCAAAGGTTGTTTTGTAATGACCGTATAACGCGTCAAATGCGGTCTGCAGTTGAACTGGCAAACTAAGCGGGTCAAGGTTTTTGGATTTGCCGCGACCTTTTTTGGGCATCTTGGGTCCGACGTGTTCCCAAATGTTGCGGAACTTGGGCATCTCACTGCCGGGGATATTGTTTGCAACGGGCACACGCGGCAATTTTACGATCCCGCATTCGATCGCATCCATCAGCGAAAAATCGCTCACCGTCCAGTGGAAGATCGTTCCCTCGCGATAGCCGGATCCCTTGAGGAAGAAAGGCGTAGCGGACAGGTCAACCACACGGCTAAGTCCGATTTTCTCGTTCACGATTTCAAGTCCGCTGATCCACAAGCGGGCAGCCTCGTTGTTTGCCTCGGCTTCCGCCCGATCCTCCGCTGCCAAATCCTCCTCTTCGATCCCGGGCTTTTCCCGATAGCAGTGATGCCCTTCATCGTTGAGCGCCATGATGTTTTCCATGCCCATCAACTCGGGCATCACGCGCTGTAACATTTGACCGGGTGTTTCGAGTGTGTTTAACTCGGCACCGTCTCCCTGCAATAAAGCGCGCCCGCCCTTGGAAAGCGGGATGCGCTCGCGCAGTTTAAAGGCATGGTAATTGGTAATGACGATTTCTGCCTTGCCAAGTTCGGGGAGCAGGTCGTTCGGCACCAGCTCGCGTCTGGCATAGTAGCTATCGGGATCATTCGGTTGCAGGACGCGCAGGCGATCGCGAATGGTAATGCCGGGTGTTACGACCAGGAACCCGCGTGTGAATTTTCGGGTGGTGGGGTAGCGCAAGGCATTGATCGTCTGCCACGCAATGATCATTGCCATCACAGTCGTTTTGCCGGAACCGGTTGCCATTTTAAGCGCGACCCGTTCGAGCGCCGGATTTGCATCTTTGCTTGCAGCTATCAAGCGGTCGAGCAAATCCTTTTCGCGTTTCCCCATTTTTGGCGCAACTTCGGTCAGCCAGATCAGCGTCTCGACAGCTTCAACCTGACAAAAGAAGGGACGTATGGCGGTGAATGGGTGATGCCGCCAGTACTCCAACAAGCGGGCGGTCTCTGGTGTCACTCTCCAATCATTGGGGTCCGGAATCATGCGCCACTGGTCAACGAAACTTCTAATTAGGTTTATGTTGCCCGTGGGGTCGTATTGTTGGTCGCTGGTGGAAAGTCCCTTGCCTTCATCCAGGACCATGGCGATTTGTGTCCCGCCTGTCTTGCCCGTCTTGCGCTTTTTAGGTTTGGGGATGGGGGTGATAAATTCCGCGCCCCGGCGGCGTTCAATAATTTGCTGAGTGGGTTGCCCCTCTTTATCCAGTTCCCAGTGTCTTGAGGGCTGTTTGTATGGAGAGTTAAGGATAGGTTGAGTGAAAAAAAGGTTATCCATAGCGATTATTGTGCGAAAAATGCCTGCAGCGCCTCTTGCCAGGGGCGCAGTTTGATATCGAGCATCGTCGCCGCCGCCAGATTTTCCAGCGCGCCGTTTGGCGGGGGGGTGGAAGCGCGGTTGTATTCGGCGAGCGTAATCGGTTTGACGGGGCGCGGCACGTTCGCCATATGCAGGATTTCGACAGCCCATTCATAGCGCGAACAGGAACCTGCGTTGACCAGATGATACCTGCCATAATGTTGTGTTTGAATCAATTGTGCGATGGCATTTGCCAGATCGGGGACAAAGGTGGGTGAGCCCAGTTCGTCGCGCACGACCGAGAGCGCGGGCTGGCGTCGCGCGATTTCGAGAATTTTGTCGGGAAATTTGCCGCCGCCGCGGTCATAGAGCCACGCCGTGCGCACGATATAGAACTTGTCGAGCAATTGCTGGGTGTACCACTCGCCCGCCAGTTTTGACTTGCCGTAGGCATTGATGGGGTTGACGGGATCATGTTCGAGATAGGGCGCGTCTTTTTTTCCGTCAAACACTTCGTTGCTGCTGATATACAAGAACGCGGCGTCACATTTTTGACAGGCGAGCGCGATATTTTGTGTGCCAAACGCGTTGACGCGGAACGCGGCAAGGGGGTCGCGCGCCGCGCCGTCCACATTGGTCATGGCGGCGCATTGGATCACAATCTCGGGTCCGAGCGCGGCAAGTTTGGCGATATTGGCGCGGTCGGTGATATCAAACTCGCGGCGCGGCAACGAGAGGATGATATGCTGTCCGCCGAGCGTTTGGACGAGCGCGCGCCCCAGTTGCCCGTCGCTGCCCGTAATTGCTATTTTCATCAATCAAATTTTCCGTGAAATTCGCGTACGACCTGATACCACTGGGTCGAATCACCGCGCAAAACGGCGACGCGGCGCGCGTAGTTTTCCATTTCGTTAAATTGTTCCAGGCGCGCGTGCGCCACGCCGAGCATGTATGCCAGGTCCTGATCGGTCGGGCGCAGTTCAAACCCGCGCTTGGCGGCTCGAATCACGTTCGGCAGATCGTTGATTTGGAAATAACAGGCGGCAAGCACCTTGTAAAGAATGGCGAGGTCGGGCAGCGCCTTTGCCGCTTGTTGCAGGGGCGCAATCGCCTCGCGATATTTCTCTCGGTTGCGCAGCTGCAGTCCGCGCAAGAAATCGAGATAGGCGTCCGTCACCAGCAGATGAGGGTCGAGTTCGCGCGCCATTTCCAGTTGACGCTGTATCGCGCGCAGGCGAAAATCCGCAATCCCCAGAATATCTTCTTGTTTGGCGAGCAGCATCGCCAGACCTCTAAAATAGTATGCGACCGCGCTGCCGGGCAAATATCTTTGCGCCTGTTCGAACGCGTTTTCCGCCTGGTCGTAGCGTCCGAGCGTGAACGCGGCAAGCCCGAGCTGATAATAGGCGTCTCCATCATAGGGGTTGAGCGCGATGCGTTCGCGCATTTGCGCCGCAAGTTTTTGCGCTTGTGCGATGGCGGGCAGAGCGAGTTCGGCGGGCTGCGAAACGAGCACAATCGAGCCGCAGTAATCGCAGCGGGTGTCGAGCGGGCGCACCGGCGCGCCGCATGAAGGACAACGGAGAGTGGTGAGTGTGGACACGGTCAAAAGGCGCCGCGCCCTTGTGGTATTTCCAAGGACACAACAGTTTTAGGATTGGAGCGCATAGATATCCAGTTTGCCCGTGCCGCCTTTGAGCTCGATTTGCTCGACGGGCGTGACGGACAGATTGCTGCCGAGCGCGCGATATACATTCTCGGTTACATAAATCATTTCGGCGGGCACGAGACTCGCCAGATGATACGCCGTATTGACGGGCGCGCCAATTGCGGTGTATTGCAGGCGTTTGGGCGAGCCGATGTTGCCGCAGACGACCTCGCCCACATCAATCGCAATGCCAATGTGGAGCGGCGGCAGTTGTTTTTGCGCGCGGACGCGGTTCAGGTCGCGCAGCGCGGCTTGCATGGCGCGCGCGGTGGCGATGGCGCGTTCATTGGCATCGGGTTGCGAAAACGGCGCATTATACAGCACCACAATCGCATCGCCGATAAATTTGTCCACCGCGCCCTCGTATTGCCCGATTACGTCAATCATGCGGGTAAAATAATCGTTCAGGGTCTGAACGACCTGCTCGGCGCCCAACTCGCTCAACATGCGCGTAAACCCGCGAATGTCAGAGATCAGGACCGTTGCAACGCGCGTTTCACCTTCCAACGCTGCTGTGCTTGACGCATCGAGCACACGATTGGCGATGGACTCGCTCACGTATTGTCCAAAGATGGCGCGGGTGCGGGTCCGTTCCGCCCGTTGTGCCCAGACCGCGTCGGCGATCAAGCCGAGCGGCAGCATCAAGAGTGTGATGCCAAACAGATAGCTCAGATTGGCGAGGTCATGCCAGACACGCGCCGAAGGATACAAGACGTTGGCAATAAAGACGACCAAGCCCGTGCCCAGACCTGCGAGCAGATAGCTCGAATAGTAACGGATTGGATCGGGAGAGCCGGGCGACCGGAGCACGAATTTGCGCGCAAGGATAACAAGGACCGGGGCGATCGCTCCCGCCAGCAGACCGAGCAGCGTTTCTTTGACAAGATAGTACGGGTAATCGCCGCTGACCGCATCCAACCCCAAACCGACCAAGAACCCGATGAGGGGACCAAAGATGATGGTGTAGCGCCAAATGAATTTTGGCGGCGCAAAAGTATATTCGGGCCGCGCGGGCGTCGAGTCGCCGGAAAAGAAATTCATGTTGACCGATGCCCTGTTTCTGAAACAGGGCATCGGTCAACAATTATACCACCGCAAAAAAAACTAGAGACGCAATCGCTTGCGTCCCTACAAACCCATCACGTGTAGAATCGTTCCGCCGTGACGTCGCGATGATACTTACAATTTCACGAAATAGCCGTCAACCGCCGCGTCGAGCAATTCCGTTTCCAGTCGCGGCTCTTTTTGCAGATACCGCGCAATGTCCACCAATTGGTCGAGCAGGTCGCGCGGATGCACGGCTTTGGGTTCACGTTTGACCTTGACGAAATGTTCCAGCACGAGATACTTGAACATTTCTTCGTCATAGGCGATGCCGCGCTGGGCGCAGTTCATCTGAAAGATGGCGCGAAATTCTTCCCACGACGGATTGGGCACATTGATCTTGTAACGGATACGCCTCAAAAATGCCTCGTCTGTCAGGTCGCGCGGGTCGAGGTTGGTGGAAAAGACGATCAAAACGTCGAATGGAATTTCGATTTGCTTGCCCGTCTGGAGCGTCAAATAGTCATAGCGTTTTTCCAGCGGCACGATCCAGCGATTCAACAGCATCTGCGGCTTCATGACCTGGCGCCCAAAATCATCCACCAGAAACATGCCGCCGTTCGCTTTCATTTGAAAGGGGGCTTCGTACGTTTTGGAAATGGGGTCGTATACCAGATCGAGCGATTCCAACGTCAGTTCGCCGCCGACGACGGTAAAAGGGCGTTGGCACAAGACCCAGCGGGTATCGCGGCGCGCCAGGTCGCCGCCCACGCTGCTGCGCCCGTTTTCGTGAATGGCTTTGTGACTGATCTGGTCATAGACGCGAATGATCTGACCGTCGGCATAGACCGCATGTGGAATATAAATGTTGCCGCCCAAAAGCCGCGCCATGTGTTCGGCAATGATCGTCTTGCCGTTGCCGGGAGGACCATAGAGAAAGATGGAACGCGCCGAATTCACCGCAGGACCCACCCGCCGCAGCATCGTGTCCGAAATTACAATATCGCTGAACGCTTTGCGAATCGTCTCGCGCGAGACCGCAAGCGAACCGATGCTCTGTCGCCGCATCACATCGTTATACACGGCAAGCGGAACGGGCGCGGGACCGGCGTATTGGTTGCGGGCGATCAGTTCCTGAGCTTTGTTGCTGCCCTTGCCGGTGACAATGTATTTGTATGCGCGTTCGCTGTATCCGGTGGCGCCGGTGATCTGGCAAAACTCTTCTTTGACGAGGAACGCCAGCGCGTTTTCAACGAGATTGCTGTGGGGCAGGCGCATCTCTTCGGCAACCGCGTGTGCCTGGATTTCACCCGCAAAATAGATGACTTTGAGCGCCAGGTCCTGGATAAAACTCGCCGGCAAACCGGTATCGGCAAAGGTCTGGGGCGGCGGGAAAAAAAGCGCGGCCTGGCTGTCATACGTCATGCTAAAACCGGGTGTGGTTAGGGTCTGGGTGGGCGTCATATGCGTGCCAACGTAGCTCAAAAATGTCCCGGAAATCGTGCGTTTGCGGTGTTTTGGTCCGGGATGGGGGCGGCGGTCATTGGAGAATCATTTTTGAGACGCGTTGTCGAAAAACGTGAGATTCCCGCAAGAACGCCTGTCATTCTACGATGTGGCATCGGCGCGCGCAAGGGGACATTCGGTTCAGTCATTTGCAAGCGTCTCTGGTTCGAGTACAATCGCGTCGCACAGAATGGACATTGGAGATTCAAAGACCAAACTTGCCGCCGCGGCGTGACCGGGGGCGCGCGCTCCCGGCTTGCACAAATTTGCCGTTGTTTTGGGCGCCAACGCGCTTGCGGCGGCATAGCCAAGAAAGAGTGAGTGAGCGTGCTTTTCGGATTCGCAGGAACCGAAAAGCACATTCCGAAAAGTTCATGAAATTCCTTTATGTTGGAACGCTGGTCATGTTATTGTTTGCGCTTTTCGTCGGCGCAGGTTTTGCGGCGGGGGGCGGAGCAGGGGATGCCTTGTGGGCGGATGGCGCGGAACAAATTGTCGCGCCACATTCCGAGTTGTGGTTTCGCTTTGATTACGGCGGCAACAAGAACGATGTAGATGTGACGCTGGACGCAAACGGCGCGCCCGCGCTGCGGATGGGAATCTATACGCCGCAAGCGGTAGAGGCATATCACAACGGCGAAGAGTTGAAAGAGGTTGGCTTTGGCGGTCCCGTGCAGCATCACGATCTTGGCTGGAGCGGACAGTTTAATTTTGCCGGACCGATTTACGTGGTCGTCTATAACGACGGGAGTGCGCCCGCCGCGGTGCGGGTGACGGCGACGGGCGAGAATACGACTACCGCCGTCATAACCCCCGTGCCGACGGCAACGCCACTGCCGAACCCGTTCAAGGTTGACACACCGATTAGCAGCGGCGTGGCGGGAAAAATCGCGTTTCTCGACGCGCAGGGCGGCAATCTGTTTACCGTGAATGGGGACGGCACGGGACTGCAGCGGGTGAGTTTTGGGATGGACCCGCAGTGGAATCACACGGGCGGCAAAATTGCGCTGGCGCGACAGGGACCTGTCGCGGGGATCTTTACCATCAATCCCGATGGCTCGGACGAGCAGTTGATCTATGGCACGAACGAACCGCGCGCGCCCGATTGGAGCCCCGACGATGGGCAGCTGGTTTTTTCGCGCATGACGGGGTTCAAGGGCGGAGGCGAAATCTGCTTTGGCGCGCGCTGCTTTAGTCTGCCTGCCACCTCGCAATGGAGACTGGGCTTGCTCAATGTGTGGGACCGGACATACGCCGATATTCCCACCACAGACCATGCCTTTACGCCGACCTGGAACAGCGACGGCAAAACCATTGCCTTTAATGATACGGCAATTGGCATTATCAAGACGTCGCCCGACGGTGTGTCCAACCTGGACCCGTTTATCGGCGAACTGCGGACCGGCGCCGAGAATTATGACCCTTTGAAAATCTTGTCGCCGCAGTATTCGCCGGACGGTTCGAAAATTGTCATGATGACCGCCCAGCCGCCCGTGTGGCAAGTTACGCTGGCGAATGCGGATGGCTCGGACAGGCATTTGTTGACGCAAATGAACTATCTCGATTTCACCCATGCCAACAATGTGGCGCCGGTCTGGTCGCCGGACGGCAAACAAATCATGTTCCTGTCCGACCGCAACGGCAAGTGGGAGATTTTTGTGATGAATGCGGACGGCTCGAACGTGGAGCAAGTGCTCAAGAATATGACGGACGAGATTCCGCTGAACTATACGTTCCAGGGCGAGCGGATGCTGAGCTGGACGGAATAACGGCGGCACGGTGGGCCTTGTACACTTGCACTGCGAAACCTAATCTGCAATCTCGCCAACCAGAGTGTCCAAATCATTGGCATCTGAAATAAACCATCCACCATTGATGTGCTCAAACGCAAGGTGAATGCCGTAATAGGTATTCTCGGGGGTGTACGAGCGATCATCCCGGGCGCCCTTGCAGTACAAGCCCGCGTTTTCGCGGATGTTCACATACGCATCGAAACTGTCGGTGTCCAGGTCGCTGATTTCCCAATGCGTGACTTTTGGCATTTGAAAATCCCAATAGCAGCCCTCGCTGGACAACAGCGCCAAGGCATCCCGCTGCGCTTCAAGCGCATTTCCCGCCAGCACTGTGCCAAGCTCGCTGTCGTCCAGCGATTTGGCCGCCCTGGCGCGAATTGCCAAATAGTGAGCCAACCGCTGCTTGCCAATCGTCTCGGCGCTCTCTTCGGGCAAAGCGGGCGCGAGTCGTTGTGTCTCCAAGCTCTCCGGTTGTCCCGTGGGCTGCTTGGCGCCGGCCGCTGCCCCACTGCTGGATATGACCCAAACAATGATGGCAACCGCTGCAACTACTACCGCCATTGCAAAGAGGAATCCCCACGGGCCATCGCCCTGTCTTTCGTTGAGGATCCAGTCGCCGTAAGTTGGCGAGGGCGTCCAAGCGCCCGGAGAGCGTCGCCCGTGCCGCATTGGAAAATCGCTATTGCCAAATAGCCATGACAAGGATTGATCAATCTGGCGGCGTTCCCAGCGAGAATTCTCGATTTCTCTGCGCAAGCTCCAGTTTTCGCTTCGCGAGTCGCGAAGATGCTTGCCGCGATCCCGCACCCACAGGATCAGAATGAAAACGATCAAGCACAGCACAGCAATCGCCGCGCCGCCGAAAAGGATCAGCGTATCCATTTTATTCTCCCCCTTTTAGGTCGAGTCAATCGCCACGATTGCCAGACCGTTCCTTCCGGTTTGCCGAACCGGGGCAGCCGTGCCGATACCATCGACCTCCACTTCTGTTTCCGGAGGAACGGTCCGCCACTCGAACAAGAATTCCGCTTGGTCGTCAATCATTATGCGCAGTGCGCGGCTGTGCTTGCAGCGCTTATCATCACTCAGGCTGCGCCTATAGTCAGAACACGTACATACCAAAGATTTGGGCTCACCCGTCAACAGATGATATTTGTGCGTGCCGCGAAAGAGAAAACCCTGCGGATTTCGCGTCACACGCCAACTTTCTTGGGCGTACAACTTGGCAACCCAGATTTCGGCGGCGAGATCGCTCATTGTTGGACTCCTGCGTACAGAATAGCGGTAAGGTATGCGTCCACTTTACACCAACGCGTGTGTCCGCGCCTGAGATGTATTTGACAGCGAGTTGACGGTTTCAAAATCAACTTGACAAAGAAATAAAAACGGCGCAGATAGCGTCTGCGCCGTAATTCAAGTGAGCGGTTCCACTTGGAAAGTATATTGTCCGAATGTATCTCGGAGAAAGCTGGCGAGTCTTGTCGTATCAATCTTGAAGCGCTCGGCGATATCGGGAAGCACATGCTGCACCAACTGATCCCGCTCCGAGCGTGAGATTCGTTTGAACCGGTGGTGGATTTGTTTGAAGGTGGCTTCATGACGTACAGCTGCCGGGGAAAAGCGCGTAAAGTACGCCACCGCAAAGGCATAATGCTGTATCGCTTCTTCGAGGGGGCGGGGCCCATGTTCCAGTACTGCATGACCACGGAGCAGCTCGATTTTGCCCATCATCAGCCAAAATTCCTCAACCCGTTCCCCTACCGGCACATCTGCCAAGCCGACTGCGGTATTGATTTTATACTCTTCGGGGACAACCGCAGCGCCCTCGTCGAGCCAACGAAACATCTGAGCATAATCTTGCTGCTGAAAATACACGCGTGCCACGTCTTCACAGCCATCGGCATACAAGACCGGCATGTTTCGAGCCAGGTTCATGCTTTTCGTGAGAAACTCTACCGCGCGGCGTGAAAGAGTGCCGATATTTTCCGACTTGGGATCCAATTCGCGCAACAAGGCAGCGTGTTCGCGCGCCACGCAGCCGCGTTCGTTGTAAACCGTAATCCGCTGCACGGGTTCATTTATGGACTCGAAAACTTGGAGCGCGCGCCCTAATTCATCATCCGCGTCACGGAAAAACCTGGCACATTCATCTCGGCTGTACAATTCCTCTCCCCACAGTTTGCCTTTGTGCCGCAAGGCCTCTCCTTTGGCGATCCGCGCTAGGGCGATCCCCCGCTCGCCGCCCATTTCAGTAAACATATTCAGTGCCTTGTCCGCAATGTTGACCCCACGATGCGGCTCACCGAACAAGGTATGCAAATGGGCGCGAGAGACATAACTCAACCCAATTCGATACTCAAGGCCAAGCACTTTGCGCCGCTCCAACGCGTCACTGACCAACGATTCGGCGCGATTCCGCCGCGCCAACAACCCAAAGACACGCGCCATGTTGTCCTGTGTGTTGGCGTATGGCTCGGCCAGATCGGCCTCTTCAAAATACGGCAGTGCCCTGGCAAACTCGACTAGTGCCATTTCATAGTGGAACAGATTTCGCCAATGGGCGTAACCCAGGTCATTGTGCGCTTTGCCGAGGGCCAGGTTCAGCCGCCAGTTTCTCATGCCTTCTGTTACAGTCCCGGAGTGACTATACCGTTGTTCTAGATTGTCGAGGACTGCCTGCAATTCGTCGATGCCCTTTTGGGACTGATTGAGATAGACCAGCGCCAGCCCATACAATCCGCGCAGCTCGTTCACTGACAATTGGGCGCGGAGATCGTCGGGCGGCGCTTCAGTCAAAAGAGTGGGCAGCGCCTGCTCCGCAATTTCGGCTGCGTCTTGCCGCCGGTTCCGCATGATCAGCCGTTTGACCGCAATGATGGGTGAATCGCGTTCGACCTGTTTGACCAGCTCGGGATACCCCTTTAATATCTCGCTATTGGCGGGACTCGGTCCCTTGAAAAACCAGAGGACATCACTGCGGTAACGGAGTTCGACCCCCACGCGCGAATTGCGAACGTATTCATCTGCCTTGCGCCAATAAAAATCATAGGCCTCTTCCGGATCGGCGCGAAGGTGATACACAAAGCCGCGCCCTCCTTGTTCCAACTCGCGCAGCCGGGCGCTGATGGCTTGAATTTCACCCGGGCTGATGAGCGCATACCGTTCACAGATATCGTACATTTCATCGTGGAGAAAGAGACGCGTTTCATCGGGCCGCGTCTTGATATAGGGCTTGTATTTCAATTGCTCCAGCAGGTTGGCACATTCCGCTCCCGACCACGTTGGCTCGAGCTTGTGCAGCAGCTCCTGGTCAAGCCCTTTGCGCGCGACGACAAGCAGGCGGAGAAGAGCTTGGAGTTGAGAATTCCTTTGATCCTGCCACAAGGAGCTGACCAACAGCTGATCAATGGTTTTGTGCGCGTCCAAAGGAGCTTGGGTCTTGAGCGCCTCCTCAAACTCGTACGCCCGATCTCCGTATTGCAGAACTTCGAGTGCGAGATCGAGCCGCAATATGTGACGGTCTGTTGCCTCGAGCAGCCGGCTGCGAAAGTTTTGGTCGAGTGTCTGGAGCACAGGGTATGATTCGCTGCGCGCAGCGAAATAGGCCTCTGTTTCCGCTTCATCTAGACCCGTCAAGTTGATTTCACAGACCTGGAAATCGGTGCGTTCCTTTTCAACCTGCTTCAGGTCCTCAAGCAGGAGCGTCTGATCTTGACCGGGTCGCATCCCCAGTAGGATGACACAGTTCTTCCAGTTTTTGAACTGTTCGGCAAACCAGCCGTTGACCGTGGTGGTGTCTCGGCTAATGCCGCGCAAGCGCAGCAATAAATCGTGCTCGTTCTGCGCCCGTTCGACGGTATCAAACGCTACAACAGCCCGGCGTTTGTGCGTGTACGCGTTGATCGCTTGCGCAAAGGACTGCGCGAGCTTGGTTCTTTGTTTTTCCAAGTCTTCAGCGGTCAAACCTAGGTCACGCAAACGCACGAAATCACCTCGTTCTTGAAGGAACGGAACGAAGTCGCCTTCGCTGCCGAATGCATCGGCGATTGCCGTTTCGATTCCACTGCTCTGGTTAATATCCCCATGATAGAGATCGAGAAAAGCCCAATTGTGAGTTGGGTTCAATCCATCAGGACTGTCCAATGACTTGCCGACAGACCGCAAAAGGATAGTCTTGCCCGTACCAGCTCCGCCGTGAACCAGAAATACTTGAACAGAATGGTCTGTGCTCATAACGGCTGTTTTAATCTGCTCTTGCGCAGACCGCGGAATCCACTGCAGCGGCTTCATAGGCGGCAACTCCTCTGTCATCGTCGAAGACATGGGCATAGCGGGTGCAGTTGAGCTGGCGGGTGGAGCAGGAGGGGTGACTGGCTCGGCCGGGCTATCTCGCTTCAGCGGCGGCTCACTTTTTATTTCATTTGCGCTTGGGCTTGACTGGCGAGTCCTTCCACGCTGCGCGGTTAGTTCGACGAGCATTTGGTAGATCTCTGGCTCGAGCGCTTTGAGCTCGTCATCCTCTCGCAGTGACGACTCCAGCTCGAGCCAGGGCAACTCGGATTCAAGTGCGGTTCTGTTCAAAAGCGCACTAAACCAGTCTTGTTGCTCGCGTGCGAACGCCGGAACATCATCATGGCATCGCTTGTAAAACGAATAGTGGAAATAAAGCTCGGGCAAATACCGTGCTAACTGTTGCGGCAGGCGCTCCAGGTGCTTTTTGAAAAACTCATACGCCGCTTGATGCGCACGGCACGGCGCTTTGGGATAATCACCCAGCGACTCGGCGAGGAGACGCCGGACTGCCGGCGTAAATTCGAATGCCGCGCGGTCGGTGTTCCAATAGATAAAATTGGCGGACTGCAGTTCGCCAATTTTTTTCAAAAAGAACGAGTCATCCTCGCCGACTCCATTTTGGTCCAGCGGTAGGGGGTTCATGTTTTTTAGAGCGCGCAGAGGTTCAACATTCACCCATCGCAAGACGCTCGAAACGAGCACCCAATCTCTCAACCTCGATGACACATTCTCCAGCATGTGGCCTGTAACATACCGCAAGAGCAGTTGCCACAACTCGGGTGTAATCGCCTCACGTACTTGGTCAGGAGTGGCAGAGTCGAGATCAATTTCTTGTTGCAGCAGGTGCGCCAAAAGGTAGGTGGTGAGAGGATGCCCAAAAGTGCGCTCGTAGAGAATCTCACTAACCTCTTTGCGCTTAACTTTATCTGGGGGTAACTGAATTTGTTCTGCCACTTGCTCGCTCGTCAGGTCCGCGAGGCGATGGTTCACTACACGCCGAGATAACTGAAAGTGATTCCACCGCCGCAACTCACCACGACCTGCCAGGATAACAAGGACTTGATCCGTCAAGGCAAGGGGTTCGATGACATGGTTTTCCAGGCGTCCAAACGTCGTTTCATCACGCTGAAGCACCGCGTCCAGTGTGTCCAGGAGAATCACTGGGGTATGGTCGCGTGAACAATCGGAAACCTTGTTCACGAATTCTCTGGCATAATCAGTGTCTGTGTGCTCGTTGGGAGAAGCGGGAGGTTCACCCAGCTCGTGTCCGAGCTGCTTCCAAAGTTGATAGATCACATCCTTGAATTTGAGTCGAGTGGGGCTTGAATCCTCCTGTTCCCAGATGCTTGGGGCGTTGCGCGGTTCCAGGTCAAGCCGAACTGAAACTGGTAGCATGGGCCTGGTGCGATGTAGGTTCTTGCCCCCTCGTTTTGTGCGAGTCTCGATTTCTTTCAACAACCAGCTCTTTCCTACGCCGAATCCCCCCCAAAAAACGAGCACTGGAGCATCAATCTTGTCGTCTGCCTCGCAGCGCATGGCTAACTTGGAGGCGACGAGTTCCAATTCCTGTTCCCTTCCGACAAAGGGATGTTTTTCATCCGGCTGCGCGAGGGGTTGCAAAGTTGGGCGCAATGTTGGCATTTCAGTTGCTTTCCCCCCGGCACAAAGAGTAAACAAGACAAATCATAAGTTCATCCTCCAGGCAAGTTATTGAGATTTCGAGGTCACTTTACACCCAACGCGGGGGCGCGCTTGATATGTATATGACATTTAATTGACAAAGCCCTACACGAAACCAAAACCCTCGGGATAGAGCTGATAACCGCGCTCTTTAACCGTCTTGATATAGCCCTGGCTGGGAGTCGCCTGGCCCAGGATGTCTCGCAGCCGTTTGATGAGCGTCGCAACCGTTTCGTCTGTAATCGTTCCTTCCGGGGACTGCCACGCCTCTTTTTCCAATAGCGCCACACCACACGCGCGCCCCTGGTTCTGGTACAAACAGAGCAAGACGCGCCACATGAGTGCTGAAACCCCAACCACCTGGCGGTCACCCAGGTAAATGCGTTCCGTCGCCTGGTCCAAATAAAGAATAGGCACGCCAGCCGCCGAGATCTTTTGCTTTTGACTCGTTTGCAGACCATCTTGAGCCAGCACGAGCGGCGGCGATTCGACGAAGTCGGCGCGCCTGTGAATCCATTCCTTTTTCACCTGTTCCCATGTCTGGGGCGCAATACGCAGCGCCACAGAGAGGTGTTTGCAATGTTCGCGCAAGAGCATGTCCGCAAGCGCAACCGCCGCGCGCGGCAGCCCTTCCGCCATCCCAGCCAGTTCGCGATCAATCACATCTGTCAAATCCTCCTGGCACAGCTCGCCCAAACTGGTAACCAATTGATCGCGATGCAGACTCGTACGCGTCAATCTCTGGCTGATGAGCGCCTGAATATCGGGTGTGCTCCAGGCCAGTGAGAGCGCGGCTAGTCGGTCAGAACGAAACCAGGGCTGGGCGCGCAGGCGCGCCTCCGCCATCTCGGGCAAAAAAAAGCGGAACGCAAAGTCCCCAGACTCGACCACCGCCAGTGTGCCGAGCAGTGGCGCTATGAATGCCGCCATGGCAGAGGGTTGTCCCGCAGTCAATGGAAACTCGTCCAGCCCATCCACCAGGATCAATGCTCTTTCCAATCCGCCGGCACGGAGGAGTTGCCCCAAGCCATAAAACAACTCTGTGGGTCCATAGTGCGCAAGAGAGACCTGGGTGCCAACAATTTGCTTTTTGAGCAAATGTGGCGCAAAGCGTTCGAGATAGCCGTGCCAGAGCCCGGCGATCTCTGGTTCATGCCATCCGTTGTGAATGCTGGGCTGAACTTTTGCTGCCTGTTCAAGGGTGATCAAGACCTGTCGAATCAACTCGGATACATGGTGTTCACTGCGCACACGGAAAGGATCAAAATCGGCCGCAGAAAGCGCGCGTTCAAAATTGGGATAGGTGTACGAAATGGCGACACTGTGACTGTCTTTTTTGTCCGGCAAACATTCGCTGGCAAGCATCTGTCGCTGTGCCGTCTTGCCGCACCCGCGCCGGGCAAAGACCACGCACGGCTTGGGCGTGCTGCTGAGCCGGGTATAAAAACCGTTATCCACAAAATAGTCCGGTAGATTCGGATCGTGCTCTGCCGTCCAAATTAGGAATGGGTTCTTTCGGATGCCGCGTTGTTTGAGCCATCTTTCGATGCGGTGCTCGACTTGATCGGTGGGCATGATTCGTTCTCGTTAGGTTGAACTCGGCGCAGACTCCCGCCAGAACTCGATGAATGCTTGCCACAAGTTCCAAGTGATTTTGTCTGTTGCCCCGACGTGGGGATAACAATATAAGGTCAATTCATTCAGGAGACGAAGCGATCGTCGCGGCGTCAAGGGCTGCATTCGTTTTAGCTCCTGAAAAATTGCATCGATGACATCAGACTCTACCAAAGCCAGCAAATAGGTGTTTGGAGCGGGGCGTTCCTGCTCGGGTCCCTCAAAAAAGGACTCGAGGCGCGTTTCAAGAAGCTGTTGGCAATCAGTATCCCGCCAGACTAATTCATATTCATGGATCCTGTCCGTAGACCGATCAAGCTGCTCTTGAAACGCCGCTTTTGATTCTTTTGGCAGAAATAGGCGAAGCGCCAGGATTTCACTCGTGCGCTTTTTTGCCATCGTATTCACCAATTCAGCGAATGACTTTACCTTTTCTCCAAATTTTTGATCGGTTTCACCGAGATCAAAGAAAATCTGCTCCAGGTTGTCGAGAAAGACATAGCAGCGTTGTAGGTGGTCGAACAGCTTTTCGCACTCAAGCAAGATATGATGGACATTCTGCAATGGCAAAGGATGCGGACGGGTCCTAGAGCCATCTTGATTCGATTGCTCCCATAATTGCAAGTGGATATGCTGCGCCAACTGGACATCTGTCACCTTCTCAATTGCCATGAGACTATCATAGTTTTTGATGTAAAAGGCAATCCCTTTTGAATCGTAGTTTGCAACTCGCTCTTTACAGAGCTTGGCATAGAATGTCTTTCCACCGCCGCGCGGTGCATAAACAACGACGATATCACAACTGCGAATTCTGGCAATCTGGCTGACAGTTTGTTTTTGGATGAAACTTGTTTCCTGTTGTCCCAGTCCCCTGCGCAAGTGCGGGTCTTGGTGCCAATCCCAAAAATCCGAAATTTCGTCATCCTTTACATCTCTCGAGTCGGAAACCTGGAAAGGATTGCCTTTGTAGTTACGAGACCGCCACCACTGCTCATGGGCGTCATATTCCACTATGACGGCATCAATATGCCGACTCTCCTCCGAGGCAATTTCAGTCATAGTCGCAGTTTCCAAATCGGCGGGTAGCCACAAGTCGGTAGCCGGCTCAACACTAGTTGTTGACGAGGAGCCCGTCGTTCTTGGTTTGAAGAGTCGGAGGGGGTATCGTCCTCGACGATTCTTGTACGTGAAAACATCATCCGTCCAGAATTTGCCCCTGGCTCCCCAAATTCTCGAAAAGGCGGCCCCTCCGTATACTTTGGTCTCAGCAAAATCGAGATGGACTAAATTGTACGAATTCAAGTAATCGCGGGTCTTGTAACTTGCGCCCGCGGCAATGACATAGGTGTTCGCGTCTGGGTTTCGGTGTAGTGTCACATCGGTTCGGTGCAAGTGGCCGCGCAACACAAAGTCGCATTGCGTGAGAATATCTCGTTCACAGGTCTCTTGATCAAACTCTTTTAGCCAGTTGAAGGGGTGATGCACCAACGCAATCTGCAACTCGGCATCTCGAATCTGTCTCAGTGCATTTGTCACTTGTGGCTCGCCAAGCGCGAGGCGGGTGCGATCGTGCCGGTTGGCGCAAAGCCACGCTGAATTGAGTCCAACAATTCCAATTTCCAATCCATTGTGGCTAATCTTGTCAGCAAAGTAATAGTCTGAATATTTGTCTATTCCACTGTATTTCTGTGCAAATTCCCTAAAGTTTTTCTGACGTTCAAACACCCGGGTCCGCAGGTCGGTCGCATCCAAGAACGAATTCACATCTCGATGCTCTTTTAGAGAGCGGCGCAGACGCAAGGTTTCTTCTTTGGTAATCGAACGGTCGACGTCGTGATTTCCAGGGATGAAAAAGATCCGCTCAGGAGACACGTTTATCACTCTTTGCAAGTCGTCAAAAAACCGGCCTGCAAGGTCATATTCTTTGAGCTTGCCGGAAAATGCAATGTCTCCGGTAACAAACACCAGGTCGATCGTCGTTAATTTCTTGTATCTTTTGGGCAATTCATCGAGATCCTCCAACAGTTTGGTCAACACAACATTCTGATCGTACGCTTCGGATTCTTTCCAGTGTAAGTCCGACAGGTGGAGCCAAGTTAACGATCTGGTAGATATGGGGGGCATACTGTACTCCAGTTCGTGAAAAACACCTGCTCAACTTAGGGTTCGTAAAAGTATAACTTGCTTGCCGAAACGGAAACCAGTGCTAGTCCCTGGAACTCGAACCGGCGCGAATCGTTCGCCAAACTGCGGCTTGGCACGAATCTCCACAAAATGCTCGGGACA
>JADZCJ010000107.1 GCA_020851635.1 Anaerolineae bacterium
CGGGGCGTGCACAAAGTTTACTTGAGTCAATATCTTGCCTTGTGTGAGTGGACTTTGAATCACAAGCGCTTGATGCCCCGCCAACTCGCCACTTTTGTTCGTCCGCACTATTAATAGACATGAGCCGATTAATCAAAAAATGCAAGATATACCTATAAAATAGGCAAATTCTGTTTTGATTTCCGTTTTTTCAAACAATAGTTACAAAACGCGATTTCCCGACCCATGCCCAAGACTCCCAAACTCCGCACCACCTACGTCTGCTCCAACTGCGAATACACTTCGCCCAGTTGGTATGGCAAATGTCCCAACTGCAACAGTTGGGACACCCTTGTCGAGACCGTCGTAGCGAAAACCGCCGCCAACTCGTCGCCCCTCGCCGCGCTCGCCCCGCGTTCTGCCCCGACAAAACTCTCCGAGGTGCGCGCCGACCAATTCACCCGCATCCCTGTTTCCATTGGCGAACTCAACCGCGTCCTCGGCGGCGGCATCGTCGCGGGGTCTGCCGTTCTCATCAGCGGTGAGCCCGGCATAGGCAAATCGTCCCTCATGCTCCAGCTCGCCGCCGAACTTTCCAACTCGCTCGGTCCCGTCCTCTATGTTTCCGCCGAAGAGAGCATCCAACAGATCAAACTCCGCGCCGCGCGCCTCGGCGTCAATGCCGACAATCTCTTTTTGCTCAACGAAACTTCGCTCGAAGAAATTTCCAACCACATCACCGCGCTCCAGCCCAAGACGGTCATTGTTGATTCCATCCAGACCATCTTTTCCGAACTCATCGAAAGCGCGGCGGGGGGGGTGGCGCAGGTCAAAGAATGTGGCGCGCGGCTCACGCAGCTCGCCAAGAGCACAAACATCCCCATCTTTATCGTCGGGCACGTCACCAAAGCCGGTTCCATCGCCGGACCCCTCGTCCTCCAGCATCTTGTTGACACCGTCCTCTATCTCGAAGGCGAACGCTATCACGCCTATCGCCTCTTGCGCTCCGTCAAAAATCGTTTCGGCGCGACCGACGAAGTTGGCGTGTTCGAAATGACACAGGAAGGCATGATCGAGGTCGAAAATCCCAGCGAAGCGTTTCTCGCCGAACGCGCCGCCGACAGCGCGGGCAATTCCATCGCCGTCACCCTCGAAGGCACGCGCCCGCTGCTCGTCGAAATCCAGGCGCTCACCAGCGTCACCGCCTTTGGACTCCCGCGCCGCACCGCCAACGGTGTAGACATGAACCGCCTCTTGTTATTGACCGCAGTCCTGACAAAGCGCGTCGGTCTCAAATTGTTCAATCAGGATATTTTCGTAAACGTGGTGGGTGGACTCAAAATCAGCGAACCGGCTGCCGATCTCTCGATCGCCGTTGCGATTGCGTCCAGTTTCAAAGACTATCGCGTGTGGGAGGACCTCGCGGTCATTGGGGAAATCGGCTTGAGCGGGGAATTACGCAACGTCTCGTCCGCCGAAAAACGAATCAAAGAAGCTCACAAACTCGGTTTCAAACGCGCCCTCGTGCCCGACGTCGTCGCAACCAATCTCACAGGCAAAACCAACGGCATCCAGCTCATCGGCGCCAAATCCGTCGCCCAAGCCCTCGAAGCCGCCCTCATCAAATAACCTCAGGGACCGCCTCCCTGGGATCGCCAAACTCCTGTTTGGCACTCTCCCGTTTGGCGCCTCACTCCTCATCGTTCAGTCCTGAGATACCCATCCATCGCCCGCGCCGCATGTCGCGCCGCCGCGACCGCCGTCACCACCAGGTCCGCCCCCCTCACATCATCCCCCGCCGCATACAACCCCGGAATATTCGTCGCCCCGGTAAATTCGGTCTCGACCGCAAACAGCCCCTTCCACCCCTTTTTCAGGTCCGGCAGTGAATTTCCCAACTCCGGGTCAGGGCTGTACCCGAGCGCCAGCACAACAACGTCTGCGGGCACACAGAAATTCGACCCCTCGACCGGCTTGGGCGACCGCCTTCCCGACTCGTCCGGCGCGCCCAGCTCCATCCTCTGCATCTCTATCTCGCGCACATGCCCCTCGGCATCCCCGTGAAACGCCACCGGCGCCACCAGAAACTCGAACTGCACCCCTTCCTGTTTCGCGTGCATCCGTTCCTCGTACCGTCCCGGCATCTCGTTCTCGGTGCGGCGATAATAGTCCGTCACCACGGCGTCGCACATCCCCGCCTGTCTCAACAGTCGGATCGAGCTCCGCACACAGTCCATCGAGGTATCCCCGCCCCCTATCACCGCCATATGCTTGCCGATTTCGGGACGCGCCCGCAAACGCGCCGGCAGGTCCTCCAACGGCAAATTCGCGCGCACCAGAAACTCGGTTGCCTGGTAGATCCCCTTTAATTCTTCGCCCGGCAGCCGCGCCTTGTTCCCAATCGGCGCGCCAATCCCCAAAAATACCGCGTCGTATTCATCCAACAGCGTCTGCATCGCGATATCCTTGCCGACCCGCGTATTGCACACAAACCGCACGCCGTATCGTTCCAGCCATGCTGCCTTTTCCGCAATGATCTGTTTATAGAGTTTGAACCCCGGAATCCCATACACATTCAAACCGCCGGGTTTGGGCCATTCCTCATACACCACGCATTCATGCCCGTCACGCATCAACTCTTCTGCCGCCGACATGCCCGCCGGTCCGCTGCCCACAATCGCCACCCGCTTGCCGCTCGGCGGCGCAATCCGATAGTCCGGGAACCCCTCATTGCGTCTTTGCCAATCGGCACAAAATGCTTCCAGTTTTCCGATGTTGACTGCGCGGTCATACCCCGCCACCGTGCACGACCCTTCGCACAAAATCTCTTGCGGACAAATTCGCCCGCACACTTCGGGCATGTTCGATGTAGCGCGAAACACATTCGCTGCCTCGCTAAACCGTCGCTGCTCGATCAGCAGCAGCGCCGTCGGAATATCATTGTGCAGCGGACAACCTAGAATGCACGGCTCGGGGGAGGGACAATGAATGCACCGCGCCGCCTCCACAATCGCTTGTTCCTCGTCATATCCCAAAAACACCTCGTTGAAATTCAGGACGCGTTCCCGAGGGTCTTGTTTGGGCGGCGGACCGGGAGGAATGTGCGCGCGCTCATAGCGGTCAAAATCTTTTAAATCCAGGTTTGCGGGGTCATGGTCTCCCCGCTTGGGAAAAATATCGTTCATCGCAAAAATAAAAAAAAAGAGACGATCGCCCCTTGACACTTTTCTGCGGCGACCATCTCTTTATTCGGTTCTCTATCGGATCGCGACCCATCATCAAGTCATCAGGGATGGCACAATTAATTTTTCTTGGGAGCGGGCGGTATCTGCTCGACGGGAGGGGGGGGCAGCGTTGACGCGACAGCCCTTTCCTCTTCCAGCGCGCTTTGCGCCGCCTGTTCGCGCTGCATTTCCCGAATCTGCCGCGCCATTGTCACCCCGACTGTGGCGAGCGTGACAATGTCCCCGACCGTAAATCCCAGAATGCGAAATTGGTTCTGCGCGGGCAGATACACCACATTCACCGGATTGCCGCTTCCATCATACGCCAGCGGCAAACTCTTTTTTGGTTTTGCCAGGCGGTTTGCAATGATCATAATGGCGACGCCAATCGCCGCGCCCGCCAGTCCTCCGACAATCGCGGGGAACGCTCTGCTGGTGCGTAAGTCATCCCACGCCATATCCATCTCGGTCTGATTTATCGTTGGTTCCAGCGCCATCTGGGTTTGGTTCGTTTTTGGTTCTGACGCCATTCGTCATCGTCTCATTGTCTGTGCCAGGGTATTTTTAAGCCGCGCGCCGTCGTCGTGATGCGGGTCGTCGTCGCGTCAATCTGAATTGGCACTGCCGCAATGCGGTCGGTAACTCGCATCGTTACCATTTGAATCCGCAGCGTATATACCTGCGCCATCAAAAAGGGCATTCCCAACGCTTTGCGACCCTTACGCAGATACCACCAGACAAATCCCAAACCAAGCCCGGTAGCCAACGTCAGGACAAAAGCATTGCACATCAAGAATACTGTCGAAACTTTCGCCAAAGCATCGAGCGTTTCAGGGTCCACATGTAAATTATATCACACACCCTCATCGCCCGTAAACGTATAGTTCCGCCTGTGCGCGGATTCTGCCAGATCGCCCAGGTGCGCTACCGCATCAAACTCGACCAACGTCGCGCATCCCTCGATGACACGAATACGCGTGATGGAACAATTGCCTACCGTCGCGCTCCACCAGTGGCGCCTGTTGTCGGGAAAATACCATGCGAGGATGCTCGAGATGACTCCTCCATGCACGACGATTCCGACCCGTCCGTTTGGATGCCGCCCCAAAATGCTCAGCATCCCTTCCGCGACGCGCCCGATCATGGGAAATCGGATTGGCTTGCCAATTCTTGCTTCAAAATAACGATTCAGCATCCCCGTTCGAGCGACCAGTTCCGCCGCCACGGTTGCGGGAATCTCGCGGTATTCCATCTCTTGAATCCCGGGCTGAATCGTCGGCGTTTGCCCAATTTTGCCCCCAATCAACGTCGCCGTCTCGATGGCGCGTTCGAGCGCGCTGGAATAATACCCGTCAAACGGGACCCCCTGCGCCTGCAAATACTCGCCCGTTCGGGTCGCCTGCTGTCGCCCCAGTTCGGTGAGCGGGGCAGTTACATAGCTTGCGCCTTGCAGTTTTTTTGCGTTGCCGTGCCGTATCAGATACAACTCTACCGCAGGCGCGGGCACAGGTTCAGTCACCGGCGCTCGTCCTTGCGGGATGCGACTTGTTGTCTGTAGCTTGGTCAAGCGCCGTCATGTAGTCTTCCGGCGTGTCCAGGTCCAGCGCGGCTCGTTCGTCTGCAATTTCCACTTGGACAAGCACATGCTTGTATTTCTGCAAAAGGTCTCGCCCGCCCTGCTCTCCCCGCAGCGCGCACAACTCTCCAAACAGCTCGCGCGCAAACAAGACGGGGCTCGCCGGTTTGCCCGCATACACAGGGACCACAATCGGCGCGCGGGTCGCCAAGAACTTGGCTAGAATGGTGTCAATCACCGCCGCCGTCAAAAAGGGCTGGTCGGCATTGATAAAGATTGCGGCAGAGCTCGCCGGGCTGAGCGCTGCAATGCCCGCGCACACGCTGGACGCGCGCCCGCTCGCCCAGTCGCGGTTTCTCGTCAGCTGAATGTCATCCACCGCCGCAATCTCTTGCGCTATACGTTCGTGTTGGTTTCCTGTCACCACCACGATCTCGGCGACCCGCGATTGTTTCGCAGTTCGCACCGCATTCCCAATCATCGTCGTCCCGCGCCACGGCAGCAGTTGCTTTGTCTCGCCGCGCATACGCGTCGAGCCGCCCGCCGCCAGGATCACCGCGCTCACGCGACTCGAAACCAGGGCAACCGGCGATTCGTCATTTTTGATCGCGCCAATCGCGACCCCGTCAATTTCGGCATGTTCCAAGAGCTGCCCGGCAATAGTTTGCGCCATCGCCATCTGCGTTGTCGTTTCCACCTTGTTGAGCAGCGGAATCACGCGCGCATGTGTTGTTTTGTTTTTCAGCCCGCCCCGCGCATCCGCAAGCACGCGCGCGATATGCCCCTCGTCCAATATCGTGCCCATCGCGGCTCCCAGAATCCCCGCGACGATTTCAGGGCGATGCACATGCTCGCCGTTCAGCGGCTTGCCCAGCACATCCATGCCCACCACCGGGACGAGCAATGTCGTGCTCGCCGGAATGACCGGCTCGTGTTCCGAGGGCGCCTTGAATGGACGCATGCGTGAACCGTCTGCCTCTACCAGGACCGCGTCTACCTCAACCATCTCGATCAATTCATCCACTATGGCGGGGTCAACGCCCAACGCTTTGCCCTCTGCCGTCGTCGCGCCAATCACGAGCAGGTGCGGATATGCTGTCAGGGCTTGACGCACCCGTTCCCGGTCCAATGTTCCCGCCAGACGCAAGCTCTGCGGCGCCATATTGATTTGCGCCGCAAAAATGCGCGTGGTCGTTGTGGTCACCACGCGTTTCCCTTGCGTGACCAACTCTTGCGCCAGACGAAACATCGCCCCGCTCTTGCCGCCTCCGCCGACGAACGCGACCACGTCCTTGTCTTGGATTCCGAATGCCGTGCGCAGTCTCATTTGCTCATCACATTGTCACAGCGGATTTTTCTATCGTGTCGCTCGTGTATAATCACATTCGACGCGAGTATAGCACACTTGAATCGGCTGTCCGCGAAAACCGCAAGCCGTCCGCGCTGCCGAATGTGCTATAATTTTTGTTGACCTACTGACCAACACCTAAAGGAACCGATCATGGCTAAAGTGGATGTTTTCGGCGCACGCGCGCCGCTGGGCGATTATTACATGTATCGCCTCGATAGACTGGCGCAGCTGGGGCTGGCGCCAAATCTCGAGTATCTGCCCTTTTCTATCAAAATTTTGCTCGAAGCGGTCCTCCGCAACGTAGACAATTATGTTGTCAGCGAACAGGATGTAAAAAATCTCGCCGCGTGGGATGCGGCGAACCCCGCACGCGTCGAACTGCCGTTCATGCCCGCCCGCGTTGTGATGCAGGACTTTACGGGTGTGCCGTGCGTGGTTGACCTTGCCGCGATGCGCGATGCAATGAAACGGCTCGGAGGAGACCCCAAAAAGATAAACCCGTTGGTCCCCGTAGACCTCGTCATTGACCACTCGGTGCAGGTGGATTTCTTTGGCAGCGAGACCGCGCTCGTTCGCAACGCAGACCTTGAATTTCAACGCAACCGCGAGCGATATGAATTTCTCAAATGGGGCTCGCAAGCATTCAAGAACTTGCGCGTTGTGCCGCCCGCCACGGGCATCGTGCATCAGGTCAATCTGGAATATCTCGCGCAAGGAGTGCTCACACGCGACGGCGAAATTTTCCCCGATACGCTTGTTGGCACCGATTCACATACGACCATGATCAACGGGCTTGGCGTGCTGGGTTGGGGCGTCGGCGGCATCGAAGCCGAAGCGGTCATGTTGGGGCAGCCGCTCTATCTCGTCACGCCGCAGGTCATCGGTCTCAAAGTGTCCGGTTCGCTTCGCGATGGTGTCACCGCCACCGATCTTGTGCTCACCGTCACGCAGATGCTGCGGAAAAAAGGTGTGGTGGACAAGTTTGTCGAGTTTTACGGCACGGGTCTGGCATCCATGTCCCTGCCCGACCGCGCGACCATCGGCAACATGGCGCCCGAATACGGCGCGACGTGTGGTTTCTTTCCGACCGATGCCGAGACATTACGCTATCTGCGCGCAACGGGTCGCGGCAAATCCGCCGAATTGTTGGAACGCTATGCCAAGGAACAGGGCATCTTTCGCACCGACGATATGCCCGATCCGGTCTTTACCGATGCGCTCGAGCTCGACCTCAACACTGTGGAACCTTCGCTCGCGGGACCCAAACGCCCGCAGGACCGCGTGTTGATGCGAGATTTGAAAAAGACCTTTCGCGCCGCGCTGACTGCGCCGATCAAAGAACGCGGTTACGCGCTCGACCCGGGCTTGGTCTCTCGAACGGCGGATGTGCGCGACAATGGACATTCTGCCACCATCGGCCACGGCGCGGTCGTCATTGCCGCAATTACGTCATGCACCAACACCAGCAACCCCTCCGTCATGGTGGGCGCGGGACTTGTCGCCAAAAAAGCAGTCGAGAAAGGTCTGAATGTAAAACCTTATGTGAAAACGAGCATGGCGCCCGGTTCCAAAGTCGTGCACGAGTATCTCGCCAAAGCAAATTTGCTGCCATACCTTGAGCAGCTTGGGTTTGAGATTGTCGGATATGGCTGCACGACATGTATCGGCAACAGCGGTCCGCTTCCCGAACCCGTGACCCAGGCGATCAATTCGGGCAATCTGATCGCATCGGCGGTCATTTCCGGCAATCGCAATTTTGAAGGGCGCGTTCACCCGCACGTCAAGGCAAACTTTCTCGCGTCGCCGCCCCTCGTCGTTGCCTATGCGCTCGCAGGCACGACAGACATTGACCTTGAAACCGAGCCGCTTGGCGAAGACAGGCAAGGCAATCCTGTTTTCCTGCGCGATATTTGGCCCACCCAGCAAGAGATCTCCGACACGGTCCGTCAGGCGATTGATGCTGCCATGTTTGAGCGGTCTTATGCCAACGTGTTTGACGGCAATCCGATGTGGAACGCAATCCCGACTGCGGGGGGAGACCTGTATCCCTGGAACGACCGTTCGACCTATATCGCCAATCCGCCGTTCTTTGACAACCTGCAAATGGCGCTCACGCCGCTCGAGGAAATCCACAATGCGCGCGTGCTCGGTTTTTTCGGCGACAGTATCACGACCGACCACATTTCACCCGCAGGCAATATCGCCAAAGGCAGCCCCGCCGGGAAATGGCTCGAAGAGCACGACGTGGCGCCATACGATTTTAACCAGTATGGGACGCGGCGCGGCAACGACCAGGTTATGACGCGCGGCACGTTCGCCAATACTCGCATCAAAAACATGCTGCTCGGCGCCAAAGAAGGTCCGCTTACACTGCACCAGCCCGACAATACAGAGCTTGCTTTTTTTGATGCGGCTTCGATCTACAAGGCAGAGGGCGTCCCGCTCATCATTTTGGCGGGCAAAGAGTATGGCACCGGCTCGTCACGCGATAGGGCTGCCAAGGGCACGCTGCTGCTCGGCGTACAAGCTGTGATTGCCGAATCGTTCGAGCGCATCCACCGTTCCAATCTAGTGGGCATGGGTGTCTTGCCCTGCGTGTTCCTCCCCGGCGAAAGTGCGGAATCGCTCGGTCTGACGGGTTTCGAGAAATATGACATTCTCGGCATCAACGACGACATCAAACCGCGCCAGACGCTCAAGGTCGTTGCCACCGACGACAAGGGACACAAAAAGGAATTCGAAGTGATTGCCCGCCTCGACACCCCGATTGACGTAGATTATTTCAAGAACGGCGGTATCTTGCAGACGGTCCTGCGGAATCTCGCCAGAAATTAGGTCCGGTACACAAGAATGGGCGACGTCCGGGAATCGGACGCCGCCCATTCTTGTTTCACTCTCAAACCGGTTGATTTCGGGCTGCCATTGAACCGCCATCGAAATCTATATATAATCGTCCGGGTAGTGTGATTGCACACAAAATAGACCCTATGCGCAATATCACCGCCACAATAAACTATAGTTCTTGAAAATGATTTGGATCCGTAGTGGCGCCTCTGGTCGTTTCACGCAGCGGGGCAAACATGTCCACTTTATCCAAACCTGTTGCATCGTCGCAAGTATCTGTCTCATTCAGCCCGCCCTATGCGCCGAGCTGGTTTGACCGCCTGCTCGACTGGGTGAACGGGCTGCCGGGACCGGTCTGGCTTTACCTGGTCCTGCTCGTGCTCGCGCAATGGCTCCTGGTCAACGCACTCTTGTGGCTCAACGGCAAATTGCCCTTTGGCTCTTTTGAGGTGACGCTGTCCTATTTTGTCGTTTTTGTTCCGTATGTTCTGGGGTTTTGGCTTTACGCGCGCGGAGTCACCTCACGCGCCCTGAATACGTTTCGCCCACTTTTGCCGATGGATGATGTCGCGTTTGCGGGGCTCGAGTACGAAATGCTCACCTTGCCCGTCGGTCGGACCGGCATAATCACCCTCATTTTTGTGGCTGGGCCCCTGCTTTATCTTGTCTGGTTGCCTCCCACCATTTACCTCGATTACGCGAGCTCTAAAATGAACGCCATCCTGCAGTACGGGATTGTAATCGTGCCCTCCCAGGTGTTTTCATTCATCGGGATCTATCGCGCATTTTATCAACTCCTCCGTTTGACCCGAATTCAGCGCCTCGCAACGCAGGTCAATCTTTACCGGGCGCCTCCGCTCTATGCCTTTTCAAGCGTGACTGCCACCATCAGCATCGGGCTTTTGCTGCCCGCGTATTATGTTTTTGCCTCGCGTCCCGAGATGGCGCTTGGCAGTCCGATTCTATTGAGCAGTCTCGTGGCGGCAGTCCTTGTGGCGGTCGCGATGTTTCTCTTGCCATTGCGGGAAATACACAACCGCATCGCGCGGGAAAGGGCGCGGCTGCTGGTCGAGGTGAATCAGCGTTTCGAGAATCTCACCGGGCGCGTACACCAGGCGGTGGACGCCGACGATTTTGACAAGATGGACGAGTGGAACAGAGCGTTGTCAAACCTGGTCATCGAACGCGACACGATCGAAAAATTCTCAACCTGGCCCTGGGAACGCGGCACGCTGACCGGTTTTCTCACGGTGTTGATCCTGCCGATCGTCTTGTGGATCATCACGCGGCTCCTGGAGCGACTGATTTGACAGGAGTTTAGCGCGATTTTGTTCGCCGCCCCAGCGCGTATTTTCGCGCGGCGAGCGCGGCACAAACGGCTGACGCGCCAAACAGCATGAACGACGCGAGGGTCAGTGTATCACTTAACACATTTTGGGTGACCGGGGCTTGTGTGGATGCAGCTGGCTTGCGACCGCGAGGTCCTGAATTATCAGCGAGCTGAACAGCCGCCTGCGCCCGGACCCGGCGGGTCATCGCCAAATCCTCCCCAATTCGCCCGCGGGCTTGCAGACGCGGCATATAAACAATCTGTTCACCTGCGACAGGCAGAAGCAGGAACCCAAACTGCACGTCGCTCTGAAAACGCGGCAGGATTTCGGGCTCGCCGCGGAACCGTGTGACCACGCCGACGATGCGCGCCGGGTCGCCGACGTGCGGCTTGCGCCAGCGGATGCGTGTGGTCGCATCGAGATAGACCAACACCTCACCTGTGCCGTCATCCACATAGATCTCGCGTCCGTCCTCGCGCGCCACAAATCCCTGCACGGCGACGAGCGTGCCCTCGTTTGAAAAATCAACGGCGCCGGTGTCGAGGACGGTTGGAGTGACCGGCTGCGCGATGCCGTGCGTGTGAATGTCGTCCGCCAGTTCCACGCGAATCTCGCGCGAACCAAATGCCGACACGACACGCCCGCGCACGCTGACGCGTTCGTTCAGCTTGGGCTGCAAGAACTCTCCCACCTCCTCCGCGACATAGATTCTCGCCCCGCGCCCCGAATCATCCTGAATCCAAAAATTACGCGCGGCAATGATTCCGGGCGGCGCCGTGACCACGCCGCCGATTGTGACATAGGTCCGGAGGCGCGCCGCGAGCGCCTGTTGAATCGAAACTGTGCCCAGATCCATTTTGTCGCGTTTCGCGGGCGCGTCGGGCATTTTGTCGGCGAGTTCGAGCACGATCACGTCGTCCGGCGCGCGCGGTCGCAGGTAATAACCCTCTTCCGGCAGCTTGAATTGATTGTTTTGATAGCCAACCCCATAGACGCGCACGAGCGAGCCGCGCGTAATGCCCGCAAAGGTCGCGCCGCTTGCGGGGTCTGCATACACCTCCACCATTCCGGTCCCATCATTCACCCAAATCACGTCGCCGTTTCTACCGTTCGACACCGCACCCTGAATCATCAGGGGCATTGATTCGTCCGCTTCGCCCAGTTCTCCCGTGTGGATCTGTCGGGGCGCAATTTCGCGCGGCGGCGCATAATGACGCGCGAGCTGCAGATTGCTGTCGGGATACAAGGCGCGCAGACCATAATGGTCGCTCAAGATTCCCGTAACTACGATTTGCTCCCCGCGCGGAATCGAGCACGAGAGCTGCGACGGATAAGCGAGATACACCTGAATACCTGCGACCCCGTCCGAGAGGGTCATGGCATGCCCGTATGTATCAAGTTCGCAGGGTTTTGCCACCACACTGCCGAGCACCGAGACACGTGACCCTTCAGGTAACGCGCGCGCATCGGCGATGCTTGTGAGATTAAATACACGCGTCGGCGTTGGCGCAGGTTGCTGCGAGCAGTTTGGCAGCCCCGGTGTGGGGAAACAATGGATGGACCAACTGCTGCCTCCATCCGGATTGCGCGCATAGCTCTTGTTGGTCTGAAGCGGAGAATATTTTTTCCTGTCCGCCGCTGTGCCGTCGGGATGGAGCAAGCGCACCGTATCTCCGTCGTTGTTCAGTCCGATGGTGGTCTCGCTTGCAAAGAACACGAGAAAACCACGCGCGGGCAACAGGGTCCCATCGGGAATGCGAAACGCGGACGAGCCGCTCCGGTTGTCATCCAGTTGCCATCCGCTGAGGTCAATTGAGTGTGTCGAGGCGTTAAAGATTTCAACCCATTCGTCGCCCGAATCGAGCAGCGAATCGCCGTTCCAGTCCAGATAGGGCGCGGGGAGAAATTCGTTGATCACAATGTCTTGCGCGTAGGGTGTGGGGGTGACGGTGGGAGTTGGCGCAAGCAAGCAGTTGGCGGCGCGCGGCGTGGGGGCGCAGTATTGTGTAAAGACAGGTCCCCCGTCAGGGTTGCGTGACCATGCCACATCAGGATCGGAAGTCTTGTACCGGATGCTGTCTGCAACAACTCTGTCCGAACGGACCAGACGCACATCGTCATTTGAATTATTGAGCGCCAATCCGGTTTCGGCTCGGTGCAAGACCAAATAACCGTGCCGCTTGATCTTGGTCCCTTCGGGGATGCGATAGGGCGCGCTGCCGCCGTCGGCAACATCGTCGAGGACCCAACCGCTCAAATCTATTCGGAAGGGATTTGCGTTGTAAATCTCGATCCATTCGTCGCCATCATCCGCCGCACCGTCATTGTTCCAGTCCAGCGCCGGGTTGGGCATGAATTCGTTGACGAACAAGCCGCCGGAGACGGGCGTGAAAGTGGGGCTCGCGGTTTGTGTAGGGGTCAGCGTGGGGCTTGGGGTGACGCTTGCCGTTTGCGCCGAGTTTTGGCGCCCGGGCGAGCCGCAGATTGGGTTATTGTTTGCATCCTGCCCGTTGCGGCTCAGGTTGTCGTTTGTTTGCCAGTTTGCCGGCGAGTCAGGCGCGCGAGAATCAATTCGTTCCATCGAGCATTTCGAGTCCGCGCTCCCAGCATCCCAGCTGCTGCCATCAATATTTGCGGTGTCAATCTCCTTGCCCGATGGGGCATGCAACGCCAGCACCTCACCCGTATTCTCCAGCGCGCCTGTGTAGCTCTGGTCCGCTGTAATGTCAGAGATGGTTTCATCGTTAGTGCGTTCGAGCAGGAAAAATCCGCGCGGGGGAATGCTTCCGATCAGGAGAATGTGCGGTGTATTGTCGTCGCTCCGCAGCTGCCAGCCGTCAAGCAAAATCGGCGCGTCGGTTTGATTTGCTAGTTCGATCCATTCATCCGCTCCGTCGGCTGCCGTTCCCGCCCATGCGAGTTCATTGATGGTGACATCGCGCGTCCCATACTCGGCTCGAAGAGTCGGGGTGAACGTGGGTGTCGGAGTGAGCGTGGATGTTGGAGTAAGTGTGGGTGTCGGGGTGAGTGTCGAGGTGGGTGTGATTGTGCAGTTTGGCGCGAGCGGTGTCGGCAGACAGGCAGTGGTAAACGCTCCCGCGCCATCGGGGTTGCGAGAATAGGATATGTCATTGCTGCTGCCATTGTATGATGTTGTGTCGGCAAGGGTGTTGTCAGGAAAGAGGAGGCGCACGGTCTGGTCGCCGTTGTCGTTGAGCGTCACGCCGCTCGCGCTCCCATAAATAATCAGGAAACCGTTTGCGGGAATTCTGGCAGTGTCGGGCAATGAATATGGCGCGGCGCCGCCGCTCTCGATATCATCCAGAGACCAACCGCCCAGGTCCACCGCAAAAGGATTTGGGTTGTAGAGTTCGATCCATTCGTCTTGGGTATTGACCGCGTTATCTCCATTCCAATCCAGCGCGGGTTTGGGCAAGAATTCGTTGATGCGAATGTCGGGAGCGAATGGCGTGACGCTAGGCGTTGAGGTTGCGGTCGCCGTCGGTGTCGGCGTTTGGGACGGCGTCGCGGTTGCCACGTCAGCGCAATAGACAGCAGGCGCGGCAAGATTTTGCGGATTGCCCGGATTGAGGTTGGACGAAAAATCGGAGGCATTGTCATCCGTATCCGCGCAATTGCCCGCCGCGCCACCGGGTGTGCGCTCCCATCTGAATTCGGGCGCGCCGTCCGGCGGCGCGAGCCGACTGCCTTCGCCATAAGCGGATGTTTCGCTCCATCCAATCTGGTCCACGATCACATCCTCCGCGTTCAGCAGCGCGATGCCTCCCCGGATCGAAATTCGAAAACTGAACAAAGCATCAGCCGCAGTCGTCGGATGTATGTTGGCTCCTGCGCGCACAAGCAGAAAATGTTGACCGGGTCCAACGGTGATCTCGGAAAATGTATAGAGCAGGCGAGGGCTGCCGAGGTCGTCCGAGTGAAAAATCTTCCAGCTTGAAAGATCGAGCGCATGATCTCCCGAGTTATATACCTCGATAAATTGATCGTCCGGTCCGTCGGGTCCGCTCATCTGCAGTTCGCTGAAGACCATTCTTGCGGTACTCGGAGGCGCCAACGTGGTCGAGGGCGCGGGCTCTTGTGTGGCTGTCGGCGTCGAGGTGAATGTTTGGTCCCCGGTTGGGGCTGGTGGCGAGGATGTGAAGGTTGCGGTCGAGGTAGGTATGGGTGTAATGGTGTAATCGGGTAAGCCGGTAGGTTGGCATGGTTGTAGAGGGAACTGACTGTTGCGCGGGGCTGGATCGTGGGCTTGAAAATCGGCTGCGTTGTCGTCCGTATCCTGACACGCGTTTGCCCGGCGCATCAGGGCTTGCGGTGTCGCAGGAGCTGCAAGAGCTGCGGTCCCTTCAAAACAATTTGCCTCTGTGCCAAACCCGAAGAAATCAATAACCCGTGGATCAAAGGGACACCCGACGCCATTCAGCGACTCGCTCCCCCGGACAAGTGCAATCTTGCCGCCCGTGGTCGCCAGAGCCATCGAACTGATCAAATCGGGAGGCGGAAGGGACGCTCCATCGGTCCCGCCGCTCGCGAGCCGAATCAAAAAATGCTGACCCGGCTGGAGGAGCGATTCTCCCGGAAGCATGTTTACTGCCCACGCGGCGCTTTTTGCTCCGGCATATTGGAGCGAGAACTCGGCAAGCGAGACGGCGCTCGCGCTGGGGTTGAAAATCTCGACAAAATCATGCTGATACGTCGCTCCGGCAGCGCCACCGGACGGATAGACCTGGCTGATGACCAAATGCGAAACGGGTCCGGGCGGGTTTTCGGTTGTGCCGGGCGTTTCGGTCGGCGTCGGCGTTCCGGTCGAGGTGTGAATGAGCGTGGGGGTCGGAGTGGTCGTTGAGGTGAGGGGAAAGCAGGGGGCAAAGAAATCATTGGTGTTGCGCGGGTGCGGCGCAGCTGTCGAAAAATCGGACCGGTTGTTGTCGCTGTCAATACATCCAGCTTGCGCGCGTGCGATTGCATTGGCATTGCTCGCCGCGGGCGCGGCTGCTGTTTCACTGCAATTTGTATCTGAACCGTACGCGACAAAATCAATGATCTCGGACGAGAAAGGACAGCCGGCGCCGGTGAGCAGCGCGGTTGAGGCGACTAGCGCGATTTTTCCGTCCGTATTTGAAATTTGGACAGCCCCGCTCGCGTCCGGCACGGGCAGAGCCGCGCCATTTTCTCCCAAAGCGCTCATCTGAATCAGGAAATATTGTCCCGGCGCGAGCTCGATGTTTGGCAAGTCAACCTTGTTGCCGTTCGCCCAGGCGATTGACCCGGCAGCGGCATACTGCACGGACCAGCCGTTCAGCGACCGGGTTGCAGCGCCTGCATTGAACAGCTCGACAAAGTCCGCGTTGTATGGGGCGTCAGCGTTTCCGCCGCCGCCATATACCTGGCTGATGACAATTGAAAAAGAGGCCGCGCGCACGGGGGGAGTGAATGCAAGCGCGCAAAAGAATGCGCCGGCGCCTGCCAACAGTGTCAGCGCAACGATGAGCCGGGAAAGAGTGGAAGCGGAGGTCATGTCGTGGTCTCGAGTGGGCAAGAACACGAACAGACGATGCGCGCGTCAGGACGCGGTGTTCAAATCAACGCGCGCGAGTTTATTCGAATGTTGAGACAACGTCAAGGGGGGTATGTGTTTGATTTGTATCGCTTTCTTTCGACACGCGCCATTGACAATGTCGGGTGGGGTGCGATAATCATTCTGAATAATTCGTGAGCAACTCCCGGTGTTGTTGCGCCTGTACATTGAGCAAATGTGAACGTTGTATTCTATTGGCGGGGAGGACACCATGAAACGCAATGCACTCGCACTTGGCGTTTTTCTTTCAATACTCGTCACGCTGTTGAGTATTTACAGCACACCAAACGTGACGGCAGCGGCGCTCATTACCGCAACGGCATCCCCCACAGCTACCACTCCAAAACCGACAGAGACACCGTCCCCGATTGCTTCTCCCAAGTCTACAGCGACGGTTTCCTCCGCGACCGACGAGCTGACGGCGCTTGTCGAGGCCGCGCTCGAGCAAAATGCCGCACTCAATGCATACCGCATGGATGCGTTGATGACGACCGGTCCCATCAGTCCCACACAACCGGTTTCGCCGACCGTGCTGCTCGATTTGTTTGCGGAACAGAGTGACGGCAACATTCACGTCCTTTCTACCAGCCGGGGAGCCGATCCAGAAGAGATGCTCAAGGTCGGTGACCGGTTTTTTCGACGTTATCCCACCGAATCGGGTGAGGGCACCTGGTACATCATCGAGCCTGACCTCCCAAGCCAGGCGTCAATCGCAACCCCGTCGCAACTTATTGCCCAACTCTTGGCGGATCCACTAGAGTTTTCGCGAGTCGGGACCGAAACATTGAATGATGTGAGCTGCGATATCCTCCAACAGGACCGCGCGGCAGTGATTCAATTCTTTCTGGCGCTCTCCGGGGCAGGCACGTTCACTTCGCCTGAAGAAGCGGATGCATCCTTTGACCGCGCCGAGATTCTGGTTTGGGTGTGCGAGAACGGATACTTGCCGCGGCTTGAGATACACGTGACCAGCAAACCACGGTCAAGTTCCGAAGTCCCGTCCGCGTTGGATGCTGTGGTCCGCCTCTATGACCTCAACGGCGATATAGAAATCACGGCTCCCGCAAATGCAATCTCCGTGCCAACTCCAATGCCCTTTTATACTGAAACTCCGATGCCGACCCAAACGCCGCACCCGACGCTTGCTCCCGCACAGGCGACGGCAACCGCGACCGCCGCTCTAGGCACGCTAAACGCGACCACCGGTTGGGAGGTCGTGCTCTCGGACACATTCGATTCGAACAGTAATAACTGGGAGGTGGGGGAGGGAAAATCAGTCGAAGGCGGCAAGTATGTTTGGAATATCAATGACCGCGTCAATATCTATCGTGGTTTGCCGGAAATCAAGGGACAAACTGATTTCGTCGCCTCGATTGACGCTCGACTGGTGACTGGTTCGCAAGACTGCGGGATGGGCCTGACCTTTCGCAACGGCATTGACGATTTTTCCGGCAGTATGACAGACTATATTTTTTACATCCAAAATGACGGTCGCTGGGGCTTTGACATTATTCACAGCCCTGACCCGGGCATTGCGCAATACGGCACGTCCAATGCCATAGTGCCTCGCGCGCTGAATCGTATTCAGGTCATCGCGCAGGGCAGTCAACTGACCTTTTTTGTAAACGGCAAATACATAGGACAAGCAGAGGATGCCACACTTTCAGTTGGCAAAGCGGGCGCGGCAGTCTGGGTTTTGGGACCGGGCGGTTGTGAGGTCGAGTTTGATAATTTCCAAGTGAGCGCGGCGCCGCCACCTGCGATCTTGGCGGAGACAGGGCAAATGATTCTCACAGATTGGACAGCGGACAATCCAAACAAGTGGCCGACAGGCGAATTTAGCGTTCAAAATGCCACCGGTTCGCGCGAGGTTGTTGGCACAAAATACATGTGGCAAACCACAAGCGCGTCCGATGTTACCGTTGTAGCTGCGCCTGTGATGCAGCCGCTGGTGGACTTTGATGTGAGCGTGGATGCCCTGCAATTGAGCGATAGCGTCAAGAGCAAATACGGCTTGATGTTTCGGCATTCCGACCCGGGCAACGAGTACATGTTCATGATCTCAGGGTGGGGAGCATACTCGCTCTCGTACAATCACGACGGTGACTATCAAGTGTTGAGCTTTCCCACTTCCTCTTCTGCCATCAAGGTTGGTGAGCTTAATCGGCTGCGCGTAATCGGCGCGGGTTCACATTTCGTCTTTTTGATCAATGGCGAGGTTGTTGCCGAAATTGACGACGAGACGCTTTCGCAGGGGACGGTAGGGATAACCGCGGAGGGCTATGACGAAGAGAATCCAGACGCCACCTTCGAGTTTAGCAATTTTGTCTTGCGCGAATTGGCTCCCACGCCAACGGCAGGCGTGACACCCGTCGTGGCACAACCGACAGCGGCGACACCCAACACTTACGCGTCCGCTACTTTAACTGCAAGTCCAACGGCCGCATCACTCTCCACTCCCGCAGCCCAAGGAAGCTGTGGCCCGGTTGAGACAAAAGAGGATGAAGGACGATCTCATCTCTCGCCGAGTGGGACGCCGGTCTATAAAAGTAACCCGCCTACGTCAGGCACGCACCACCCGGTTTGGCATGAAGCGGGAATTTACGACGAGCCGATTGATGTGACAATGGAGGTGCATAACCTTGAGCATGGCTATGTCATCATGCACTATAACAATATCAGTGCAGAGCAGGTTGAACAACTGGGCGAGATCGTCCGCCGCGATTTTCGCAAGTTGATTCTTGCACCATTTCCTTCCATGACCGACAAAATCACACTTACGGCATGGAATCACATTCAGGTTTGCACCGGCGTGGATGGAGAGGCGATCCAAATGTTTATTGATACGTTCCGTGATCAGGGGCCCGAGACGGGCGCGCCATAAGCCGTGATCTGACGGTCGAATTCTATCCAAGAAACCAAAAACCGCCGAGACCTTATCGGCGGTTTCCCTTTCACACTGAATCGGGCAAGCTCACCCGACCAAATTCTGACAAGACCTTTTCTTACCAATACCCGGCGTTATAGCCATAACCGCCGCCGTACATTCCGTATCCGCCATGGCCGTAATTTTGCTTGTAGCCATAATATGGGGTGGGACAAGGATAGTAAACGTATTGGCAACAATAGTTGTAGGTGGGATAGTACATATTCTGATATCCCCCATACCCCATGTTGTAACCGCCGTATCCCATGCCATAGCCCCCGTAATTGCCGTATTTGGGGTAGTAACCGTGTGGTCCGTCCGCCAGCGCGCTCCCCGCGAACGCCACAAGCAAGACTGTCACCAGGACAGCCACCAAAAGCAAGCGCCTCATACGTTTACCTCCTCCTTGTTGCGCATCGTTCTTGTCAAACGCTCGAGCCCGGACGGGTTCGGGACAATCCGGTCGAGAAAAGCTTGTTTAACGATGCATTAACTCGCCGCCTTGACCGTGTGCTGGCGCAGCACGGCAGCCACGCGCGCCCGAAAGACGCGCGGATCGCAGGGAATTTCAACATGGGCGTCAGCGCCCAGGCGATAACCCCGCGTAACCTGGTCTCGGGTTGCCCCGTTCACAACCATGACAATTGGTAAATTCGAGCGTCGGCGCAAGGTCCTGCATATCACCGCCGCATCCTGTTCCTCTTCGTCAAACGCCACCAATAACGCGTCGGGAGGCGCCTCGCGAATGGCTGCGAGCGCATCAAAAGGACCCGCAGCCATGCTCAGACGCGCCAGCCGGGAGAGAACGTTGGACAAAATGACGCGCGTTGGCGAATCTTGATTCGAAATCAAGAGATAATGAGTCTGGGACATTAATATGGGAGGCAAGGCGTTGATGACGTGAATGTCATGCGCCGCAGACGATCACCATCCTCACGCCGGGGCGACTGGCTCGCGCATGGGGGAAAACTGCATGAGGATGGCGCGAAATCAAGAGGAGAACGTCAGCGGAATTTACATATTATAGCAAAGCGCGCGACCGTCAACAACGTGCCGCTCATTACATTTCGATAACGCTATCAAAAAACTGCTTTATTTGCTCAATAATTTTCTTGCCATATAATGCCCCCGCTCTGCTATCCTAGACCCCGGGAACCCCACATGCATTTATTTCGTTTTATTCCTACAATTTGTGCTGTATTTGTCGTGCTCTTGGTCCTGACTGCTTGCGGTGGGGATGAGTCCGCCGCGTCGTCCGGCGCGCCTGTATCAGGCGTTGTGCCGACTGTCAACGTGCCGTCGGCTAACCGGACCGTGCCGCCCGCTGCGCCAAACAGCTTGTGTGAGAACGGCGGCGCCGTAACTGCGGTGGAGGGTGAACCTCTCGCCGCCCGGGTTAACGGGCAGGGTATTCCGTTGGCTCAGTACGAGCGACAGGCGCAGCAGTCCGAAATCGCGCTTGTTCAACAGGGTGTAGACCCTGCCAGCGCGGAAGGCAAAGAAGCGTTGAAAGGGCTGCGCGCCCAGGTGCTGGCGCAGCTCATTGACGACGCGCTGGTCGAGCAGGAGAGCCAAAAGCAAAACATCAACGTCAGCCCGAATGACATCAACGACCGCGTACAACAGGTCATCAACGACGCCGGCAGTCGCGAGAAATTTGATCAATACCTGAAAAACAATCAGCTTACCGTCCAGGACTTGTGTCAGCAGATTCGCGCAAATCTCTTTGGCGAAGCGATGATGGCGCGAGTGTCCCAGAATCTACCCACCCGGGTTGAGCAGGTGCATGTCGCGCATATCCTGTTTGCCAAAAAAGAGGATGCGGATGCGGCAGCGCTGCAGCTCAACAACGGCGCGGATTTTGCCACACTCGCCAAGCAGGTTTCACAGGACGAGGCGACGCGTGACAATGGCGGCGATATCGGCTGGTTTCCGCGCGATGTGATGCCGCCCGAATTTGAAAACGCCGCGTTCGCCCTTCAACCGGGACAGGTCAGCGGAGTGGTCTCGACCCAGCTGGGCTTGCATATAATCAAAGTGCTCGAGCGCGATCCCCAGCGCGCGCTTTCGCCCGAATTGATTCAAAATCAACGACTCGCGGCATTTACCGCCTGGCTCGAGGGACTGCGGGCAAAAGCCCAGATTGAAAAATTGGTTCAGGAGTAATCTCGTAATTGAAAAAAGCATTACCGTTTATCCTGCTCGGCGCCGCCGCGCTGTTGTTTTGTTTTGGCGTCGGCGTGCTAGCCCTCAACTTTTGGGGACCGCGCAGCGCCTCTGTAGACACCGGCAAATGGATCGTGCCCCGGGCTCAAGTTGACAACAGAAAAATCATTCCCGCCGTCGCGCTGGGCATTCTTGCGGGAATCACCGACGCCTCTTCGGTGGACGATTCGCTTGCCGCGGGCGATTTTGAAGGTGCGTTCGCCCAAATTGCATACAGCACCGAATTTTCGGATGCCAACCGTCTGGGCACGCTTTTGCTGCTGGGCAATCGTTATCTTGCGGGCAACCAAATTCCCAAAGCAGTCTGGATGTATCAGTACGCGGTCTTTCTTGCAACGGTCAGCCCGCTCCCTTCTGATTTGACGCGCGTCCAAACCCTCCTCGAAGCTTCACAGGGGTTGAAAGCGGCGGGCATGGAAGCGAATGCGCGCGCGGCACTGGACCAGGCGTATCTCATCGCCGACTATAGCTTTGCGCTCCCGCGAAATACGCGCGCTGATGTGTTTGACCAGATCAGCCGCGCCTATCGCACGTTTAATGCCGCCAAGCTGGCGGATGAGACGCGGCAAAAAGCAGCCGACGTCGCGACATTGGTGGATGAGGATGCGGTCAATATTGCGCGGCGTCCTTTCCAGATACAACCCACCGCTCCGCCCGCAAGCGCCGCGCTGAATCAAACCATTGACGACCGTATTCGCGCGGCGCGCGACCTGGTGGATGCGTTGAATCTCAATCCGCCTCAGAACGAACAAGAGATGCCCGTGGATTTGATTCGCGCGCTCGGCGATGCGCTGTTTCAAGAAGACGCCGCACGCGCCGATTATTACACCACGCAATACGACGAGGCGACAGACGCCTCTGCCCAATTGGGTGTTTTGCGGGATAAACTTCAATGGCTCTCGCTCAAATACCGCGTGGCGCACGGCGGTTTTGGTCTCTCGCTGGTAGAAGAGTGGGAGAGCGATCTCGAGACGATCGAATTGGACCTGAACGACACCTACGGCGAGTATTTTGCCATCACGGAACAACAGGCAAGTGGACTTGAAAAAGCTGACGAAGCCAGCCGCAGCACCGAAGACACGCTCCGAAGCGCCCTGGTCGCGGGGCGCTGGGGTTTGTATCCGCAATACGACGAAGGCGATCTGTTGGCGCGGCTGAATGACGTTTCCGACCTCTTGCGTGAGGAACGGATTGCCTCTCTGCGTCTTGACAGCTTTATGCGCGGCAGCGAACCGGTCTACCTGCTTGTTCCTGACGAGCTCTATGGCACCGGCGAACGCGCCTATCCTCGCTGAATTCCATCAGGAAACCAGATTTCAAACAAGACCGCGGGGCTCCCGCGGTCTTGTGGTTTAACCAAATTACCTATTTACGCGCCGTCCGCATGTGTGATAATCGCGGTATTGAAAATCATTCCGGGAGACCACTGTGGGTTTTGAGCCCGATCGCGACCGTTTTTTTCAATACGCAACTTTTGTCATTATAGGATTGACGGCACTCGTTTGCGCGTGTTTTGCGCTCTTGTTTTTCAATCCGCGCGTGAACCCGATTGCGGCAATGCGTCCCCTTGTCCCGACGCCGGACCTGAGCGTCGCCGAGCTGCCCGCCACATGGACGCCCACTGCGACCTTTACCTCAACGCCAACCTGGACCCCTACGCCCACCTTCACACCGACCGATACCCCAACCCCTACGCCGCTTGACACCCTGACGCCTACATTCGTTCCAACGCCAACGATCTTTTACATTGTCGTCACGGGGGTCCCGACCATCGCACCGCCGACCCGGCGTCCTGTTATAGCCGTGGCGCGTCCGCCCGCACAGCCGACTGTAGCGCCCCTGCCGCCGTTCGAATTTCAGCTGGGTCGTCCTGTGGAAGGGGCGCCGAATTGTGGCACATGGTATATCGCAGGCACGGTCTATGGCGATCAAGGTGGTTCGAGCCGGTTGAATGGTGTGTTCGTTCGCATTTGGGCGAGCGGGATTGAACAGGGCACAGATGTGACGGGCAACCACAGCAGCCGGCCCGGGTATTGGGAATGGATTTTTGGTTATGGAACCGCGACGCAGGGCGAAGTGGCGCTGATAAATTCTGACGGGAGCCAACGTTCGCCGCGCATCCCGTTTCAATTGACATCAGACTGTAATGCGGGGGGCGCAGTCCAACAAAACGTAATTGATTTTGTGCGACAGTAGCCGCTGTGTGCGTGTGACGCGCGGTGACACACCAAGTGTGTCACCGTTTTTTTGTGGGTTCCCGATGTGGCGAACGTTGTTTCACCACCCTATGTGTTGTTGGTACTATTGACCCTTGCAGGGGCGGATGTTACAGTAGCTCCGCTCGCCCTTGATGGTCTTGCGCCTGCGCTTGTTGGGGCAGCCGGACCCGGGAAACATCATGCTTATGCCTATCTCTGACAAAGGGCACAATGGCGCTGCGCACGGCGCAGCCGAAATAGACCTGGAACTCTTTACGTTTGTGGAACGCTATGCGACCACAAATTTTCGATGGGATTTGATCTTGTTATTTGGCAATCAGCCGGACAGCGAGCTCACGGCTCGGGAAATCGCACAGCAGCTGCGGCGCGCCGTGTATCCGACCACCAAAGAGCTCGACGATCTCACCTATCTGCGGGTGCTGGTGCGACACTATACACCCGAGCGCACCACCTATCGGCTCACCAAGCGCGCGAGTGTCCGGCGCACGGCTATCCGCCTCGCCGATTTGGAGCGTCCGAAAGCTGCACTCGAACATGCCTGAGGGCAAACGCCACACCCATGGTTGTGGCGTTTTGTTTTTGACCGGGAACGCATATAATCGCTGACAGCGTATAGAACAATAATTCTGTTGAATGAGGCGTTTATGGAGATTGATTGGTTTGGACTGTCCTGTTTTCGACTGCGCGCGCGCGAAGCGACAGTTGTAACTGACCCGTATGAAAAGAGCGTGGGTTTGCGGCTGCCCCGCCCGCGCGCCGACCTTGTTACCATCAGCCACAATCATGCGGGGCATGATTATGCCGACGGCGTCGCAGGCAACCCCAGAATCATTCAGGGTCCCGGCGAGTATGAAATCAGCTCTGTCTTTGTGACCGGTGTGCAGACGTTTCATGACAAACGGAACGGCAAGGACCGCGGCAAAAATACCGTCTATGCGATCAACATCGAAGGCATCAAGGTTTGCCATCTTGGCGACATTGGACATGTGCCCAGCCAGGCGCAAGCAGATGAAATCGGAGAAGTTGACATTTTGCTGGTGCCCGTTGGGGGTGGCAATGCCCTCAACGCATCGGATGCTGCCGAAGTGGTATCGTTGTTCGAGCCGATGATTGTGATTCCGATGCACTATCGTGTGCCGGACCTCGTTTTCAAACTCGACGCGCTTGAAAAATTCGTCAAAGAAATGGGAGTCAAAGCTCCCATGCCCGTCGAGTCCTACAACGTCAAAAAAGATGGGCTGCCCAAAGAGACCCAACTGGTGATTCTCGATATCAAGCAAAAGGAATAGCGCGCCGCGTATGGATGAACCCGCATTGCGTGTCTTGCAACTCTCTACGCCGCAAGCAATCCGCGCCGAACTCGAACGGGTCGGCGCGGATTCGTCTGTGTCATCCGCCGCGCGCGCCGAACAGCTCGCGCGTGCCGGGTTTTATCATCTCAAGCTCGAACGTGTCTCGCTTGTGCTCGCCCGGCTGTTGTATCAGGAATTGGTTATGGAAGGGGGACAGGTTGTCACTGCGCCGCGTCTCGATCATGCCGGGGCGGGGGAAACCGACGTTCTCTTGTCCGCCACGCGCTACCAGTTCAATCATCTTCTGGTGCGTCTGCGTTTGCAGTCCAGTGATGAACTTGCAACTTTGGCTGACGAGATGCAGCGCGCGCTGGACAATTTTGATGCAATGCCGTCGCCGCTGAGACTGGGACCAACGACTCTGGACTGGTCGCGCACGTATGTCATGGGCATTCTGAATATCACGCCCGATTCGTTCAGTGGAGATGCGTTGATTCAACCGGGTGAGCCACAGGCTCAGACCGTCGCCCGCGTGCTCGAACGCGCCCATCAGCTCGTCCTGGAGGGCGCGGACATACTCGATCTCGGGGCCGAGTCCACGCGCCCGGGGGCGACACCCGTGCCGATCGAGATTGAACTCGAACGCGTCCTGCCCGTCTTGCGCGCGCTCTGCGCCGAAATCGGGGTCCCGCTCTCGATTGATACATCCAAGGCGGTGGTTGCCGATGCGGCTTTGAACGCGGGAGCGGCAATGGTCAACGATGTCAGGGGGCTTGGGGACGCGGACATGAAACGCGTGGCAGCCGGGCGCGGTGCGCCCGTCGTTGTCATGCACAATTGGATGGAGGGCAGACGCCCTGCCGAGGTGTCTGATGTCGTCGGCGTAATTCTGGGTGAGCTGCGAACACAAATAGAGGCGGCGCTCGATGTCGGGATTCGCGCGGAAAATCTTTTGATTGATCCCGGTCTCGGTTTTGGCAAAACGCCGGCAGAAAACCTTGAAATTCTCGACCGACTTGGTGAACTGCGAGCGCCGGGTCTGCCCATCGTAATCGGTCCCTCGCGCAAGGGCTTTATCAGCAAAGCGATTGGCGTGCCGGCGGACGAACGGGAGCAAGGCACTGCCGCCGCGATTTCGGTCGGCATCCTGCGTGGCGCACACGTGGTCCGCGTCCACGATGTAAAAACCATGTCGCGGATCGCAAGGATGACCGACGCGATTGTGCGCTAAGATTGTTTGGGAAAACAAAAAGGGCGGTTCGGGTTTATTGTATCCGAATCGCCCTTTTTTGTTCGCAAGACTCTAGAAATTCCATATTGGAATATGACAAATTGGAATATAAATTTGGACGCGCAATGAAGAAAGCGATCTTTTCGGAGCAGCATCGAATTCTTGTGGGGCGACTGAGGCAAGCGCGGCTTGCAGCAGGGTTGGATCAACGGGATGTGGCGCGACTGCTGGGCACAAGCCAATCCTACATTTCCAAAATCGAGTCTGGGCAACGTCGTGTGGATGTTTTTCAGCTAAAAGAATTTGCAAAAATCTACAAAAAGAGTATCGGATATTTTCTAAGATGATTACATCGAAGATTCAAGAACTTTTGGTTGGGAGAGATGACATACTCAACCCCGTTGCGGTGCTCGAAAAGTACCCGTGGATATCTCAAAAAAATCTGGATTGCATATTGAGTCCCGACAGCGACGGTTTGCTATGCGGTTTGCTAATGTCGAATTACTTTGGCTGGAATATCCGCGGGTTCTATGATGGCAAGATACTGGTTATTCAAAAAGGTGCGTTAGCCCAAGATTGTGTTTTTCTGGACATGGAGGTGTTTCGTCCGTCTTTTCGAAGCGTTGGACAGCATATGCTGCTGTACAATCGAAATCAATTACCTGCAAATTGGCACAATTTTTCGAATTGCCTTTCCGTCAATAACTTGCGCAATTATGATGGGACACATGATTTTCGGCTCAAGTATCCATTTGGAACAATTCATGTATTGATTGGGGTATTATGGATTGCGGAAGAAATTAGCGTCCCCAAATCTGGTATTACCCCACTGCTATTCACCGATGGGACATGGATGAATTTGCTTGGCTATACTGAGAATTCGTTGAACTGGATTCGTTTCTTGCGATGCGATGATCCCCGAAACCCTCTCCATCAAGTTTTTATGAATGATCATTATTCTCTCTTTGAATTAATGGTTGCGATGGACGAGTTCTTGCGCCGACGTGACCAATTGACAGTGAAGCGCGAGCGCGGGGATAGGGTGGCAATCACACTGCGCGGCGGCGACCAAACTCCACACAATCTGATAGCAGCCGGAGATACCTATTCGTTTCATCCAGAGGCGAAAGCAAGAGGGGAGTCGTTTATTCGACTGTTGTCTGAATTAACGGAGTGGTCGTATTTGCCTGCCAAGTGGTCATGGGAAAAATGGCGGTTGCTGCGCTTTAGCAAGGGGACTCTGGGTGGGGACGCAACGCGCCTTAACAATGGAAGCTTCAATGCCCTGATGGCAAGGAATCCCCTGTCCTTTGCGATGACCGCAGGGAATGTTGTGGAGTATACAATAGAAGAACCTGATACGATCACACCAGCAACAGCGGAACTTTAGCTTGTCGGATTCTCTCCTCGGCAATCTTGCAGTATTCTTCCGAGATTTCGAATCCCAGATAATGTCGCTTCAAGAGCTTGGCAGCAACACCCGTCGAACCACTCCCCATAAACGGATCGAGGACCAATCCATCAGGCGGACAAAAGCACTGAATAAAGTCAAACGGAATTTGATCGGGAAAGGGCGCAGGATGTTTTCGCTTGAGTGGATTTTTATCTCCCGCCATCAGATAATTCCAGATTGTGCCGCGACACTTGGTGGCGTTAATCGGTTTTGTGACAGATCTGCCGGTTGTGCCGTCTGTCCTACGATTCGCGAAACCTGTCATGATCTTGCCCGCGTGTTTTGAAGGCACGCTCAACGGCGCTTTGTTAAAATACTGGGGTTTGCGTCCTTTGAGAAAAATCGGCATGTACTCATGGTCCACCCTAAATCGTTGTTTCCACCACGCACCTTCGGTCCCATTTTTTCGATAGATAACCGTTTCAAATAGGCGGAAACCAATATTGTCACACCAGTCGAGTATTGTGCGGAACGATGTCAATGACTTTGCAAATTCTTTGGTCTGATCCTGAATAACCATCACAGCAATACCGCCGTCTTTCAACAGACGATAGATTTCCTCACCTGCCGCATGCAAGTCAACTTCGAAACCATGATAGTCGCGTAACCCATCGTACGGGGGCGAGGTCACAACCAGATCTACGGATTCGGAGGGCAATTGCTTCATGCCCTTGACACATTCCATTTGGTAAATAGAGTCAATTTTGAGTGAAGAGGTCAACATGTTAGGATTCCCGTGCTTGGAAAACGGAACGATTATATCTCAATCATATTCGAATTTGAAATCGCTGAAAAGCGAGCCCAAGAATGGCACACCAAAAATTCATCCTCGATAACAAGATTCGCCTCATTGTGAACGAATTGCCTCACACGCGTTCCGTCACGACGAGTATTTACATTTCAACCGGCGCACGCTATGAGCCCGACCGCGTCAGCGGTATCTCGCATTTCATCGAGCATATGCTGTTCAAGGGAACGGCGAAACGCCCAACTGCGAATGATATTGCCGTTGCCATCGAAGGCATTGGCGGTTTCTACAATGCGTCCACCGGTCAGGAAATGACCAACTATTGGGTCAAGGTTGCGTATCAACATTTTGACACCGGTCTGGATGTGCTGACCGACATGTTGTGCGCGCCTTTGTTTGACCGCGGGGAAATTGAAAAGGAACGGCGCGTCATCGTGCAAGAGATCCGCGAAACATTCGACACACCTGATGATCTCGCCTTTTTCAATCTCGACGAATTAATGTGGCTGCCGCACCCGCTAGGGCGCGATGTGGCGGGCAGTGAGCAGACCGTCAATGGCATTTCGCGCGAGGACATGCTGCACTATCTCGCCCAACATTATCACGCCGAGAATATGGTCGTCAGCGTGGCGGGATACGTGGACGCGCAAGAGGTCCTGGCAAAGATAAGCGACAAATTCTCTGCGGTCGAGACCGCGCCGCCGGACCCGTTTCGGCGCTTTGAATCGGCGCAGAATGCGGCACGATGGCGCGTCCACCATAAAAAGACTGAGCAGGCGCATGTGGCGGTGGCGACGTGGGCGTATCCTCGCAACCATCCCGACCGCTACGCGGTGAGCTTGCTCAACGCCATCCTGGGCGATGGCATGAGTTCGCGGCTGTTTCAGGAAATTCGCGAAAAGCGCGGGCTGGCGTACTCAGTCTCGTCCTTTGGCAGCGCGCTCGACGATTGCGGGTATTTCGGCAGCTATGCCGCCGTGGACCCCAAGTCCGCACCGGAAACCCTCGAAGCGATGCTGTACGAATGGGGCAGGTTGGCAGCCGAACCCGTGCCGGAACACGAACTCGTCAAAGCCAAGGAACTCATCAAGGGCGGGATCCAGCTGTCTATGGAGGACACCCATTCCATTGCCGGATGGTTTGGACGGCAGGAGGCGTATCGTCAAGAGATTTTGACGGTGGACCAGGTGACAGAGCGCTATGATCGAGTGACGACGGAGGATATTCAACGGGTTGCGCGGGATATTTTTCGCAACGATTGGCTCAACCTGTCGGTTGTGGGTCCATTCAAATCGGCGAGCAAGTTTGTCAAACGTCTTGGGTTCTAGCAGGTTGTCGGAGAGAGCTCTTCGTCACCCTTTTGTAACGCGCATTTTCCATAAACGGCGCGAAAATAATGCTCTTCGTCCCCTCTGCGTGTTGGGCAACTCGAATGCAAGAGATTTACGGACCATGTCGCGCAAGAAAAAAGAACTGAATTTCTCCTTTCCTTTGTCGGCAGGACGCGTCGCACCCTCTTCTTCTTTTTCAGATAGTTTGCGGGCGTTGATCAACGAGCTTTTTGGCAAAAAGCGGTCCTATCAGCCCACGCGCGAACAAATCGCCGACTTTTATCTCACCACACGCGAGCGCGAAATTGCCTATCTCGCAGCGCTCGGCTTTTCCGTGCGGGAAATTGCCGACGCGCTGGGCATGAACTTTCAGACCGTGCAGATTCACCTGCGCCATATCCTCTCCAAAATGGAGCTCGAGGATGCGCGCCAACTGCGCGAATACTTTATGCGCAACCCGGCGCAAGACTCTTGACAAATACGCCGCTCGTTCCTATACTCGGCGCCCAATGATAAACCTCGATCAGCTCGAGTGGACCGATTATTCCGGCTTTACACTTTTTGGCGCTCGTATCGGCATTCGCTCCAACAATGTAGCGGCACTCGCCGCGCTGGCGCGGGGCTTTCCGCCCCATTGGAAGACGTATTCGGGGAGCAGCGTGGATTGGCAATACTCGTTGTGGCTCGCTCCGCCCACTCGGTCGGGGCGGCGCCCTTTTCACACGCTTTACAGCAACGCGGAACAGTTGGCGCGGTCGCCAGAAATAGAGACACTGGTCAGCGCGTTCGAACGGGACGTCCAGCTGGCAGTCGCCCAAAAAGCGCGGCGGCGTGTGTTTGTGCATGCCGGTGTCGTTGCGTGGAACGGTCGTGCCATCGTCATTCCCGGCAAATCGTATTCGGGCAAAAGCACTCTGGTGTGCGAACTGGTGCGCGCGGGCGCGACGTATTATTCGGATGAGTATGCTGTTCTGGACGACCATGGCAACGTTCACCCGTTTGCGCGCCAACTTGCCCTGCGCGACGAAAATCACGCAAATCAAAAGTTGTCGTTTGAAGAGTTGGGCGGCAAGATTGGCAAACGCCCCGTTTCTGTCGGCACAATTCTGGTGACGAAATATCGGGAGCGGGCGCGCTGGCGACCCAAACTGCTCACACCCGGTCTCGGTGCGCTCGAACTCCTTGCCAATACAGTCACAGCTCGTTCGGGACAGCCCCTTGTATTGGAGGTCTTGACACGTGTTGCCATAAATGCCAGGACTCTGAAAAGCGCGCGAGGTGAAGCAGATGTTCTGGCGGGAGAGTTGCTCCGATATCTTGGGTCGCACAATCCAACACGAGCAACCGGCGGCAATGACAACACCTGACGGAAATCAAACCGTCAGGATTTTTTTGTGGGCTTGATTTTTCAGCAAAGCGAGCGCAAAAAAGAGGTGATAGAAGACCTGCGCGTCTCGCGAGCGGTCTGGCAAACCATTGCGCCACGCGTTTGAGCGCTTTTCGAGTTACGCGGGAATTTTGAGATTCTATTTCCACCTGTATAATTGTCTCGTCCATCCTCTGCGCATGGGCTGGGGTCGCACACATTCCCAAATACCTGTCACGAACTGGCGCCTGCGGCGGATTCCGGCTTGCAGGCATTTTTGTTAACGCAATATCGCAGTGAGACCCTCGACAAACAAAATGAGCCATTCATTGCGCTGCAGCGTCGGTATTACGGCGCATAACGAAGAAAAAAATATCGGCAAGCTGCTCCAAGCCATGCTCAATCAAGAGCTGGCGCAGGTCGAGATCAGCGAGATTATCGTTGTGGCAAGCGGCTGTACGGACAGCACCTGTGAGATTGTCCGCGAATTTGAAGCTCGCGACGCGCGCATCAAGTTGTTGGAACAAAAGCAGCGTGAAGGCAAGACCTCGGCAATCAACCTGTTTTTGCAGAACGCTCGGCAGGATATCTGCGTCATTGAGAGCGGAGATACGATTCCGGGGAACACGACGATCGAAAATCTCGTCAAACTGTTTGCGGACCCGCAGGTAGGCATGACCGGCGCGCAAAAAATCCCCACCAACGTGCCCGAGCATGTTGTGGGGTATATGAGTCACCTCCGTCTCCAGATGGAACATCAACTGTGTCTTGAAATCCCGCGTTTGGGTGAACTGATTGCGTTTCGCAAGGTATTTACCCATTTGCCCCCCGACGTCGCCATGGACGAAGCATTTGTGGAAGCTCTCGTCATTCGCCGCGGTCTCGAAGTGCGCTATGCTCCCGACGCGGTTGTTTATAACACGGGTCCGGAAACGCTGCGCGAATTTGTGATGCAGCGGCGCCGAAACTATGCGGGTCATTTGCACCTCGTGCGCAAATACGGCTACAAGGTGTCGTCAATGGAAAACTCGCGCGTCTCGCGCATTGCGCTGGACGAAATCCTCAAAGCACTGCGGCTCATCTCGACGCTGGTTGCGCTCGCCGGTGTGGAGGGGTTCGCCCGTCTGCTTGGCACTTATGATTATTATGTGCGGGGACGCAAACATCAGATTTGGGACATTGCGTGGACGACCAAAAACGTCGAACGAAATGTTGATGTGAAACCAAAATCGTGAATGGGATTGGGCATTTGATCGGTGCGCTGCTGATCTCTGCCCGGTCGAAAACCCAGGAATCCGGGTCCGATAGATTGAAACAGAACCTCGTCAATGTAATCAAAATTCTCGTCACCGTCGCGCTCTTTGCCTTTCTCTTGACGCGCATTGATCTGCGTCTCGTCGGTGCGATAATTGCCCAGGCAGACCCCTTGCTGCTGCTGTTTGCGCTTGCGCTGTATTTTTTTGCGATCGCGCTGGGCGCGGTCAAGTGGCAAATTCTTGTCAGAGCCCAGGATATTGATGTCTCATTCGGCGCGCTCTTGTCGTTTTCCTTGATGGGTTTGTTCTTTGGCAACGTGCTGCCGTCCAATATCGGCGGCGATGTCATTCGCGCGGTGGATTTGGCGCGCGTGACCAAGGGGCGGAGCGAAGCTGCCGCGATCTCGGTGCTGGTTGACCGGTTGATGGGGTTGTTTGCATTTTTTTCTGCCGCTGTGGTGACTGCCTCGCTTGCCACTTTGATGCTGGCGCAAGCCAGGGCGCTCGAACAGATCGAGGTCGCAACTGTAATTGTGGCGAGCGCGTTTCTGGCTTTGTGCGCGGGGCTATTTTCTCGCCGCATCGCCCGCCGTCTCGCGCCTGTCTTTGAAATCGGTCCGCTGCAGCGTTTTCGCCCGATTGCCCAAAATGTTTATCGCGCGCTCCAGGTCTATCGCTTTCGATACAAGGCGCTCTCCCTGAATGTGTTGATTTCAGTCGGCATTGTCGTTCTCACAGCCTTTATCTGGTTTGTCGTCGGGCGCGCGGTCGGGATTGACAATGTCAGTTTTTTCACATATTTGATGTTTAACCCCATCATCGCCTTTTTGCTGCTTGTGCCCATTTCGTTCAACGGACTGGGCGCCAAAGAAGCGATCGTCGTGACCCTTTTTGGTTTGGCTGGGGTGCCCGGAGACCAGGCGCTCGCCATGTCTCTGTTGTTTCATGTGATCGTCGTCCTGACCAGTCTGCCCGGCGGGTTTGTCTGGTTCAGCAAACGGCGTATGGCGGCGTTCAGCGACCGTGCGACGCCGCCGACTGAACCCACCCCATCTGCCTCCCCGGTTTCGGGCAACTCGCTGCGGTGAAGATTCTCATTGCCACCGATGTTTTTCCGCCCCACAGCGGCGGCAGCGGTTGGAGCACCTTTTATCTCGCCCGCGCCTTGAACGCGCGGGGACACCAGCTCGAAATTGTCCTCCCGAAAGCCGGTGGGGCAAGGATTCAGACCCGCACCTACGAGGACCTGCCCGTTGTCGAGGTCGGCTACAAGGCGACGCGCGTGCCGGGGTTGCGCGCCTGGCAGCGCACGCGCGCATTGGAAAAAAATCTGGCGCGATATCTTGCCTCGCGCGCGCCCGCGTTCGACCTCATTCACGCCCAGCATATTCTTTCGATTTCCGCCGCCGTCGCCGCCAAGAAAACTGTCCATGTGCCGGTCGTCAGCACGGTCCGCGATTATTGGCACGTTTGTTTGTATGGCACTTTGCTGCGGGATGACTCTATCTGTCCGATTTGTCGGGGGGGGGAAATTGCGAGGTGTTTGGCGCAAAAATATGGCGCGAGCGCGCGATTTATGCAGCCCGTCGTTCCGTTGGTCGAACGCGAGTTAGGACGGCGTCAAGCAGCACTGCAGCGCTCGGACGCGGTGATTGCGGTCAGCGACTATGTAGCAGGCACCCTGCAGGGCATCGTGCCGCAAGAGCAACTGCATGTGACGCCAAACCTGATTGATGTGGAGGAAACGCACCGGGTCGCGCAGACGGCACGGGAGACCGCGGATTTCCGCGCGCGGCGCGCGCACTCGCGATATCTGATGTTTGTTGGGAAATTGAACAAACTCAAGGGCGCGGACGTCCTGCCTGAGATTCTGGAACAAAGCGGGGTCACCCTGCCCCTGGTCGTCGCCGGAGAGGGCGAATTCAAGGAAAAACTGGCAAAAAACCCCAAAATCGAGGTTTTGGGGTGGCTCTCTAATGCGGAAACGCTGGGTTTTTTGGCAGGAGCGGAGGCGCTGGTTTTTCCCTCGCGCTGGGCAGAGCCGCTGGCACGGACCCTGCTGGAAGCACAGGCGTTGGGAATCCCAACGATTGCTTTGAAAACAGGGGGAACTCGTGATATTATACAAAGCAATCTTAACGGGCTGTTGGCTGACGACGTCCCGGGGATGGCAGCGCACGTTCGTCGCCTGGTTGGCGACCCTGCCCTGCGCGCCTTGCTGAGCGCAAACGCAAAAAAGGTTGCGGAAACCAAGTTTAGTGCTGACGTCGTGGTCTCGCAATTGCAAGAGCTCTACACGGATGTCGTAAAGCAATCGGCATCGGTGGTTTTACATAACTAATGCATATTGCACTCGTCTCTCGCGCGGTTTTTGGCTTGCACGGATATGGCGGTATGGAACGCCACGTGCTGGAACTTGCGCGACACCTCACACGCTCTGGCGTACGCGTTACACTGGTCACCATGCCACCGACGCGCGATTCCCAATGGCACGAACCGGGAATCGAATTAAAGATCGTCGAGTCGCCGCGCTTGCCCTTGCGGGGCATTGCTGACCGCGCGATCAATTACCCGCGCTGGACACAAGCGGCGGCGCGCGTCATTGCGGCGCTGCCGGTGGATGTGGTGCATATCCAGGGGGCGGGCGGATATGGATATGCGCAGTTGCTGGCAAAAGGCGTAGCGCATGCGCCAATGATAATCAACCCACAAGGGTTGGAAGAATTCAAGACCTCGTTCGCCAAACGCGCCGCGTATACTCCGCTCAACAGGGCTTCACGTTATGCGGCACAATATGCCGCCGCGTTGATCGCCTCGGATTCCCTGACCGTTCGCGACATTCCAATGTATCTGAATGTGTCGCCCGACCGTGTGGCTTGTATTCCAAACGGGATTGACGTGGACGCGGCTTGCAATTGGGTGAGCATTGACGTGCAGCGGGTGCTGGTCCAACGGCTCCAGCTTGCCCAGCGTCAGCCGCTGCTTTTGAGCGTGGGGCGTTTGGAACAGAACAAAGGGTTCTCGCTCATGCTCGATACACTGGCGCAGATTCGGTCGAACCTGCCGTCCAAGTGGCAGTGGCTGCTTGTCGGCGAGGGACCGGAGCGTCAGGCGCTCGAAGAGAAAATCCGCAAGCACCAGTTTCGCGACCACGTGCGCCTATTGGGCAGTGTGGATGATATTACTCTCCACAATTTGTATGAACTGGCGACGCTCTTTGTGCATCCCACACTATTTGAAGGTTCTTCGCTGGTCACGCTTGAAGCCATGTGTCACGCGCGCCCTCTGATCGGAACAAACGTCGGCGGCATTCCCGACAAAATCGTGCGGGGCGCGAACGGTTATCTCATCCCTCCCGGAGACGTCGAGGCGCTCGGCGACAAGATTTTGCTCGCCCTGCGTAATAGTTCCAAACTGGGCGCGATGGGCGCCGCGTCGTATCAAATCGCGCGCGAGCGGTTTGATTGGCGGGTTGTAATTCATCAGACCCTCGGGCTTTATCAATACGTCACACGGGTGAACGCGCACCAGCCGCAGTATCTGGACGTTGATGCGAGTGTCGCCTCTTGAATTTGATCCCAGCATGCCTGAATGAATTTCCCGCTCGTCCTCGTTCTCGTTCCGCTATTCTTTTTTCTCCCCGGATACCTGTTTAGCCGCCTGCTCTTTCGCAACCCCGACATCTTTTCTGCCGGGGAACGCGTGTTTCTTGCGATTGCGACGAGCGTGCTGGTGACCGCATGGCTCGCGCTCACGCTGGCGGAACTCGGCATTTTTTCTCTTTTGAATCTCGCTGCGTTGATAGCTATCCCGTGTGCGGCGCTCCGGTTGTTTGCGCGCGGGCGAATGATCGCGTGGTCGTTTCGCGGGCTGCGACCGGATTGGGTTTTTGTCGCGAGCTTGTTGCTCGCCATCGCTCTGTTTTCGCGTCCCGGCGAATATATTCTTGGCAACACGGACGCGGGCGTCTATATCAATACGGGCGCGAACATTGCGCGCACCGGTTCGCTCGCGATTCACGATGCGGAGGTCGCGCGACTCGCGCCCGATCCTGCGAAAACTTTTTACTGGCAGCTCACCAACCCCTACATGCTTTATACGCAGGTGCGTATGCCGGGATTTTTTATCGCGGACCAGGCGCAGGGGTTGGTGCTGCCGCAGTTCTTGCACCTCTATCCCGCGTGGCTTGCAGTCTGGGACGCGCTGCTCGGTGTGCCGCTCGGGCTATACGCCACGCCTTTAATCGCGCTGCTGGCAAGTGTTGCATTCTTTCTGCTTGCCGGATTGCTGTTTGGGAAAAAGATCGCGCGCCTGGCATTTTTCCTCCTCGTCGTAACGGTACCGCAGTTTTGGTTTGCGCGCTATCCCGTTGCCGAAGCCATGACTCAATTTCTTGCGCTGACGGGCATGTACGCGCTCTTGAAAATGTCCGAGACAATCGCGCGCTCGAAAAATGATGAGGCAGGCGCAGCGGCGGGCGCTTGCGCTTGTGGACTGCCGCTGGTCGCGGGCGTTGCGTTTGGGCAGTTGTTTTTGGTCCGTTCGGACTCGATTCTGTTTCTTGTGTCGATTGGGGTGTATGCGCTGGTCCTGATCTTGCTGCGGAAATGGCGGCGCGAGCACTGGGCGCTGTTTGGCGCGTTCGGCGTTGTGTTGGCGCAGGCGGTCGCGCACATGCTCGTCTTTGCGCCCAACTATTTGTATTATCAATATACACACGCGATGCGGATGCAGAACATTGACAAGTTGCTGCGCATTGAATTGCCCTCCGCCGAATCGTTGTTTACCCGGATCGAATATGCGCTCCTGGTCGTCGGGCTGATTGCAGTCGGTGTCGGCGCGTTGCTTGTGCTCGATCGGATCGTGCAGGCGGCACGCCGGCGCTGGGGGGTGGGGATCGGCGCGTTCGCCCGGCGTTCCGAAAAGTGGCTCAGGGTGGGCGGCGCGGGCGCGCTCGTCGCTTTGTTTGTCGCCTTTTATTTTATTCTGCCGCGTCCCGAGTCGCTCTATGCTTTCTTTGGAGGATTGACCCCTGCCGGGAGTGGGTCGAACCTCATAAAACTGGGCTGGTATCTCTCGCCGTTTGGGATGCTCCTGGCGCTGCTGGGCGCGGTGGTTGTCGTCCTTCGAGATCTGAACACGCGAAATCTGTTTTTTATCGGGACTGCCGCGCTCTTTTCGTTTTTCTATCTGGATGAGCTCTATTCGAACCCCCATTATATCTATACGATGCGGCACTATATTCCGCTCGTCATCCCGCTTTTTGTGCTGTGCGCCGCGCGGGGAGTGGGATGGCTGTGGAGCGAATTTCCGCTCAAGAATCCGGGCTGGCAGCGGCTTGCGCGGATCGCGGCGGGTGGCGCGCTGGCGCTCTGGATGCTCTATAACGCTTATGCGATGGGCATTATTGATGCGAACCGCGCGCAGGGCGTCGCGCTGCGTCTGCCATTTGTATCCGAAACCGGGTCATGGGGTCCGGTGCGACTGGAGCCGTTTGAAAATTCAATCGTTGGCGTGAGGGAATTGGGCGGCGCGTACGAGCAGATGACAAGGAACGCGTCGCAGCTCGACCCGAACGCAGTCGTCATATTTTCCTCGGGGCGTGACGAACCTGCCGCGCTGGCGACCCCTTTGAAATATGTATTTGACCGGGATGCGTTTGTGACGGTGTTTAACAATCCGCCCGGCGACAAGATGGCGGGGATGATTGACAGCTGGCGCGCGCAGGGGCGCGAAGTGGTTTTGGCATTCGGGACAAACGGCGGCAAGCTGCAGATACCCAATTACGACCTGGAGCCGGCTGGAGAGTTTTCGTTGGATGTGCCGCAGTGGGCGTTTGCTTATGATTTTATGCCGCGCTCTGCATGGCGTGTGAATCTGACCTATGCGCTCTTGCGCGCAGTGCCGCGCGCCGCGCCCGCAGAATATCCGTTTGTGCTTGATTTTGGCGGCGACGATTTCCCGTATCTCGTAAGGGGGTTTCTGGAGCGTGCGCCCGAGGCGCGAACGCGTTCGGTCGGCGCCATTTTGGCAGAGAACCGCAAGCTGCAGGATGTCAAATGGATTGGCGGCGTGATACGTGTGCCGGTCCCGGATACGACGTCCGAGGGGCTTGTCGTCACGGTCCGCGCCCGCGCGCCGCGCGATGGGACGCGGTTTGAACTCAAACACAAGGACCGGGTGCTTGGCGCGCTCGTTTTGTCGGACGAATTTGAAACCTACACGATGCCCCTGGCGCCCGCCGCGTTGGAATCCACCTCCGAGGGGTATCTGCTGGAACTGGCTGCCGAAACGACATTTGATAATCAGGGACGGATCCTGGGGGCGGAACTCGAATCGTTCCAAGTCACGCGGGCGACGCCCGCGCGCTGAGGATCGCGTATGCCCGCACGTCCGGTCGAGTTGAAACGGCAAACCGGGCGCAATTCTCATTTTGAAGCAGGTTGGGCACTTTGTCCGTTTGCCCCTATAATCCTGATGTGCTAACTCAATCTCAACTCGTCGAACCGCCGCTGCGTGTCCAAGACCAATTCATCAGCATCATTATTCCCGCCTACAACGAACAAGAAGGTATTGGTGAAACGCTCACCCGCATTTTCGAGACGATGGACGCGGCAAAATATGATTACGAGGTCATTGTCGTCAACGACGGCTCGACCGATCACACCGCGGATGAGGTAATAAAGTTCCCGCGCGCAACGCTGGTGAATCACAATCGCAATCGCGGCAGCGGCGCGTCCACCAATACAGGGGTCAAGCACGCGCGCGGCGGAATTTGCGTCATGACCGACGGCGACGGCACATACCCGGTGCAGGATATTCCGCGCCTCTTGGCAGAGATGGACGAGAACGAAATGGTGATTGGCGCGCGGACGCGTGAAGCAGGGACAATGCGCGTCCTGCGCACACCTGCCAAATGGTTCATTCGCTCACTCGCCTCTTTTCTCACCGATACGAAAATCCCCGACCTGAACAGCGGCTTGCGCGCATTCAAAAAGGTTAACGCGTTGAAATATGCGCATATTTTGCCGCAGGGGCAGTCGTGGGTCTCGACCATCACGCTGGCGCACCTGTCCGATGATCTGGATGTCAAGTGGATTCCGATTGATTATTACGAGCGCAAAGGCAAGTCCAAGTTTCGCCCCGTTCAGGACACGTACAACTATTTGATGCTGGTCCTGCGCACCGTGATGTATTTCAACCCGATGAAGATTCTGTTTCCCATCGGCGCGCTGATTCTGCTGGCGGGCATCTTGCGGCAGCTCTGGTGGTTTGTGACGGGCAATCTGGTCGTGCACAGTTCAAACGTCCTGCTGGTGATTGCGGGACTGAATATCGTAATGATGGCGCTGCTGGCGGACCTGGTGGTGCGGCGCGCAAGGCAGTAACGTGGCGCGACAAGCGGGCACGGCGCAAGCAGAGCCGGACGGATTTCATAAAGGGGCGGCGGAACACGCCCCCCCTTTTTTTGTTTCTATCCTCATCGTAAACTATAACGGCGCACAATGGTTGGCGAGTTGTCTCGCCTCGCTGCTCGCCCAGACGTATCGCCCGTTTGAAGTTATTGTCGTGGACAATAACTCGACCGATGATTCGTGCGCCATGATCGAACGGCAGTTTCCAACCATCCGATTGATTCGCAGTGAAACGAATGTGGGATTTGCCGAGGGCAATAACGTCGGACTCGCGGCAGCGCGCGGCGACATGATCGCCACCTTGAACACAGACACACGCGCGGAACCGGACTATATGGAAAAACTGATCGCCCCCATGCAGGACGCGCGTGTCGGGGCATGTGCGCCCTTGATGCTCGAGATGGAACGTCCGGAAATAGTGGACGCGGCGGGCATTCGTGTGGATGCTTTTGGTTTTGCGTGGAACATCGGGGCAGGGGAACCCGCGGACCATTTTTCCGTCACAGCCGGGGTATTTGGCGCTTGCGCGGGCGCGGCACTGTATCGCCGCGCAATGTTGGATGCGATCGGTTTTTTCGATGGCGACTATTTTGGCTTTTACGAGGATGCGGATTTGGCATGGCGCGCGCGCAACGCGGGCTGGGAAACCGTGTGCGTTCCTGCCGCGCGGGTCTATCACCAACATGGGGCAAGCTTTGGTAAAATAGCCCCGCGCAAAACTTTTCTGATCGCACGCAACCGTTGGTGGACGATGTTCAAGAACTATTCCGCGACCCGGTTCGCGCTCATGCTTCCACTGCTCGCCGTCGCGGACCTGTTCTCGCTGCTTGCGGCTGCCGCCCGCGGGCATTTCAGGCAAGCATGGCAAGGGCGTGTCCACGCCTGGCGTCATCGCAAGTCGCCCATCGTGTATCGCTGATCGCGTATCGTCAATCAGAAAGCAGAAACCTCAATTTCCAATTTCAATTCCACTTTAACACTCGAGGTATCCATGCAAATTCCCTTTTCCGCCGGCGCGACCTTGACACAGGGCTTTGGCGAAAACCCGCAGGACTATCAGAAATTTAGTTTGAATGGTCACGAGGGATTGGATTACATTCCAAAGGATGAGGACAAGCGAGTGTATGCGGTCGAGAGCGGTCTCGTCGTCAGCGATATAGATGACCCCGTGCAGGGCAAATCCTACGGAATTAATGTGGTGATTTATGTGCCCGCGAACCGCCGCTTGTGGACGTACGCGCACCTGGCGCAGAATTTTGTCAACAAGGGCGACAAGGTCCTGCGCGGACAGCCGATTGGCATGATGGGAGACACGGGCAATACCAGGGGAGCGCACCTGCATCTGGGGTTGCGCCAGACGGACGCCGCAGGGAATCCGATCAACGACAGCAACGGGTTCAAAGGTTTTGTGGACCCCGCGCCGGTCGTACAGCGTTTGACGGGACTCGAACAGGCGGCGCTCGACCGCGCGAACGCGGCGCAGCCCTGGATGCCTGTCAACAATACGGCGGCGTTGTGGCGCTTTGCTCAGGCGAACGGGCTGCAGGACCAGCAGACGGATGAGATTCCCTTTACGCACAATGGGACTCGCTATATCGCCCAAGTGTTTAACAAGGGGATTGTTTATGTCAAGGTTGGCGATTGGGGCAATATCAAGTTCATTCCGAAATAGAAAAATAGCTTTTGCAGCTTGCCGAAAAGAGAAACATATACATGCAGGGTCTCGAACAAATCGAAGAAAAAATCCGTAATGCGTTTGTGGCAAAAAATGCGGCACGCGATTCTGCGCTCTCGAAATCGCGCGAGGTGATTCGTCATTGTTCGCTCTCGATACGCGCATCGCATCGCGGCGAATACGACCAGGCGGCAAAAATTCTGGAAACGGGACGCGTGGTCGCCGACGCGATGAAAGCGGACGTAGCGCCATATCCCGATCTATACTATACGGGCTATGTGCAGGACGCGCTCAAAGAAGTGACCGAGGCGCACATTGTGTTGGCGCTGCTCACAAACCAGCCGCTGCCGGACCCCGACACATTGGGCGTTGACTATGCGGCATATCTGAACGGGCTGGGCGAAGCGACGACGGAATTGCGGCGTTATATCCTGGACATTATTCGGCACGAAAAGTTGGAGCGCAGCGAAGACATGCTTCAGGCGATGGACGACATTTACGCGATGCTCGTCACGATGGATTTTCCCGACGCGCTCACGGGGGGCTTGAGGCGGCAAACAGATATTGTGCGCGGGGTGTTGGAGAAAACGCGCGGCGATTTGACCGTGGCATGGCGGCAGGAAAAACTGGGCGCGCAGCTGCGCGACTTTGAGAGTCAATTCAAGGGCAGAGTGCAGCGTGGAGCGCTCGAAAACGACTGAGGAGATTATTCGCGCGAGCGAGATTGGCGAATACGCGCATTGTCATCGCGCGTGGTGGTTGGGGCGCGTGCAAGGGGTCGAGAACCGCAATCGCGGCCGAATGGAGGCGGGAACGGCGCAGCATCAGGCGCACGGTCGGCGCGTCGCCCTGACCTCGTTGCTGCGCGCGGCTGCCGCGGCTTGTGTGATTGTTGCGGTTGCGGCGGGAGTCGCGCTTGTGCTGAGAATACTGGGTCTGGTTTGAATTCAATGATCCTCGCTGGCGAAATTCACGTTGCCTTGTGTCGGTCAATAAAAGCTACTCGGAACAGGCAAAGATTTCTTGAATCGCCTGACGGTGCGTTTCAAAGGCGAGCATCTCGACAGTAATTTCATCGGCGGCGAAAAATTTTACGTCGGTGGTATCTGTCCCCGCCCGGGGTGAACCGCCGATCACGTGAGCGCGATAGAGGATCAAAAGCCCCGACGTGTGCCGATTCGCATGTTGGTACGAGTAGACGGCGTGCAATCCATCCAACGCGACCTCCAGTCCCGTCTCTTCGAGACATTCTCGCACGGCTCCCGCTTCCGCGGACTCGTCGCCTTCCATAAATCCTGCAGGCAAACCCCAATACCCCTTGCGCGGTTCCTCCCCACGCAAAACCAGGCAAAAGCGGTTCCGGTCATCGGTGAGGAGGACTCCGACGGCGAGCGCGGGGTTGGCATAATGCGTAAAACCGCACTGCGGGCAGGTTGGGCGCAGTCGTCTATCGTCTTTTTCGCGCAGCACCAGCTCATGCCCACAGCGGGGACAAAAATTGAAAGGCATGAGCACGATTTTACCATGTCTCGATACATCCGGGCATTGGGCCGTTTCCAAGACATGCTATAAATTCTGGCACCGCGCGGCGATCACTTTGCCGTGCCTTTTAATGCCAATTTCATGTCGAGTTTATCTCTGGACGGCAAGCTCAAGAACCGAACTTTTTTTGGGAGCATGTGATGAGCGTTATATCCAAGGGCGCTGCTGTGAACGGCGAAAACGCGATCGAGGTTGTCAATCTCAATAAATATTATGGCGAGCGTCATGCTCTTTGCGATTTGAATTTCACCGTCAAGCGCGGTGAAATTCTTGGTTTTCTGGGTCCGAATGGCGCGGGCAAAACGACGGCGATGCGCATCCTCACGGGGTATATGCCTCCTTCGTCGGGGACGGCGCGCGTCGCGGGTTATGATGTGATCAAACACTCGCTCGAGGTGCGCGCCAATATTGGGTATCTGCCCGAGACAGTGCCGCTCTATCTGGATATGACTGTCGCGGATTACCTTGCATTTGTCGCCAGACTGCATCATGTCAAGAATGTGAGGAACGCTGTCGAAAGGGCGATGGACCTGGTGAATATCCGAGACCGCGCTGACAACACCATCAATAAACTCTCCAAAGGGTATCGCCAACGCGTCGGAATCGCGCAGGCGATCGCGCACGAACCCGCCGTCTTGATCTTGGACGAACCGACGGTCGGGTTGGACCCGCGGCAGATCATCGAAGTCCGCGAATTGATTCGCAACCTGGGCAAAGAGCATACCATCATTCTTTCGACGCACATTCTTCCCGAAGTCAGCCAGACCTGCTCGCGCGTGTTGATCATTCGCGAAGGCCAAATTGTGGCGGAGGATACACCTCAGCGTCTGGGCACGGGCATGTCACAGTCCCAGCACATTCATTTGCAGGTGGCACACGCCGCGCCCGAAATTGCCGGCGAGCTGGAAAAAATTCAGGGTGTTTTGACGGTTCGGACAATCGGCGATGACGCGTACGATATCGAAACGACGCTCAATCATGATCGCCGCTCCGACGTTGCCGCAATGGCTGTGCAGCGCGGGTGGGGCGTCCTCGAACTGTGTCACGTCCGGCTTTCACTCGAGGATGTGTTCCTGCAGTTGACAATGCAAGAAGAGACTGACCTGGTGAGCGAGTATCTCGATTCTACGGAGGGTCGAATCAGCGATGACTAGCGTGATCACGATTGCGGGTCGCGAGTTGAAAGCGTATCTTTTTTCGCCGCTTGCCTGGATCATACTTGGACTTTTTGCCTTTTTCACGGGCTTTATTTTTGTCCAGATCATGGTGGCATCGCGGGTGGCGGACATGGCGCCGCTTTTTAACTGGATTGCGGTGCTATCGTTGATTCTGGCTCCCGCGCTCACCATGCGGCTCTTTAGCGAAGAATACAAACTGGGCACCATGGAAATGCTTTTGACGGCGCCCGCGCGGGATTGGCAAATCGTCGTCGGGAAGTTTATCGCCGCGTGGGTCGGGTTTGCGGTGTTGTTGATTCCGACGCTGTGGCAGGTCTTGATCCTCGAGCGGTACGGAGACCCGGATTATGGCATTCTCGGCGCGAGTTATCTCGGCGCCCTGCTCCTCGGCGCGGCATTTGTTGGGATTGGCATGTTTGCCTCGTCACTCACACAAAATCAATTCATCGCCTATATGATCGGAATGATCGCGCTGCTCTTTTTGTGGGTTGCCGATGCTCCCGCCAACGCCATCGGACAAAACAATCCTATCGCCGATTTTTTTCGCTATCTCGCCCTGCCGGGGCAGTTTCAAGAGTTTTTTAATGGGGTCATTGCGTCGCAGCATGTGTTGTTTTTTGTCAGCATTGCGCTAATCACCATCGTTCTGACGACGTTGGTCGTCTCCAGCCGGAGGTGGCGGTAATGCGGACGCTTGGAAAATGGGCTGCTCCTGTCGGCGCGCTCGGGATTGCGCTGATTGTCGGCGTGTTCCTCCTGGGGCTTGTCACCAACACGCGGACGGATATGCTGCTGCTCCTCGGCGCACTCGGCGTCGTGTGTGTGGCGTTTTACATTATCACGCGCCCGCGTGACAGCAAACGGCAATCGTCCCACGCGCGTATCGCGTCCGAGGGCATCAATGTGCTCGTCTTTGCCGTTGTCTTTATCGCCATCATCGCCGCGATCAATTTCATTATTGACAGGCAATTCAGCCAACGACTGGACTTGACGGCGAACAAACAATTCACGCTGTCGCAACAGACGATGCAGGTGTTGGACACGTTGACAGAGCCGGTCAAGGTAACGGGCTTTTTTACACCGGCGACGCTGCACCTGCGCCAGCAAGCCGAGCAACTGTTGCGCGAGTATCAAAATCACTCCAATACGATTCTGGTCGAATATGTGGACCCGGACGAAAACCCGGCGCTCGCGCAAAAATATGACAACGCTTTGCCGGGAACAGTTGTCTTTGAATCTACGAATCCGGCGAATCCGCGCACAGAAAAACTATATGACCCCTATGATGAAAACGGATTCACAAACGCAATCCTCAAGGTGACTCAGACCCGACAGCCCGCCGTCTATTTCACCGCCGGTCACGGCGAATATAGTCCTCTGGATTTTGACACGGGCGGGATGGGTGCGGTTGGAGACTTTTTAAAGGCGGTGAATTATAAAGTCGAGTCCTTGAATCTGGCGACCGTCAGCGACACTCTGCCTGCGGATACGAGCGCGATTGTGATTGCAGGACCGACGACCAAGTTCTCGCCCGAAAATGACAAACTGCTCAAGGACTATTTGGACAAGGGCGGACGCGTGTTGCTCATGGCGGAGCCGAACACCGATATCGGGTTGACCGAGACCCTGGGCGCATGGGGCATCGGACTTGAAAATAACCTCATTCTTGATCCAGGCTTGAATTATCGCGGCGATGCGCCTGTGCCGGTGTTTGTTTCGTTTCCCAATTCGCCGCTGACGGAAAATCTCAGGACGCTCGGCGTGTTCATGCCGGGAGCGCGCGCCATCAAGACCTCGTCCGTTGAGGGGAAAATGCCGACCCCGCTCTTGACGACGACGGACAAGGCTTGTGTCAAGACGGATTTTGAAAAGCTGGCGCAGGCGGGACAGCTCGAGTGCGCCGAAACGGACACCAAAGGGTCCTTTGTTGCCGGGGTAGCTCTCGAAGGGGCGGGCGTTGGGGGTGCGGGCGGAGATGCTCGTTCTCGATTGGTTGTGTTGGGGAACGCTACTTTTGCGACCAACCGTTGGATGAATCATCAGGACGCGCTCGGCAACCAGCAGTTTTTTGAAAATATAATAAATTGGCTGGCAGGTCAGGAACAATTGATTGCCGTGCCTCCCCGTGATCCGAACCTCCGTCCGCTCGCCGTAATGACCGAGAATGAAATCAATCTCGTGTTGTGGACCAGCGTCGTGCTCGTTCCACTCGCCGCCTTACTCATCGGCAGTCTATTGTGGTGGCGGCGACGTTAAATAGCTCATCTTGATGCTCTGATCCATGGACCGCCGTCTCACAATCGCCCTGTTTGCCATCCTTGCGCTGTTGAGCGCCTACATCTGGTATACTTTTTTGCGCCAAGATGCGCCGCCGCTGACGCCCGTTACGCCAGAGCCGGAAGAGATTGTTTTTTACAGCGCCGACCCGAACCAGATGCAGCGAGTGCAGGCGCAAGACGCCGCCAGTGGGGATACCACTATCATTGTGCGCGAAGGTGATCGCTGGCGGATGCAAGCGCCTGCGCAGGGCGATGCGTATTTCGTGCGGGCAGACGCACTGGTCTTTGACCTGTCGCGCATCGAGGCAGACCGCAAACTCGAGACGCCCGGCGACCTGACCGCGTTTGGATTGAACCCGCCGCAGTACCGTGTCATCATCACGCTGACGGATGGGACTGAAACGATGCTGTCGCTCGGCAACGAAAACCCCGACCAGAATTATGCATATGCCATCAAGAATGGAGACCCGGCGGTGTATCTGGTCGAGTTCTCGCTTCGAGAGGATGTGATAGAGTTTATTACGTCGCCGCCATACACTCCGACGCCAAGCCCGACGCTCGAACCGATTGGCACACCCGCGCCAACAACTGCGCCATAACGCCTCTCCATCTGATGTCGCTCCTTTATCAGTCCGCCCGCGAATTTGGACTGGACCTCACGCCCGTCCAGCTCGAGATGTTTGACAAGTATTATCGCTTGCTTGTCGAGTGGAATTCCAAGTTCAACCTGACATCCATTAGCGACTATACGGGCGTGCAGCTCAAGCATTTTCTAGATTCACTCACCGCGGCTCCGATTTTGCTTGAAGCGGGGACGAACGAGAAAAAACTTGTTGATGTGGGTTCCGGGGCGGGGTTTCCCGGTCTGCCGCTTGCCATCGCGCTGCCCGATCTGCGCGTGACCTTGCTGGAAGCGACGGGTAAAAAAGTCCGGTTTCTGGACCAAACCATTCTTGAACTCGGATTGGATGACGTAAACGCCGTACATGGGCGCGCAGAAGAATTCGCGCACAATCCGAAAGAACGCGAACAATATGACTTTGTGGTCGCCCGCGCGCTCGCGCCGATGCCCACTCTGGTCGAATATACGCTGCCTCTGACGCGCTCGGGTGGGGTTTTTGTCGCCTACAAAGCGTTGGAAGCGGATCAAGAAACCGAGGGCGCAAAACGCGCCATCGAACAGTTGGGCGGACGACTGCGGAAGATTGTCCGCGTCAAGCTGGCGGATTTGGAGGATGTGCGTCACCTCGTCGTCATTGACAAAATCGCTCCCACTCCTGACGTATATCCCCGCGCCGGTGGCGCGCCCAAAAAAAAGCCGCTGTAGGCAGAAATCTCGTCTCTACCAATGCGTTTGCGCGCCTGAAACGACGCTCTCTATTGTGGACCTATGCGAGCGGCGGCAACTCGAAGGATTCATGACCCGGATAGCACAATAAATAGCAGCGGGTAAGATGGGTTATAATCGGGACTGCATGATAGAACCCATTTCTCCACCCCGCGTCACACGGCGCGCGTTTTTCAAGTCGCTGGGCGCTCTCGGCGTCGCAACCGGCGCGCTCGCGCTCGGCACGGCGTATGGGTTCAATGTCGAGCCGCATACCCTTGTGGTGGAACGGATCGAGATGCGTCTGCCGCGCCTCCCCGGCGCGTTTGACGGCATGACCATTGCCCATCTCAGCGACCTGCATCTCGGTCCATATGTGAGTGAAGAGCATTTGCTTGAAGCGGTCCGGATCACCAATGCGCTCAAACCTGAGGTCATTGTTTTGACGGGCGATCTGGTCAATTCCTCGTGGCATTATATTCAGCCGTGCGCGGAGATTATTGAGCGGTTCGAGGCGCCGCTCGGTGTTTATGCCGTTCTGGGCAATCACGATTACTGGGTCGGGTTCTTGAACCATATGGTCCAATCGGTGCGAGAAACGGGCATCGTGCTGCTGCGGAACGAGGCGGTCCCGATCACGCGCGGGCGCGAGACGATATATATCGTGGGAATTGACGACCTGTGGCTGCGACTTGCCGATGTCAAGCGCGCGCTCGAAACAGTCCCGCGCGGCGCGTGCAAGATTGCGCTGATGCATGAACCGGATTTTGCCGACATTTCCGCGCAGGCGGAGATTGATTTACAATTATCGGGTCATTCGCACGGCGGACAGGTGCGCTTGCCCGGGATTGGACCCCTGATTTTGCCAAAGTATGGCGAAAAATACCCGATGGGCGCTTATCGCGTTGGAACATTCACCCGCCTCTATACGACGCGCGGGGTCGGTGTGCTTCCGCCGGGAGTGCGCTTTAACTGCCCACCGGAGATCACATTTCTCACTCTCACCACAACATGATCCATGGATTCGGCAAGAAAAAATGACAGTGTCACCACTGTCATTTTTTCTTGTGCAGCGCCGTCACCTCGTCAACGGCGAGCAATTTGGTTTTTACTAATCTCTGTGCGCGAGAAATGTCGAGCGTACAATCCAGCGGGCGTATTGTGGCGCCTTGCGCGGATTTATCCGCTATGAGCTGCGAGGTGTCGCCGCCGAGCGCGTCCATGAGTTTCATTCCAAATTCGTAGCGACTGAGCGATTGGGGTCCTGCTACATTCAAAATCCCCCGATAGTCCATTTCGGCGAGCTCTATCACGGCATCGCTCAGATTTTGTACCCAGATGGGGCAGCGCAGCTCGTCGGTATAGAGCCGCCGCATCTCGCCGCGCAAAATAGAGCGCGTGCGCGGATCGAGCGGTCGAAAGCCATAGAGAAGGGATGTGCGGACCAGGACGGCGTTTGCGCCGCTCGCCAACACATTCTTTTCGGCATCGGCTTTGGAGACCGCATAGGGCGTGATCGGGTTGGGCGCGTCGTCTTCGCGGTAATTGCCGCGCTGCCCGTCAAAGACAACATCCGTGGAAATATGTACGAGGCGCGCCCCGCGCCTGGCTGCTTCTCGCGCCACCAAATCACTGCCAAGCGCATTTGTCACGTAGAGGTCGTGCGCGTCGTCGGACCGGTTGAGCGCGGCAGTGTGCAAAATAATGTCCGGCTGCGCCCTGTCCATGACATGTTTGACAGAGTCGGGATCGCGCACATCCAAATGATGCGCGTTTGGCATGTCGTCCGCGGGCACGATGGAAAACAGGGTGATGTGCAAATCCCAATCGGGGCGCGCAGTCAGGATAGCGTTCAAGAGGGCAGTGCCCAGATAGCCGGACGAGCCGGTAAGGAGAATACGCATTTGAGGCGAAAGCGCAGATGTCAGATGGATGGAGGATTTGATTCGGGAGCCGGATCGTCGCCATTTTGTCGAATCAGAGTATCGAGGGCGGCGCGCGCCTCGGCTTCTGCCGCCGAGTGAAATTCTTCTTCGAGCCGCTCGATTGCCGTGCGCGCGGCGTCCTGTTCCGCCGATTGCTTGTTGCGCCCGTGACCGATGCCAAAGATCTCTTCCCCGAGGAGCACCTCGACGGTAAATTCGCGCGCATGATCGGGACCGCGTGTTTCCAGCAGCCGGTAGACCGGGGTGACTTTGAGGCGTCCCTGACTGAGTTCTTGCAGCAAACTCTTGGCGTTGCGGTCGAGCCGTTCCTGCAGGATGCTCTGGGTTTTTTCCTCTATCATCCGCACGATCAATTCGCGCGCGGCGGGCAGCCCCTGGTCAAAATACAATGCTCCGAGAATAGCTTCGAATGTGGCGGCGAGCAGGGCGGGTCGAGCGCGCCCGCGCCCGGCCTCTTCACCACGCGAAATCAAGAGAAAGGGTCCCAAATTCAACTCTGTCGCAAATTCGGCAAGAGTCTGTCCGCGCACGAGCGCGGCGCGCAGCGAAGTGAGGTCGCCTTCCTTCATTTCGGGAAAACGATGATAAAGGTGTTCAGCCGTAATGAAACCGAGAATAGAATCGCCGAGAAATTCCAGGCGTTCGTTGTCGAGCCACGGCAAATCCGGATTCTCGTTCAAAAAGGAACGGTGCGTCAGGGCGCGTTGCAAGAGCGATTTATCGTCAAAGCGAAAGCCCAAATTGGCTTCTAATTCTGCGAGATTCATCCCAAGCATGGACATTTGCATACGGTCCGCGATTGAATGCATCACCACGCTTGTATTCTCGTTGCGCCCGGTATGACGCGTGCGAATCCAAAGGTGGGGGTGAATTTAATCGCAGGTCCCCTCCAAATTGAAAAGTCATTGTACAAAGAAAAGACTGATGCGGCACGGCATCCAATTGCGATGCCAGTGTATCACACATCAGTCTCGATTGGGATTCAAATTTTCGAGTTAATTCTTCCACCTCTCCAAGATGACGCTTGCGTTGTGCCCGCCAAAGCCAAATGAATTTGACATGGCGATATCCACCTGTTTGGCGCGCGGGGTGTTGGGAATATAGTCCAAGTCACATGCGGGATCGGGGTATTCATAATTCATGGTCGCATGCATGATGCCGTCAAGCATGGTTTGCACCGAGATCACTGCTTCGACTGCTCCGGCGGCGCCCATCAGGTGCCCCAACATGGACTTGGACGAGCTGATGGGCAGGGCATACGCATATTCCCCAAAAACTTCTTTGATGGCGGCGGTCTCTGCCGCATCGTTCAGGATGGTGGACGTGCCGTGTGCGTTGATATAGTCAATCTGTTCGGGTTTGATGTGCGCTTTTTGCAGAGCGCGCCGGATCGCGCGTTTTGCGCCGTTGCCGTCGGGCACGGGCGCGCTGATGTGAAATGCATCGTCGGTAGCGCCGTAACCGATGAATTCTGCCAGAATGCGCGCGCCGCGCTGTTTGGCAAAATCGAGCCGCTCCAGAATCAAGATGCCCGCGCCATTGCCATAGACAAAACCGTCGCGGGTCGCGTCAAAGGGCCGCGAGGCATGTGTCGGATCGTCGTTGCGCGTGGACATGGCTTGGGTGCGATGAAACGCTGACAGGGCAAAAGGCGTCATGACCGTTTCGGACGCGCCCGCGATCATTGCCAAGGCGTCACCGCGGCGAATGATTTCGTATGCTTCGCCCAGTGAATTGGAACCGGTGGCGCACGCCGACACGACACAAAAGTTTGGTCCACGCGCGCCGAACGTAATGGCGACCTGTCCGCCACCCATGTTTGGGAGCATCAATGCGCCGGTAAAGGGATTGACGCGCATGGGACCTTTTTCGTTCAGCGCCTTGTAACCGTTATCAATCACGATCAGACCGCCCAAACCGGTGCCGATCAGAACGCCGATCTCGTCGCGGTTCGATTCATCAATTACAAGCCCCGCTTGCGTAAGCGCCTGCCATGTTGCCGCGACGGCATATTGTTCAAACGGGTCGAGCCGCCGCGCTTCTTTTTTATCAATCACATGGCTGTATTCTTCGACATCAAAGCCGGATTCGGGAATGTCAGAGCAAATCTGCACAGCATACTGTGACGCGTCGAAACGGTCAATCTTGCGGGCGGCGGATTTTCCCGCCAGCAGGTTTTGCCACAGTTCGGTGACGGTATGGCCCAGTGGTGTGACGACCCCCATGCCCGTGATGACGACCCGTTGATCGTCACGCCCATCGTGATGTCCGTTGTGGTTCATGAATACCCCTGAAAAGTAGTGTCCTGGTGTAAATGGGGATGTCGCCCCAATGATATCTTTTGCTTTCGAAGCAATCTATCATTTACGCAATTTGAACGCCAAACCCCTCGACGACCTCGCCGACAATCCAATAATCAGTTTCTCGCGCCTTGAATTCGCGCGCCAGCGAATCCAGAATGCCCGACGGGACCGCCATGAGCAAGCCGCCGGATGTTTGCGGGTCAAAGACAACCGCCTCCCATTCGTCGCTCAAATTCTCTGGTAAGAACACCTTACCCTGCAAATAGTCACGATTTCGAGTCGTGCCGCCGGGAATACTGCCTTGTTTTGCAAGTTCAAGGGCACCATCCAAGAGGGGCAGCTGCTCAAAGCGGAATCGAAATTGGACTTGGGCTGCAAGAGCCATCTCGAAAGCATGTCCGGCGAGCGCAAAGCCGGTGATGTCGGTCATTGCCTTGATGCCCGCGGCGAGCGCCGCCCGAGAGGCATCACGATTCAGGGTCATCATCCACTCGATGGCGTTGTTCAAGTCGTTTGTAGAAATGATGGCGCGTTTTCCTGCGGTCGTGAGGATACCCGTGCCAAGCGGTTTCGTCAATATTAAAAGGTCGCCGGGGTGCGCGCCACCTTTGGTCAGGATATGTTGCGGGTTTACGATTCCGGTGACGGCAACACCGTATTTTGGCTCCTGGTCGGTAATGGTATGTCCTCCGGCAATGACGCCGCCGCCCTCGCGCAGCTTGTCTGCGCCGCCGCGCATAATGTCGGACAATAATTCCAACGCCAAGTCTTCACGCCAGGCGGCAATGTTTAGCCCAAAGATGACCTCTCCGCCCATCGCATAGACATCGCTCATCGCATTTGCCGCGGCGATCGCCCCAAAAGAATAGGCGTCATCCACGACCGGCGGAAAGAAATCCATGGTCTGAATGATGGCGCGCTCGTCGTCAATACGATACACTGCAGCATCATCGGGCGCGTCAAGACCCACAAGCAAATTCGGAAAATCTGCCGCGTTAAACATGCCGGAGAGGGGACGCAAAACTTGCGTCAATTCGGCAGCGCCGAGTTTTGCCGCTCAACCCGCGCACGAGGCGTAATCGGTGAGGCGAATTTGTTTGGCTGTCGTCATGGCAAAAAGGATGCGCCGACGCAAATTATTTTGCGCGGCGCAATCCAATGGAACCGGGTTCGGGGCGCAGCTGCCTTTGGGACGCGCGCCTTGAATTTCCGGGTTGCAACAAGTCGGTTCCGGCTCAGCGGAGAACCGCGTCAGTGCAATTGGTTTGAGCGTGACATGCGCTCAAAAATCGGTGATAGTTTCCGGCAGCCCCTCTTTGTTGCAAACATGCGCCGGTTGCACAAATTCTTCAAGGTGGACGCCGGTTTTGTCGGGAGAGGTCATCGCGGCTTCATCTGCAGAGGTCATGGGCGCGGCGATGACGAGCGCGGATGTTGGCTGTGTAAAACTGAGGGCATTCAGCCGCAAATTCTGCAAAATGTGCGAAAACGCAAACGCGGTTGTCATGAGCAAGAACGCCAGGACCAGGATGCCAACGCCGATGTAGAATTTTCTCATACTATCGTCTCCTTTCGCCGCATAATCACATTATTTCGCCGCGCGCAGCCATCAAGACCATTCCCGGTTTTTTCGCCAGATTTCCTTTTCCTGAAGCGCCCGCAAGCAGCAGGCGACGGGACAACCGTCAGGGCTGACTTTACTTGACTCTAGATTTGACGTCAAATTCTGATCAGATGTTCCAGTGGTTTTTCGGGCAGAATCGGAGGTCCTGGAGGTGTGCCGCATGGACCCCCTCTTATAATACGTTTCAAACGGGGAAAAAGATTGCTTGGGCGGGTTGATTGTGGGGGGGAGTGTGCAACGAATGGAAAACAAGGACCGATTGCCCGCATACCCGAATTTGGCGAAAACAGCAATGATGGCAAAGGAATGGCTCATAATGGGGTTTTAAGCCCGTTGCCGGTCAAACTGACCACCACAGTTTCATCAGGGGCGATGTCCTCAAGACATTTTTCAAGGACTGCCATTGCCGTGGCGCTGGTCGGCTCGACAAAAATCCCCGCCTGCGCCAGTTTGAGCCGCGCTGAGCGTATTTCATCTTCGGTCGCGGCGATTGCTGCACCATTTGTTTTACGCACGATGCGGAGCAGCTCGAGTCCGTGCACGGGGGCGCTGTTGGCGATGCCCTCGGCAATCGTATTGTAGGGTTCGACCGGGACGGGCTCGGTTGCGCCCTGTGCGTATGCCAATGCGAGGGGCGCAACCATGGCAGATTGGGCGGCGATGAAACGCGGCAGTTTCTCAATGTAGCCGCCGCGTGCCAGTTGTTCAAACCCTCGGTACATGCCGACGAGATTTGTGCCCTGACCTGCGGGCATCACAATCACGTCGGGCGCGCGGCGGAGCTGTTCCCAGATTTCCCACGCGGTCGTCTGCATCCCGGAGACAAAAAAGGGATTGTAATAGTGGGAGGCGTAATACGCGCCCTCCTGACGCACCGCGGACTGTGCGGCCTCTGCTGATTTCTCGCGCACGCCCTGGATCTTGCAGAGCTCTGCGCCGTACACCTCGATTTGCGCCAATTTCATGGGGGATGCGTGGGCGGGTGCATAAATCGTCGCTCGCAGACCGCTATACGCGGCGTATCCGGCAAGTGAAGCCGCCGCATTCCCCGACGAATCTTCAACGACGTGACGGACGCCAAATGCCTGAACGGCGCTGACGATCACGGTCGTCCCGCGGTCTTTGAACGAGCCGGTCGGATTGAGAAAATCCAATTTGCACAAGATGCTACGTCCTGAATAGCGGACGGGGATGAGGGGCGTCCAACCCTCACCCATCGAAACAGGTGTCGCTTTGTCGGGGAGGGGAAGCATCGCTCGATAGCGCCAGAGCGAACTATTGTTGGAATCTATCTTGGAGGCGTCAAACGATGGTATGCCGAACAGCTCCAGCAGCCCGCTGCATTTTTCACAAACCCACGCTCGCGTATCCGATGGATAACGCGTCGCACATTTTGTACAGCGAATTTCCATCAGCGGCGTCCCGGCACGGCAAATGTCTTTTGTGGTTCGGCGCGTCTTGTTTCACTCTTGCCCAAATCGCCCAGCAGTTGGCTTGCGCTGCCCGTAATGTGCTCCAGACGACGTTCGCTGTTGGTCTCGATGCGCAAGCCGCGCGCAGTGATTTCGAGGGCGCCGATCACGAGCTGTCCGATGTCGTTCACGATTGGCGGATGCGCGGGAAGCGCCCACTCGGCGCGTACCGACGCATAGTCAATGCAGAGCAAGCGTCTATCGGCGGCAAATTGTCGGCGCGCATGGACGTAATTGACTTGAGGAAAAACGCGTTCGATGAGGACAACCGGGCTGTAGGTCGCCCGGTCGGGATCGAGGGAAACATATGTCCAATCGTCGGCGCGGCGATGGCATTTGCCGAACGCTTTGCCACTGCCGCACCAGCATTTTTCTGACGCCAGTACGCGCTTGAAAAAAATCATGGACGTTTTTGCGCCGACGGACATGCCTGGGGCGCTGCGACGCGCGCCGCCGTTCAGGCGGTTGGGCGGCTGCCACCAATATTCGACAATGATGACGCCCTTTTCGGGAGTGGCGTCGAGAAAGGATTCGTATTGCGGGACCATGTGTTGAAAAGCAAGTCAAACGAGACTGCAGAACCGGCGCCCTGCGCCGGCGTCATTCGAGAATAATTTCGCCGCTCTTGCCCCCGGCTTTGTAGACGAGGCGGATTGCGTCAATACGGACGCGTCGATCAACGGCTTTGACCATATCATAGATCGTGAGGGCGGCGTTGGCGACCGCGACCAATGCTTCCATTTCCACCCCGGTCTTGCCCACATTCTTGGCTGTGCCGGTAATCTCGATTTTTGCATGGGTCTCGTCGGGCGACTCGACATCGTTGAACCGGACCTCGACGTCGGTGAGCAGGAGGGGGTGACACATCGGAATCAGCTCGTGCGTCCGTTTTGCCGCCATGATTCCCGCAACGCGAGCGACAGCAAACACATCGCCTTTATCAATCGCGCCTTGCGAAATGAGCGCGCGCGTCTCTGCCCGCATTATAACGCTGCCCTTGGCAATGGCGACGCGTTCGGTGTCTGTCTTTGCGCTCACGTCCACCATTCGGGCTCTGCCTTGCGCGTCAAGATGGGACAACATACGGTAATTATAACATGCTCAGACCTGCCGGCGTTGATGATGGTATAATCACAATCTATGGCGGTCCTCAAGGTGCTGGAAGAGCAGCCGACCCGTCTGGTCCTGGGCAAAGGTGGCGGCGCCGGTATTGGCAGTCTCATCGGGATCATTATTTTCGGCATCGTCACGCTGGTTGGATTGACCGCAGTTTTTGACGAGGGCGGTGGATTCAATCCCGTGGCGCTCGTGATTGTGCTCTTGGTCGCGCTGGCGGGTCTTGGGCAGTTTATCAATTCCATTGCGAGCACGCGCGTGACACTGGATGCGGGACAAAAGATCGCCGCGCGCACCGATTCGCTCTTGTTTGTGCCAACGCGACAGCAGTCCCTCCCGTTTAATCTCATTCGGGATGTCGAGGTGACCAGTTCGCGCGTTCGAGGTGCGCAGGGTCTTGACTCGGCGCCAATCTGGCGGGTTGTGTTGAGGGGCGCAGATGGCTCAAAGCTGATCGTGAATGATCGCGGGACGCGTGCGGACATGCAGATGCTGGCGGAACAGGTGGGCACGCTGGTGGCGCGGCCGATCAAGAGCACACCCAAGCCCACCCAGCAAGCCAGAGCGGCGACGGCGACCTACACTCCCGCGGGCGTGCCGAGTGAACTGGCGCAGAATCTTGGGGTGTTTGCAGAATCATTTGGAGCTGCGGGCGCCGCAACCGTTGCGCCCACCGTTTCGGCGTTTCCGGTTGAATCGTCGCGTATGCGAGACGATGCAGCGGAGCAGCTGTCTGTCGGGTCTCCTTTCGCACAAGCCAGCGCGCGAATGACCGCACAACAGGTCGCGGCAGGAGCGGAGCGAGCTGCGACCAATGCACAGATGGCGGCAGACCGGGCGGCGGCTTTTTCGTCCGATACGCCGATTCAAGCGCGTATGAGCGCAGAGCAGGTGGCTGCGGGGGCGGCATTCACGGAAGCGAGCGCGCGATTGGCAGAACAACAGGCACAAGCACAGGCGGTGATGGGTGTGTCCATGCCTGCGCTAATGACGATGCCGCCGATGCCGCCGATGATGTCAATGGGACCCGCGTTGAGTATGCCCTCGTTTGTCCCGATTGGTGTTTCATTCGAGTTGATGGCGATGCCCTTGCCGATGGCGCAGGAGACCAAGTACGTCGAGCTCCAAGAGAGCGAGCCGGTCTCTGACAATGCGCCCTTGTTTGTCCAGGCGCAAAAACTGCTCGGAGCGCACAACTATCGTGACGCCGAGCAAGCGTTTCTACGCGCACTAAAGACCAATCCCGCCGATGCGACCGGGCAGAATGATTTGGGGGTCGTGTATTATGTCGAAAACAAACTGCACGACGCCGAAAGCGCGTTTCGCCGTGCGATGGCGCTTGACCCGTTTCATCTGCAAGCGCGCTACAATTTGGGTCTTGTGCTCGATCGTTTGGGACGCCGCGCTGAGGCAAAAGAGGTCTTTCGTGTGGGCGCACAAACCGCCGGACGTGACAAGTCAAAGCATTTTCAAGAGGCGCTGCGCGGGACACTGCACGATCCGATGACGAGTTCGGGGTAAACCATTCGGAGGGGAGAGTCTCATGACAGCAGTTGTGCCGCAGATCGGCGCCCAAGACTCGAAAGAGACAATCGTAGAGAAATTTCGTCAATACCTGAACGCGCAGGGTTTCACCATTGTAGAAGTGGATGCGACCCGTCCATGGGGCGCATTTTTGCGAGTGGTGAACGAACAAGCGGACAAATTTATCGAGGTTTATTTTGGCGACATCCCGGTGCCCGAAAATGCCAGACAGGGCGAACGCAGTCCCAAAGTCCTGCTGGTCGCGCCCCACAAACGTCTGTCATGGCAGTATCACCACCATCGCGCCGAGTATTGGCGCGCGCTTAAAGATCCGGTCGGGGTGTTTGCCAGTCCGACTGATGCCCAGCCGGATGAGCCAATCACGCTGCGCGCCGGCGAGACGATCGAACTGGCGCAGGGCGAGCGCCATCGGCTGGTAGGTCTGGATAGTTGGGGCGCGGTGGCGGAAATTTGGATTCATAGCGACCCCGCAAATAGCTCGGACGAAAGCGATATCGTTCGTTTGCAAGACGATTTTGCCAGGATTCAAACCCCATGAAATTTTCCACTCTTGTTGACTATCTTGCGCAGCTCGAGGCAACCAGCAAACGTCTGGAAATGACTCGCATCCTGGGCGAATTGTTCAAACACGCGGATGCGGATGATATCGCTGCGATTGTCTATTTGACACAGGAACGCCTCGCGCCAAATTATGAAGCGATCGAGTTTGGGATGGGCGAAGCGCTGATTGCGCAAGCTGTGACGCTGGCGACCGGCGTGCCGCTCGCCGATGTCAAAAAGTTGTACAAAGAGCGCGGCGATTATGGCAATGTCGCCGAAGAGCTGAGCCGAGCCAAGAGCAAGAAACTGCAAGTGGACCAGGTGTTTGAAAAACTGCGCGAGATTGCGACGACGAGCGGCGAAGGGACGGTGGAAAAACGAGTCAATCTGCTCGCGGACATGCTCAAAGCGTGCAGTCCGCGCGAGGCGCGCTATCTGCTGCGCGTACCGATGGGACGTCTGCGGCTCGGCGTGGGTGATGTGACGGTACTCGATGGCTTGTCGTGGAGCGAAACGGGGGACAAGTCACTGCGCCCGGACCTGGAACGCGCCTACAACATTACGAGCGATCTCGGACTCGTCGCCGAGACGTTCAAAAGATCCGGGTTCAAAGGTCTCTCCAAGTTGAAAATCGCAGTCGGGCGTCCCATTCGGATGGAGCTCGCCGAACGCGCGAAATCAGCGCAGGAGATTATTGACCGCATGGGAGAGTGTGCGCTGGAGCCGAAAGTGGATGGGTTTCGCGTTCAGGCACACAAGGATGGAGAAAAGGTGCGGCTCTTTTCGCGGAACCTGGAAGAGACCACCGAGATGTTTCCCGACGTGGCGGACGCGGTGCGCGCGCAGCTTGAAGCCAAACGCGCGATCATTGAAGGCGAAGCGATTGCATTCGATCCCGAGACGGGGGATTTTCGTCCGTTTCAAGAGACTATCCAGCGCAAGCGGAAATATGGGATTGATGAAATGAAGGAGACCCTGCCGCTCAAGTTGCTTGCCTTTGACGTCTTGTGGATTGATGGTGAGGATGTGACCGGCGTGGGGTACAAGGAACGACACGAGCGGCTCGGCGAGCTGATTGCCGAGGGACCGGGCATTCAGCTGATCGAACAGATCTATGTGAATGAGCCGAAAGCGATAGACGAATTTTTCATGACCAAAGTGGAAGCGGGACTGGAAGGCATTATGGCAAAACGCCTCGATTCCAAATATGTCGCGGGGGCGCGCAATTTCAACTGGATGAAATTCAAACGCGCGTATCAGGGGCATTTGCGCGATACGATGGACCTGGTTGTGGTCGGGTATTTGCGCGGACGTGGTCAGCGCGCGCGGTTCGGCATTGGCGCGCTCCTCTGCGCGGTGTATGACAAAAAGAACGACCGTTTTCGAACCGTCGCCAAAGTCGGCTCGGGGTTGACGGAAATGGAATGGCTGGAATATCGGAACAAGCTGGACGCGATTGCGCTGGACCATCCGCATGCGCGCGTGGATTCAAAAATGACGCCCGACGTCTGGGTCGAGCCGAAATATGTGATGGAAGTGCAGGCGGACGAAATTACGCGCAGCCCGATTCATACGGCGGGCGCCAAAGGGGACGACCCGGGCTATGCCCTGCGATTTCCGCGCGTGACGAATCCCAACCGCATCGACAAATCGCCGGAGGATGCGACGACCGAGCATGAAATTATTTCGATGTTTGAGAAACAGTCGCGGAGTGAGGTAAAAGGGTGACAAGCGCTGAGAGTGTGAAACCACTGCATCATCTCGGCGGTAGTGTGTATGCAATCCCGGATCAAAAAATCTCTGTCTGAGCGGGTCCAAATGCGCGGTTCGCTGCTGTTGCGCCTCTTGGGCGGTCTGTGCTTGCTTGCGTCGGTTGTGGGCTGCGGCGGCGCGCCGACCTATACGGTGCAGCCGGGCGATTCGCTGCCCGACATTGCGCTCGCACACGAGGTCGCGCTGACCGACTTGATTGAGGCAAATCAGGCGCGGTATCCGGCGCTCGCAGTTGATCCCGAGAACCCGCAAGTTGGCATCGAGCTGACCATACCGACAGACGGCGATGTTGGAATCGAAAAATGGTTTGCGCGCCTTGCCGCCGCCTCCAGTCCGCCCGTCACGCCCGCGCCCAATGTGCCCGCCGCGCCAAACGATAAAATCAATGCAATCAGCCAATTGATCCAGCGCGGCATCAACCACGAACGCGCCCTGAACAACCTACCCACCTTGACCTTTGACGGCAAGCTGGTGGAAATCGCGCAGGCGCGTAGCAACGACATGATTCGCCGCGCTTATTTTTCGCATGATGACCCGCAACAGGGCAGCGTGGCGTTTCAAGACCTGATTCGAAATCGTCAATACCAGTATTTGTATGCGGGTGAAAACATTGCCGAAATTAAAAATCAAGGCACACTGGTGCCGTCGGCACTGACGGTCTATTCCCGTTATGGCGCGAGTGAAATCGCCGACCAGTTTGTCGTCGGCTGGATTAACAGTCGAGAACATCGCGACAATATTTTGAATCCTCACTTTACCAAAACCGGGATTGCGCTTGGTGTTTCCATTGATGGCACCCGCATTGTCGCCACTCAAATTTTTTCAGATTGACCGCACTCGAAACTGTTATTGCGAACGATTCTTTGCAGGATGGCTCACGCGGCTTCGCGTGAGCCATCCTGCGCCGACCAAATGTCACTCTTTTCCGACGATGATTTGAAATTGCTTGCACGCGATACCAAAGCGCTGGGGTATCTGGCGTTGACGCTTGCCGATGGGACGCCCCAGGTGACGCCGTTGTGGTTTGACTGGGATGGCACGCACATTATCATCAACACGGCGCGCGGGCGCGTCAAAGACAAGGTATTGAAAAAACATCCCGTCGTTGCCGTGTGTATTACACCGCCGGACGACCCTTATCGGTACATCCAAATTCGCGGGCGGGTGGTGGATGAAACCGAAGAGGGCGCGTATGAAATGATCTGTTCGCTGAACGAAAAATATCACGGCACATACCAGTTTCCGAAACATCCGTGACAGGTCCGCGTGACGTACAAGATACTGCCCGAACGAGTCTTTTCAGAAACTTAGCTGTTTCTCTGGTTGTTGGGTTTGGTTTTGTCGGTATGTGTTCGAAAAATCCGATCGTCCTCGCGACAGCACTAGTGGCGCTCTGGCTCGTCGCGTGTGATTCGTTTTTGCCGCTGCCCGGTCCAACACCGATGGCAATCCATCCCACAGCGGGTCTTGCGCCAACCCCAACCGCCGCGCCGACCCGGACCGCTACCCCGACAGCAACTTTGACGCCGACGCGCACAAAGACTCTAGCTCCCACCGCCACGCCGACGATACATCCCGACCTCGCAGGTGTGACGATTGACGGCTTGCGCGCCCGCGAGTATCCCGGTGGTCAGATTCGTATTACGCACACCACCCTCGTCACCGATGCGTACACGCGCACCTATATCACCTATCCCTCGGATGGCTTGACGATCAGCGGCTTGATGCATGTGCCGTTTGGTCCCGGTCCGTTCCCCGTGATCATTTTGAATCACGGCTATATTCCCCCCTCGCGCTATGTGACGGGGTCCGACACGTATCGTCCGGCGGATATTTTGGCGCGCAATGGATATCTGACCATATCGCCCGATTTTCGTGGGTTGGCGCGCTCGGATGATGGGTTGAATTTGTTCCGTTCGGGATATCTGATTGATGCTCTCAACGCGGCGGCATCGGCGCGGTCTTTGCCCTATGCGGATGGGGACCGCGTGGGCATGTGGGGGCATTCAATGGGCGGGGGAGTGACGACTCGCGCGATGGTGGTGAGCCCGTTGATTCGCGCGCACGTGTTGTACGCGCCGGTGAGCGCGGATGTGCGGGTGCGTCGGTTTACGGGCGGCTTGAGCGGCGCGGACAAAGACGATGGCGATCTGGAAGATTCGTACTATTATTGGTCGCGTCAAGACAAATTGGTCCACGACCTTTCGCCCATAAATTTTTTCAGCTATGTGACCGCGCCAGCGCAAATTCATATCGGCGAGATTGATACAACGACGCCGCCCGAGTGGTCAGAGGCAATTCGAGATGAATTGCAGAAACAAAACAAAGTGGTCGAGTATTATTCGTATCCGCGACAGGCACATGCGTTTATCGGCAACGGCTGGGATCTGTTTAACCAGCGCGTGGTGGCTTTTTTTGACAAGTATGTCAAGCTCGCGCGCTAGACATATTCGTTGTCAACATAACACCACCGCCAGTCTTCGCCACGTTCCAACGACTGAACGATGGGGTGTTTGGTGGCATGATAGTGCCCGGTGGCGTGCTTGTTTTTCGAATAGTCACAGCAGCCGACATGCCCGCAGGTGAGACAGACGCGCAGATGGACCCACGTGTCGCCAATCTCGAGACATTCTTGACAGCCGCGTGTTTTTGGCTTGACGGCCTGAATTTGGTCCAGATGAGCGCATTCGAAATCAGCCATAGTTGTGTCCTCGAGTGAGATATCTCATCGTCGTCCCAAAGACAAACATTGTCAAGCTGCAAACAAGAATCCGGGCCCACTGCCCGGATTCTTGTTTTGATTAACGCATTCCGATGGTTACAGGGAACTCTTGTAATTCGCCGCCGCGAATGACCCGCGCGTTGACTTTGCGCCCACCTGTCTCGTTGGCAAGCCAACGATTAAGCTCGCGCACCCGGGCGATCGTGCTGCCATTCAAGCCAACAAGGATGTCGCCGGTGAGCAGACCTGCCTTTTCGGCAGGACCACCCGGTTCGACCTGAAGGATCATGATGCCGGTCTCTTGCGTCAGATTCAGTTTTCGAGTTAACGATTGCTGGAGGGAAATCTTTTGCACCCCGACGCCGAGATACCCGCGTTCGATGCGGCCCTTGCTTAATAATTGTTCGGCGATGCGAGCGACAGTTTCAGACGGAATCGCCAGGGAGAGGTCGCGTCCCAGCACGCTGCTGTTCAGACCGACAACGCGCCCGCTCACGTCTGCCAGCGGACCGCCCGAAAAACCGGGATAGAGCGTCACATCCGAATGAATCAAACCTTCTTTGAAACTGCCCCAACCATTGCTGCGTCCAAAACGCCCCAGCGCGCTGACAATGCCTGCACTGACGATGGCTTCGTCTCCCCACGGGCGACCCATCGCAAAAACGAGATTCCCCTGTTTTAGCGATTTGGCATCGGCGATCTGCGCGGGAATGAGGTTCGTCGCCTTGATCTTGATGAGGGCGAGGTCGGTGGCAGGGTCGCGTCCTGCAAGTTCTGCCTCGTAGGTTGTGCCGTCCACGACGACGCGGATGTTTTCGTCACGTTCGACGACGTGGTCTGCGGTTACGATTGCTCCTTCGGATGTCCAGACGATGCCTGTGCCTGCAATGCGATGCCGCGCCTCGACGCGCACGACCGATTTTGCCACATGTGCCACCATCGCTGCCAGCTCGTCCGAAAATGCCTGTAAATTAGAGAGCGCCATTTGTTTGCCTCCGTAAATGTCTGTTCAAAGGGATACCGTCCGAGTTCGGATTCGCCACGGGATGTGGTTGAACGGTCGCGGCGGTCCCAACGGGTCTATTTTTCGATAGGATGAGACCAGTGTATTGGAAAAGCAGGAGGCGCGCATCACTCCAACGGATAGGTTTTGTGTCAGTAGGGGCTGGTCAAACGAATAGGCAGAATGTCCAACGGGGAGGCGTTGGCAGCTGTGGAACGCAACGTAAATTCAGAGACTGACCAGTCCGCGCTGCAAGCCAAGGGTCACAGCTTCGGTGCGGTTCGCTGCGCCGAGTTTTCCGAGAATGGAACGGATGTGAAATTTTACGGTATGCTCGGTGATAAACAGCTCGCTTGCAATTTGTTTGTTTGCCATGCCCCGCGTCATCAAACGCAATACATCCAATTCGCGATCGCTCAACGGCTCGATCAGGTCGTCGAGTTCGGGCTCGTCGTCCTCCGGGCGGTCCTGATTCGTGCTTCGAGTTTCCAATAAACGCGCCACAAGGGAGGGGTGGAGCGCAATTGTGCCGCTGTGCGCGGCGCGAATCGCGTTTGCCATTTCATCTGCGGACGATTCGCGCAAGAGATAGCCGCGCGCGCCGAGCTCGAGCGCCCGGGCAACGCGGAGATCGCTGGCATTGTCGCCGACGATGAGAAAGGTGAGCGCCGGAAGCTCTGTTCGCAGGTCGTTCAACAAGCCCCAGCCCTCGCGCTCGAGTATCTGTACGTCCAGGAGCAGCACAGCGGGTTCCTCACCCGGCGCATCGTCCGTGATTTCGTCCAAAGACGCGAGGGTGATGACGCGCAAGTCGGACGACTCTGAGAGCAATGCGCGCAGTCCCTCACGCACGAGCGGAACGCGCGCCAAAATCGCGATACGCAATGGGGTCATAGAATATTTGTGTGGGGGAGGAGGGGGGTCTTACGGGATGGGAGAGGTGGAAAGATGGGAGGACTAGTACACTAACTTGATGAGAATGCGGGGTTGAGGTATGGTGCCGCGTATGGAAAAACGCGTAATTCACCTCCCCCTCCGCGAACGCGAAAAATTATCGAAATTGGTTCGCAATGGCAAGATCGAAGCCGACATTGTAAAACGTGCCTACATGCTCTTGCATAGCGATAGCGGTATGAGTGATGTTGCGATTGCCGCCTTCCTGCTGTGCAGTGAAGATACCGTGCGACGTGCACGCGTGCGCTATCTCACGGATGGTTTGGACGCCGCATTGGAAGACCAAACGCATCCCGGACGCGAACCATCACTCAATAGCCAACAAGAAGCGTATCTGATTGCACTGGCGTGTAGCCAGCCACCGGAAGGACGGGATCGCTGGACCCTTGAACTCCTCACCCAACGGATGGTGGACGATGAACAAATCGCCGCACTTTCGACCGAGACGGTGCGCTTGAGCTTGAAAAAAACAAACTTAAACCTTGGCTAGTCAAGAGTTGGTGTATCGCAACCATCACGCCCGCATTTCTGGCCGCGATGGAAGAGATTCTCGAAGTCTATGCGCGCGCCTATGAAAATGCCCGTCCCGTAGTTTGTTTTGACGAAAAACCGATGGTCTTGCATGGCGAGGTTCGCACACCGCGCGCGCTGAAAGCGGGCAAACCGCAACGGGTGGATTATGAATATACACGGCATGGCAGCTGCAATCTGTTTCTCTTTCTGGAACCCAAAGCGGGCAAACGGCATACGCTTGTGACACAACGGCGCACCAAACAAGATTGGGCGTATGCCATGCGCTACTTGGTGGACGAACTGTATCCAACGGCCCTCAAGATTGATGTCGTGCTGGATAATTTGAACACGCATACTGCCGAAGGATTGATTGAAGTTTTTGGCAAAGCCGAAGCGGACCGCCTCTTGGCGCGTTTAGAATTTCATTACACGCCCTTGCATGGCTCGTGGTTGAACATGGCCGAAATCGAGTTAAGTGTCATCGCACGCCAATGTCTGCGCCGACGGCTTGCGGCCAAGTTCACATTAGCAACCGAATTGATCGCATGGGAACGTCCGCGCAACGACGCCTGTGTCACAATTCGTTGGAAATTCACCAAGCAGGATGCGCGTCGCGTCTTTGCCAAGTATTATCCTGACCCCGCAATTTCATAATGTTGGAGTACTAGCAGTCTGTCGGAGAGGAATTGCCACGCAAGCAATTTCTGTCCGAAGCGGATGAATTCACTTTAACAACTTGTGCATTGTACCCATTCGGGTCGCCTGCGCACTCGATTTTGCAGTGTGCGGGCGCGTGGCAGCACCGCCGGCCGTTAGCCGGCTTGCAAGGTATGCCAACGCTTGAGGTTGAACGCCAAACAGACCAAACACCATTCCCCTGTGACCGCCCCCAAGCCGCGCAACGAGAATTGGCGAAAGCCCAACACCTCCTTGATGACGCCGATGACGGGTTCGACGGTTTGCTTGCGCAAGCCATAGATCGCTTTGCCAACTTCGGTTTGGAGTTTATATGCCATTTTCTCTTTCAGACTGGCATCGGCTGGCGGCGGGGCAGGTTGTTGGGCAAACCAACTTTGCCAACTCGGGTGATGCGGCTCGCGTCCGGTCGCGATGTACGGTTCGATGTCACGGTCTTCGAGGATTTTGACGTTGACAGGACTCCAATAGCCGTGGTCTAACGCCGCCGCCTTCGGCTTGCCCACCTGCGGCGCGATCGCATCCACCGTTGGTTCGAGTTCGTGCACATCAATCGGATGGTTGGACACGGTGGGTGCGACAATGAACAAACTGGCTTGCTCGACCGCCACCTGCACATTGTAAGGATCCGTAAATTTACAATTTCCCGAATTTGCTTGAATGAGCCAGATATTGGAAAACGCGAACCTCGCGAATCATTACGAATTTACGCGAATTCTATTTTGTCCCGAGCATTTTGTGGAGATTC
>JADZCJ010000108.1 GCA_020851635.1 Anaerolineae bacterium
ACCGCGCAATATTTTTAATCTTTTTTCCCCCGCTTACGTATTGACTTGATAGAACAACCGTTCTATAATTCCCCTACTTGATGCGGCGCACTCCTGGCGCATCGAGCCGAGCGGAGCCGAGCGGACCTCCGTGCGAGAGGTCACGCCCAAACACCGAATTTTCACATCAGCCAATCCAAAAGTTTGTGCCTCACTCCAAAAATTTCCCCCGATCGTCCCACAGGGCAGGGAGCATGTGTCGAATATGAGTTGGGAACCGCGCACCAAAAACAAAAAATACTTTTTCACCAAGCATCGCGTCAATGGCAAACTCGTCCGCGAATACTATGGCCGCGGACCCGTCGCCGAACTCTTTGCCCGCGCCGACCGGCAGACCGCTGAAACCCTTTCCGCCGAACGCGCCCAATTCGCCCGCCTCGAATCCGCGCTCGACCATCAGGAACAACTACTCCGGCTCCTCATCGACGCCCACCTCATCCTCGCCGGCTATTACAACCACAAAGGTCAATGGAGAAAACACCGTGCCCGAATCTTCTAGTCTCGTCGCGCCCGATGGCATAGATCAAACGGAACTCGACGAACTCAATCAACTCATCACCCGCGCCCAAACGCACGCGGCAGCGCCCCACGAAATCGCCCGCATCCGCGACTTTCTCATCCGCTTTCCCCAACTCACACAACAGCTCGGTGACCTCTCCGGCTTTTCCCTCCGCCGCATCATCGCCTATGCCGCCGCAGATATATTCACCCATGAAGCGATTCAGGCGTCCGCCCAAGAACTTAAACGCGAACTCGCGCGCCCCGCCGACACCCCCCTCGAAAAATTCGCCGTTGACCAATGTGTCAACGCGCACGTCCTCCATTACACCATCGAGCTCCGCTACATCAACGCCCACGCTCAAGGCATCTCGTCCGAGCGCAGTCTCTATTGGGAGCAGCGGCTCAACCATTCCCAAAAACGCTACCTGCGCGCCCTCGACAACCTCGCCCGCCTTCGCCGCTTTGCCCTCCCACCCATCCAGATCAACATCGCCGAAACCCGGACCAACATCTCTACTTCCGATTCTCCCGACTCTCCCGACCCCCGATTTATCAAATCCGATAGCTGAATTCCAATCCCCAAAAAAAATCGTTCTTGCTATTGACGCGCGTGCCGCGCGCGTGTTACAATGATTGTTACAATGCCATTACAATATGTCTCGTCGGATTGTCCAACGGGGGACCAATGTGAACCGACACCCCAATGCTCGCGGGCAAGCTAAACCCCGCCGTACTACGGGCGGCAAATCCAGAATCCCGCGCGAATTTCTCCCCCTGCTCCATGCCTTTGCATTCAAGGGGCAGGAACGCATCGAACTATGGTGCTATGCTCTCGTCCTCCTCATGATTGATGAAGAGCAAGTCCGGTTTATCGGCACCCATACTCAAGCCGGACGCCAATGGGCGACCGTTCGCATCGTGGGCGGCGAGGAATTTGACGTCGTCAAGCCCGACCTCTCCGAGGAGCAGGAGCAAAACCTCCTCGACGGCGTCCGCCACATCGTCCGCACCGCGCGGGCGCGGCGACAGCGCCTGAATTGAGTTCTTCCACAAATAAAGGAACCCCTGCAGCCGACTCGCTCGGCTGCAGGGGTTCCTTGTATACTTTTCGCGCTGCCTCCAAATGCGCACAGCCCGCCGGATTTCCGGGTCCGCGTGCCTGAAAACTGGCATGACATAACCCGCCGACGAGGATTCGTTGACGAGGATTCGCCCCCGCACCCTCTCGACCGCGCAACTTGCGACCCGCGCCGCGCGGACCCGCCGGTTTCATGCTCTCCCGGCGCGCGCGAGCGCACAGGTCCCGACCTCACCAGATAAACAATCTGCTACGACTTGGCGTCTTTGGTCTGCTGTTGATATTCGCGCGTGATCCGGCGAATGTCATCCCCCGTCGGCGGCGGCACTTCGAACGCCTCAAAGGGCAAATCCACAAACTTCATAAACCCGTCGTAAATGATCTCTTCGCGGTTCTCGGCCGTCACGACCAGTTCGGTCGTGTAACCCCCCGAAGTAATGACCGCCGTCACTTCTTCCTTGCCGTCGTCAATTGCGTCGAGCGTGCAGTTGCCGTCGGGTCGCCCGCCCTTGCGCAGCAATTCGCCAAAGCACACCTCGCAGCTGGCGGCATGATGCCCGCACAGGTTTCGGTTAATGATTACGCGCATGATTGCCCCTCCTATCGTAGCTTATTAACTGGGCATTGGCAAATACCGCGAAATTAACCATTTTGGCGATGTCCCGAAAATTGTAGGGGCGGGGTCGTCCCGCCCGGATTTACACACAATTCGCCAAACCGCCCATTTTCCGGGCACTGTGGTGAACGATCAAGTTATATTTCGCTCACTTGCCAAACTCCGGTTATAAGCACTTTCCAGTCTAGACCGCCCGTGGAGAATCACAAGGGGCAAATGCCACAGAATGGTTGGGACACAAGGCGGCGTCGCGCTGCAAACACAACTACTCCTTTTTTACCGCGAAATCATCCCAGATGGGTGATGCACCCCATAAAAATCCCTGTACACTGATGCTGCCAAAACTTTTTATGGAGCGTGAATCTTGAAATCAAACCAAGACCAACCAACAAGCGCGCCCGACACGTCTCAAACCCGGGACCAGCCATCTTCCAATCCGGTGTTGCGCAATCGTCCACTCATGATTGTGACGGCGATTGTCGGCGCCGGTGCGGTGATCGGATTGGTATGGGCTTGCCTCACATTCTTTCGCTTTGTCTAGCAGGTTGTCGGCGGGTCCGCACACTGTATGCCATCTTTCGCAGCAGCAATCATGTCACGGACCGAACTAATGCGGGTTGTTGGCGAAGAGAATATCTTTATGCTTTGTACTGGTCCTGGTTCACTGTGAAATAGAACACAGCTGTTTGTCGGCGGAGGCAATCATGATGAAACGTGGAAATAAAGGGGGCCCGGACCCGTTGGGGGGGGCTGGCGCGACCGAGAATGGCAAAAAAATCCTACTCACTCTCGTCATCGTCGCGGCGGTCGCCAACCTGCCGTTGGCGATGGCGAACGTCGCGCTGCCGTCCATCGGCACTTTTTTTGATGCCTCGCAGATTCAGCTCAATCTCGTCGCCGTTGGGTACTCGCTCGGGCTGGCTTGTTCGGTGCTTTGGCTGGGCGCGCTCGGCGACCGCTATGGACGCAAACAGATCGCGATTCTCGGTGTCGCGCTGGCGATTCCCGCCGCAATTATCAGCGGGTTCGCACCCACCATCGAAGTTTTGTTTGCTGCGCGTCTCTTTGGCGGCTTTGCCGCAGGCATGGCATATCCCACCACCCTCGCCTTGATTGCCGCGCTATGGGGTCCCGGAGCTGCGCGCACGCGCGCGATTGCGTTGTGGGCGGCCATCGGCGGCGCGATCTCGGTCTCCGGTCCTCTGCTCTCCGGGCTGATTTTGCAAGTTACGGGCAGTTGGCCATGGGTCTTTTTGATCCTCATCCCACTCGCGGTAGTGGCGATTCTTTTGGCGCTGCGCAATATCCCATCGCATGTCAACGAAGGCACCGAGTCGGTGGATAACATTGGTGGCATCCTCTCGGTGTTTCTCGTCGGTTCGCTCGTCCTCGCACTCAACTTTTTGCCCGTCCAGGGTTATCAACAATATGCGGTTGCTCTGCTGGGCGTCACGATAATTTCGCTGGTGTTGTTTGCCATTCGCCAGCGGCGCGCTGCGAACCCGCTTTATGATCTCCCGGTTGCGAAACGTCCGACCTTTTGGGTTGCGGCAGTGGCGGGCATCATCATCTTTGGCGCGTTGATGGGCTCGATGTTTATCGGGCAGCAGTACATGCAAGATGTGCTTGGCTTTAGTCCAATCAATGCCGCAATTCCTGCCCTCTTTGCGGGATTCTTTATGATTCTTGCCGCGCCGCGCTCGGCAAAACTCGTCGAGGAGCGCGGCTCGCGCGCGACGTTGCTCCTGGGCTATATTTTCATCCTGATTGGCTTTCTGGCGATGCTATTGCTGTGGCAGGAAGGCACGCCATTCTGGCTGGTGGCGCTCACGTTCTGTTTCATCGGCGTCGGCATTGGCTTGTCCGGCACGCCTGCCTCGCGTTCGCTGACGAGTTCGGTTCCGGTCAAGCGCGTGGGGATGGCATCCGGAACGGCAGATTTACAGCGCGACTTGGGCGGCGCGGTCTTTACCGCGCTCTTTGGCGCGCTGTTGGCGGCGGGCTATGCGGCGGCGGTTTCCGCCGCGATTGCTGCCTCGGGTTCTTCTGCCCAGATTCCATCCGCTGTAACGAATGAACTTGAGATGTCTTACGCGGGCGCGCAGGCGGTGGCAGAACAGTATCCGCAATACGCGACCCAAATCACGGCGGCGGCGAAACAAGCGTTTCTCGCAGGTGACCAACAGGCGTATCTCGCGGGCATCATTGCCGTGTTGATCGGCGCGGCGCTGGTGTTTTTCGTGTTCCCCAAGTTTGAGCAGGAAAAGAAACTGCTCGCCGAGTATCATGCAGAGGATGAGGGAGTCACCAAAGAAGGCGGCGCCGCAGGTGCAACAAGCACACCACCAGGTGTCTCGAGATCCGGGTTCGAGCACAAAACCATGGCTGATTCGTAATACGGCGCACAAACCGATTCCATTCAAATCATGAAAGGACGCGTTCATGGATCTGGTCACGATTTTCAGTTATTTCGGCACATGGACAATTGGCAGTCTGACCGCGATTGATCTCATCGCGGCGACGACCAATGCCTTCAATGGCGCGCTGCTCGCGCGGCGCAAGGACCATTATCGTCACTGGACGGTCGTCGGCATCGTCTTGATAGCTATTCTCGGCGGCATTGGCGGCGGCGTGGCGCGCGACGTGCTGCTGAACGATATCCCGGCAGCATTGACGAATCCGTGGTACTTGATCTTGAGCACGCTGGCAGCGATCGTCGCATTGCGGATCGCGTTTACAACGGGACAAAAATTCCGTGAAGGGTTATTCCAATTCATGACAGCGTTCGCGCTCCCCTGGTATGCGATTATCGGCGCGCAAAAGGCATTGAACGCGGGCCTACCCGTAATTGCAGTCGTGCTCATCGGGATCATTGGACCAACCGCCGGGCGGTACTTTATTGATATCACCGCAGGGGTTCCGCCGAAACACTTTATCAAGGGCGAATGGTTTGTCGGCACGGCGGCGTTGGCAAGTGTGCTCTATGTGGCGCTATACGCGTTAGGCGTGCAATTCTATGCAGCGACTCTGATCACCTTTCTCGTCGCCTTTGGCGTCCGTCTTTTGGCGCTCTTTCGCGGATGGGAGGAACCAGAGCCGCCCGACACACCGGACGATCTTCTGGCGGGTGGAAAACCACGCCCACTTTTGGGCGATGCGATTCGCGAGGAATTGAATCCCGAGGAGAAATAATACGATAGGGCAACCCAACACAAAGTAACCGCTGCATAATCCGAGCCCGTAAAATCCAAACACAGCAAAGAGATCAACAGCGGCTAGCATAACAAGTCTCTTACTATCGCAAGGTCGAACGACTCAACTATCTCACAATATTCAAACGGAGTGCGACAACTATGACTCTCACAGAATTCTTTACAGCCATCGTCAAGATATCCGGCTTGCTGTTCGTTGTCACCAGCATGCTGGCGATGGGGTTGAGTCTGACTCTTCCAATGATCATCCAACCGCTCAAGAACGCGCGGTTGGTCGTGCTGGCGCTGCTAGCCAATTTTGTGCTCGTGCCGGCGCTTGCTTACCTCATCCTGCTGGTCATTCCGCTTGAGCAATCACTCCAGATCGGCTTGATCGTGCTAGCCACCGCGGCCGGTGCGCCCTTTCTCCCCAAGCTAGTGCAGGGCGCCAAAGGCAATATCGCCTTTGGTGTCGGGTTGATGGTGCTGTTGATGATCGTCACAATCATCTACCTGCCGCTCGTCCTGCCTCTGTTGCTGCCCGGCGTGTCGGTAAATCCGTGGGACATCGCCAAGTCTTTGATCGTGCTGATGCTCGTGCCGCTGGCGATCGGCTTGCTCATCAAGTCGCACTCGCCCGAACCTGCCGAACATTGGCAGCTGCTGATGAGCAAGCTATCCAGTCTGTTCATCCTGGTGCTGCTGGTGGTGGGATTGGGGCTGAACATCTCGAACATTCTTGACCTGATCGGCACGGGCGGCATCCTCGCTCTACTTGCCTTTATCATCGGGTCGCTGCTGATCGGGTTCGTGCTCGGTGGGCGCGAGACCGGCGTGCGGAGCGTAATGGGGCTGGGCACAGCCCAGCGCAACGTGTCGGCGGCTATCGTGGTGACGGCGCAAAACTTTACCAGCGGCAACACATTGGCATTCGTGCTGGTGGCGGCAATCGTGATGTTGCTGATCCTGCTGCCGACGGCAAAGAGATTAGGCGCGCGCGCCGCCGCGTCAACGGCTGAGCCAGCCACACCGCAAGCGCCTTCCGCAAAATGAGTCGTGAATCGTAACTTTAATTTGGAAAAAACCCTTACCTTTCTGGAACGATTCGTCGCGCGCCAACCCGGTCCGACAAGACTGATGTTTGGAGAGTTGATCGCGGACCGGGAGGCGCTGCGGGTATTGCTGGCGTGCAAGGCGGCGATCTTTGCCGCGTCGCTGCAGCCGCCGTACCTGTCGCTCTATGTGGCGAATGTGGAGCAGGGACTACGCGATCCAGGCAGCGGCGTAGCTATCGAAGTGGCGGCGGCATACTTGCTTCTTGCCGTGTTGACGTTGGCGGGCGGCGCGAGCGGCGATATTTTTGGGCGCAAGCGCTTTATGCTGGTTGGCTTGTACGCCGTACTCGTGACCAACATCTTGGGCATATTTCTGTTGAATACGCCTTACTATGAGATGCTGAATTCGTTAAACACGATTACGAGCTCGTTCATTATGCCCATGACGATCGCTATCGTCACGCTGGCATTTCCACTCGCAGTGCGCCCGTTCGCGTACGGGGTGGTGTTTGCGGTACAAGGCATCGGCTATGTTGTCGCCTCATCACTCTATGGCATCTTTGAACCGACGAGCGCGCAGTGGGTCGCGTTCATCCCTGCGATCATCATGGGGTTCGCCGCGATTCGCCTGGTTCGACGCGACACGCAAGAGAGTCACGCGCCGAAAGATATTTCGCGCCAAGAATTGCTTTTGAATCTGGCATGGGCGTCGGCGATCTTTGGTTTGGTGTACGGCTTGCTGGCGCTCGGCGGCGGTCTCGACAGTCGCAACATGTTTTTGGTCATCGGGATTTGTGTCATCGGTTTCATCATCGCCTATCGTTGGGTTGCGCGGCGGATGCGCGGCTCGGCTGTGAGAATGTATGACGTGCGCGATTTATCGCTCGCCATTCTCGCGGGCATCATGCTGTCGGCGGGGCAGGGTACGCTCTTTTATCAGACCGGTGTCTTTTTTCAAAAAGTTCAGGGTGTCGGTCCTGTGGTTTCGGGCGCGCGACTCGTGCCATACATGATCTCGTTAATGTTTGCGACATTGTTTGTCGTGCGGCTTTCGCAGCGTTTTGGCGCGCGTCGGATGATTTGCGGTGGGCTCGGGCTGATGGCGCTGGGCATGGGGAGCATGTTCTTTATTCAACCGACAACACCATACTGGCAGCTCATCGTCCCCATGCTCACCATGGGTTTTGGCTTTGGCATTTCTTCGCCGCCGCGAACGGTTGTGGTGCTGACCACGCCGCCGCCGGGCTTGACAGGCATGGCGGCAGGCGTGAACGCGGCCGCAGGTCAATCGGGCTTTGCGCTTGGCGTTGTCTTGTCAAGCATCCTCGTCACACTCTTCGCTGACCAAAACTTCAAGCAACAGCTCGAACAGACTAATGCGTCGCCGCAGGTGATGAACGCAGCTGATCGAGTGTTTCAGGAATTCTTTTCGCGCGCCATGTCCGGCGACCTGACGCGTCTGCCCGAGAATCTGGCGCACCAAATCACGCTTTCCTTTGACAATGCGTTCACCGTCGGTCTGGCAATGACCTTTGTGGTGATTGCCATCATTTTGGCGATTACAGGAGTAGTTATCTTTTTGGGAATGAACAAGGGATTAAAGGGTTCGTTTATTACGCGCCCTATCAGCGGACAGAACATGGGCAGCGCAGAAACACGACCTAGCAGGTTGTCGGAGTGAAATCAAATTATAGTTATCTTGGAGATACTACGACGCGTGTTCATAGTCACAAATGAGGTCTCTCCGACAACCTGCCAGTAGTGCATCAACATAAAGCTGCGTGGTCGCATCTTAAAGCTTGCCTATATTTCTCGGCGCGATAGACAAGCCGTATCACGCAATCTCATGTTGTTGCACTACTAGTGCATCTTTAACAAAGTGATTTTGCGAGTGGCTCAAGTAATTCGCAGTGATAATACTCGCACACGCGTTGCATCAGTTCTGCGCCGGTTAACAAGCGCGC
>JADZCJ010000109.1 GCA_020851635.1 Anaerolineae bacterium
GCGTGCATAATGCGAAAATATTCGTGCTTGCTGGTTTGACTCATGGAGTTACCCGTTTTCATGCGGGTAACATTATCAAATGTCTCGACGATACCCTACCGGGTAACATTTTACATGGCTTGATTCGACGCATTTACGCGCGTTTTTATTTATGCTATACTCGCCGCGCATTTGACATGAAGACAAGAGATTTGCAGCTCGGCTTTTTTCGAACAGACCACGATCCGCCTCTTATCCTCCGATCGATTCTGTAACCTTTTGGTGATCCAGACGTTTTATTCAGGGAGGATAATCAATGAAACGTGAATTTCCGTCCAAGCGCGCCAGGTTCTATCGGGACGTTCCGGATGAAAAATGGAACGACTGGCGCTGGCAGTTGTCGAACCGTCTGAACACGGTTGGCGAGCTTGCCAACGTGATTGAATTGAATGACAGCGAAAAACAGGCGTTGCACGCAAAACATCTGTTCCGGGTGGACATTACCCCTTATTTTGCCTCGCTGATTGACCCAAACGACCCGCACGACCCGATCCGGCAGCAAGTTGTCCCAACCGCCCATGAGCTCGCGCCGTTCATGGCAATGATGGAGGATTCGCTGGCGGAGGACGCGCACTCGCCGGTGCCCGGTCTGGTGCACCGATATCCCGACCGCGTGCTGATGCTCGTTACGACCCAATGCGCCACGTACTGCCGCTACTGCACGCGCTCGCGGATTGTCGGCGACCCGACGGCAACTTTTTCGCGCAAAGACTTTGACGCACAAATCGAATATCTGGAAAAGACGCCGCAGGTGCGCGATGTGCTGTTGTCGGGCGGAGACCCGCTCGTGCTAGCGCCAAAATTGCTCGAAGAGATTTTGGGGCGTTTGCGCGCGATTCCACATATTGAAATCATTCGTGTCGGCTCGCGCGTGCCCGTATTTATGCCGATGCGGATCACGCAAGAACTGTGCGATATGCTCGCCAAGTTTCATCCGTTGTGGTTGAACATTCACGTCAATCACTCGGCGGAAATTACCAAAGAGCTGGCAGAAGCGTGCGACCGTCTCACGCGGGCGGGGATTCCCCTGGGGAATCAATCGGTGCTGCTGGCGGGCGTGAACGATTGCGCGCACGTGCAGCGGCAGTTGGTGCATGACCTGGTGCGAATACGCGTGCGTCCGTATTATTTGTACCAATGCGACCTGGTGCACGGCGCGGGGCATTTTCGCACGCCCGTCGCCAAAGGCATCGAAATCATGGAAGCGCTGCGCGGGCATACGAGCGGCTATTCCATTCCGACGTTTGTTGTGGATGCGCCCGGCGGCGGCGGCAAGATTCCCGTCATGCCGCAGTATCAAATCAGCGCGAGCGATCACAAAGTCGTGCTGCGGAACTTTGAAGGATTCATTACGACATACGAAGAGCCGCTGGACTATCAACCGCATGACCCCAAGACCTGTAAATTTTGCCGAGAAAAACGCGCGGAACCCGGACAGAGCGGCGTATTCGGTCTGCTGGAAGGCGACCGAATGAGCATCCAGCCGGAAGGGTTCGACCAGACACATCGGCGCGGCGGAACAAAACACCGGCTCAACAGCGACGAGCACAAGTGGCAGCCGTTCGGGATCGGGACGGACACAAGCCCACAGTTAGAGATGGGCGAGCCGATTGCAGTCGTGAATGGCGAGGTGCTCTAAAACGGAGCGCACATAGAATGGAAAAACCCCTCTTTCCAATTGGAAAGGGGGGTTTTTGATTTTAGATTGGGCAAAAAGTGAACAGGTTTTGGAACGACCGGTCAGCGCACAGCTACGCCGAATATCTGCGCGCCATAGGTCGCGAGATTAAAGAGGGGCATGGGAAAGAGCATGATCAAGAGCGTTGCGATGGCAGAGACGACCAGCCCAAAGCGCAGCCACGGGTCAAAAGTGATGACCGGTGCGCCTTCCGGCACAGGGTCAAAGAACATGGGGCGAATCACACGGAAATAGTAATAGACGCTGATGAGACTGTTGATCACGCCCAGCACGGCGAGCCAACCCAAACCGGCATTGACCGCCGAGCCAAAGACAAAGAACTTGCCGAGGAATCCTGCCGTGGGGGGGATACCTGCCAAAGAGAGCATGAAAAACACCATCAGCACGGCGAGCAGTGGCGCGCGTTTGATCATTCCGCCGTATTGCGAAATGTCCACGGCGCCCGTCTTGTTTTCAATCGCGATGACAACCAGGAATGCGCCGAGGTTGGTAAAGAGATACGCGGCGATATAGATGAGGACCGCATTTACGCCTTCGAGCGGGTTGCTGCTGCCCGAGATGCTTGCCATACCAATCATCATGTATCCCGCCTGGGCGATGGAGGAATAGGCGAGCAGACGTTTGACGTTGGACTGGACGAGGGCAATGACGTTGCCGAGCGTCATGGTTACGACGGCGATGAGCGAATAGAGAATAACCCAATCCACCCTGTAAACAAACATGACTTCGAGGGTCAGCCGCAAGAGCACGGCAAACCCGGCGACTTTGGGTCCGACCGAGAGGAACGCAGTGACAGGGGTCGGCGCGCCTTCATACGCATCGGGCGCCCACTGGTGAAACGGCACAAGAGCGATTTTGAACCCGATGCCCGCCATCACCAGAGCTAGCGCAAACAGAGACAAGACCTCGTAATTCGTGTCGGTCGTCACGACGTGACCGATTTCGACAAGGTTGAGCGAGCCGGTGGCGCCGTAAAAGAGCGAAAGTCCATAGAGCATGACAGCGGAAGCGATTGCGCCAAACAAAAAGTATTTTATTGCCGCTTCGTTCGACAGCTTGTTTTCGCGCAGATAGCCCGTCATGATATACGAAACAATGCTCAGAAATTCGAGCGACAGGAAAATCATGAGCAAGTTCGCCGAACCCGCGAGCATGATCATTGACGCAACCGCGAGGAGGAACATGCCATAAAACTCGCCCGCGTATTTGCGAGTCGCCATGTATTCATAGCTGGCAAGCAGGATGACGATGCCTGTGACGCAGCCGATAAGGCGGAAAAAGTTGGTCAGGTTGTCCGAGACATAGAGCGCGTCGGCGATCTGCTGAGGGCTCCAGTAGGAAATGTCCACCACAGTCTGGCCGCAAGCGCCGCAGAACAGGGCAATTTGATTGCCCCACTCGACACCAAAGGGCAGCGTCGGCGCGCTCCGAAGCGCGATGATGGGGGTGAGGATTAGCGCAACGACCAACGCCCCCAACGCGACAAACCCGAGCGTTTGTGATTTTCGCCCGCGCCAGAGCAGGTCCAACCCAAAAATGAGCAGGGCAGCAGCGATCAACACCAGCTCGGGCGAAAGATAAAGGAGAACGAGTCCGTCCATGAAAATAAAGAGTAAGGGACAGCGTTTGAAACTAGGAGCGGCAGCGCCTGCGCCGTCGCGGACCTAGATTCAAACACTCTTTACACCGATGCCATTGTTTTCAAGATGACTTCGGTTGCAGCATTGATGGTGTCAAGGATCCAATTCGGATAAATGCCGATGACGATCATCAGCACGGCAAGCGGGACCAAAGTCAGGACTTCATAGCCGCGCAGGTCGGGCAAATTCACCCATTTCTCGTCCGCTTTGCCCAAAAGCACTTTTTGGACCACGCGCCACAAAAAGTAGGCGGCAGTGAAAATGACACCAATCACCGCGATAAAGGTGAGCAGGGTCAGTGTGGTGTAGGAACCGCGCAGGACGAGAAACTCGCCCACAAAGCCGGCAAGACCCGGGAGACCGAGCGAGGCGAATGCCGTCAACAAGAGGAGTCCGCCATAAATGGGCACCGTCGCCATGAATCCGCCGAACTGTGCCAGTTCGCGTGTGTGCGTGCGTTCATACAACATGCCGACGAGAAAGAACAAGCCGCCGGTGATGACGCCGTGCGTGAACATTGCCAGAACGGCGCCGTTGATGGCAGTTGCGCCGCTGTTGAAATAGTTGCCCAATTCGGGATTGATCAACTGCTCGTTGGTCAATGCGGCAGCCGCGGCAAATCCGAGAACCACAAAACCCATGTGGTTCACCGAAGAATAGGCGACGAGCCGCTTGAAATCGGTCTGCGCCATGGCGACCAGCGAGCCGTAGACAATCGAGATGACTGCCAGCGCCCCAATTCCAATCGCAAAGGAATTGAATGTGCCGGGAAACATCGGGAGCAGGATGCGAATAAAGCCATAGCCGCCGAGTTTCAAGAGAATGCCAGCCAGAACAACCGAACCCGCCGTGGGCGCCGCCGTGTGGGCGTCGGGCAGCCAGGTGTGGAACGGAAAGAGCGGCATCTTGATCGCAAAGGCGAGAAAGAATCCGATAAAGGCGGCGGTGGAAATCAGAACATCTTTTGCCCAAACCGAATTGTCACGGGTTGCGGTGAGAAGCGGGATATCGAATGTGTTGGGCGTCGAAAAGAGGTAAAGGGCGATAATTGCCAAGAGCATAAACACCGAGCCGGCAAGCGTATAGAGAAAGAACTTGATGGCAGCGTATTGCGGACGGTCTTGTTCGTGCCCCCAGATGCCGATGAGGAAATACATGGGCACCAAACCGATTTCCCAAAAGATGTAAAAGAGAAAGAGGTCGAGGGAAACAAAAACGCCCAACATGCCGGTTTCCAGCAGCAAGAACAGCGCAAAAAATTCTTTGACGCGGGTGCTGATGTTGCGCGCCGAGTAAAAGAGCGAAAGCGTGGTGAGCAGCGTGGTGAGCCAAATCAACGGCATGGAGATGCCATCAATTCCGACGTGATATTGAATGCCCAGAGCCGGGATCCAGGGGATACATTCGCCGAGATAATACTCGAGACTGGCCGCATTGATCTCGGGACTGCACCACGATCCATTCATCATCGTAAACTCGGGCCAGGTGGGGAATACAACCCACGCGACGGTCGCCAGCGCCAGGGGAATGATACTCCAAAGGATGGCAAAGCGTTTGATGGCGTTGTCGTTGGGCAAAAACAGAATAATGATAGCGCCCAACAATGGAAGGAACGTTATTGCACTAAGCATCGAGCTGCTCCTGAAAGAGAGTCACCATAGACAGACCACGTTTGGACACGGGTGAGAGACCCGCGTCAAACTCTCATAAACTTAGGTAAAGGATCGAAGTAAAAAGAGGATTGCAAATGCCATTGCACCGGCGACAGCGATAAGGGCATAATTCTGCACATTGCCCGTTTGCATAGTGCGCCACCAGCCCGCAATTTCGCCGGTGACACTCCCGGAGCCGTTCACGATGGCATCAATCACATGTTTGTCGAACCAACCCCAGAGACGCGCCATGATACGACCGAACCAGCCCACGAGGTTCACCAGACCATCCACAATGGTGCGATCGAACCAGTAGGAAAAGCGGCTGAGCAAGCCCACAAAACGGACGAGCAGACCCGCCCGTGCCGTGCCGTCGAGGTTGATCTTGTAACCATATAGTTCGTCGAGCCAGAACTTGCTTGCCAGCGCGCGATAGATGATGCCCAGACGTTCAAGCGGATCGGGCTGGCCTGCGCCGACGGGACGAAAACCATAGATAAAGTAGGCGACAAAAAGCCCACCGAATGCAATACCGAGCGAGACAAAAATCGAGATGAGGGCGAGCTGATCGAACGCGTGATGCTCGAACGGCACGGGCAAGCCAACCAGCCCGGCTTCGCCCACATAACCGGTAAATGCGGGGGCAAACGGCGTATTCCAGAAACCAATGACCGTGGTAAAGAGCGCCAGAATGGCGAGCGGCACCCAGATCGTAACCGGGGACTCGTGGGCATGGTCATAAAAGTGCTGGTCGCGCGGTTTGCCAAAAAAGGTCAGAAAGAGCTGTCGCCCGGTATAGAGCGCGGTGATGAACGCCGCAGTCGCCAGCGAGATAAAGACAAATTGGACCAGCGGCGCAGCTCCGCTCTCGCTGAAAAAGCCCAACCTGAGCGCTTCAAGCAGAATCTCGTCTTTGCTCCAAAAACCTGCAAAAGGAAAGATGCCCATGAGGGCGAGCGCGCCGATCAAGAAGGTGAGGAAAGTAATCGGCATCTTGCGCCACAAGCCGCCCATCTTGAGCATGTCATTCGTGCCCACCGCATGGATCACCGCGCCGGCGGCAAGGAACAAGAGCGCCTTGAAAAAGGCGTGCGTGATCAGATGAAATGAGCCGGCAACAAAAGCTCCGATCCCCAACGCGGCAAGCATATAGCCGAGCTGGGAGACGGTCGAAAAGGCAAGCACCCGCTTGATGTCGTTTTGGGCAAGACCGAGGACCGCCGCAAAAATCGCCGTGAACCCGCCGATGAGGGCGACGGTTTGCATCGAAAAGCCGCCCGTTTGCGAGTCAAAGACAAAGAGCGGGTACATGCGGATGACCAGAAAGATACCCGCCGAAACCATCGTCGCCGCATGAATCAGGGCGCTGACGGGTGTGGGACCTTCCATCGCATCGGGCAGCCAAATGTGAAGGGGGAACTGCGCGGACTTGGCCACCGTCCCGCCAAAGATCAACAGGGCAATCAACGTGGGCCACTGAAGTGCGCCAATCGGCGGCTCGCCAAGCAGCATGTTGTTCAGACCGTCGGGCGAAAACATTTGCGTAAAGTCGAGCGTCCCAACTGTGATGAACAAGAGAATCATGCCCGTCATGAGGAGCACGTCGCCGACGCGCGTGGTGAGAAATGCCTTGATGGAGGCAGCGCGCGCCCGTCCAACCTGAGCATCGTCAATGTGATGTTCCTTGAGACCGCGAAATGACCAAAAACCGATGAGCGCATACGAACAAAAACCCATAATTTCCCAGGCGATAAAGAATTGGAGCAGGTTGGAGGAAATCACGAGCAAGAGCATGCTTCCCGTAAAGAGCGAAATGAGCGCAAAAAAGCGCGCATAGCGCGGGTCGTCTTCATGGATGGTGTGGCCATCCTTGCCCGTATGGCTATGGCGCATATATGCGACGGAATAGATAAAGATCATCAAACAGACCGTCGGAACCATGAACAGCATGGCGGAACCCATCGGGTCAACCAGCCAACCGAAATTGACCGTGGCGGTGCCATAGGGATACCAGACGATCGGAGCACCATAGAACGGATTGACCGCCAATTCAGCGCCTTCTGCGAGGGCTTCGAGAAACACACCGAGCGAAAGGGCAAGCGCCAATATGACGCCAAGAATCGCGATCCACGCGCTGAGACGATTGCGACTGCGCGTGAGGAGGGCGATGATGGCGAATGCCAACAGCGGAAATAACGGGATAAGCAGCGTAAAATTTTGAACCATGAGATCGTCTCTCACCACTTGAGCAAGTTAATTTCCTCCACGTTCACTGTGTCACGCGAACGGTAGATTGCAATCACCAGCGCAAGCCCGATTGCCGCCTCGGCGGCAGCCAGGGTAATGACAAAGAGCGCAAAAACGATGCCTGCCTGATTGAGAATGGGGTCGGGCGAGCCATAGCGCCAAAAGGCGACCAGATTGATATTGACCGCGTTGAGCATCAACTCGATGCCCATCAGCACCGCAATCGCGTTCTTGCGGGCGAGGGACCCGAAAAGCCCGATGCAGAAAAGCGCGGCGGCGAGCGATAGAAAATAGTTCAGGGGAATATCATTGATCATTAGAGTTGAGCATAAAGCAGCCGCCAAAATAGAATTCGCCGACCGCTTTTCCGTGACCGCCGACTGCTTATTCGCGCGCGATGATAAATGCGCCGATCAGGGTAGCCAAGAGCAAAACAGAAACTACCTCAAAGGGCAAGAGATACGTGGTCAAGAGCGCGGTCCCCAACGCAGGTGTAGTATCGCCGACCACCGGCTGACCGCTAATTTTCCACGGCACCTGGAGGATGAGAATAAACAGGCCTACGAAAAGGACCCCGATGGCGGTCGCCGCCCACGCCCATTGGCTGTTGATGTTGCTGTCCTCGGTTTGCATCATTCCTCGCGTCAACATGACGGCAAAGAGAATCAGGACCGCAATCGCGCCGACGTAAACGAGAATTTGAACGATGGCGAGAAATTCCGCTTCGAGCATCAAATAGATGGCTGCGACGCCAAAAAAGGTGCCGACCAGAGCGAGGGCGGCGTGAAAGACATTCCGCAAAAGCACGGTCGCAAGCCCGGCCGCCAGCGTCAGCACGGCGACCAGAAGGAACACGAGTTGGGATATTACGCCAAATAGGTCCATTTCAGCCCCCCAACCCTGTCAAGAATTGATTCAAAACACGATATGCCCAAAGAAAAGCCGCGGTAAAGAGGATGAGGGCAAGGGTCGCGGGCACCAGGCGCTTCCAGCCAAAGTTCATGAGCTGGTCAACGCGAATACGAGGGAGTGAGCCGCGGAACCACAGTTGAATGCCGATCAGAATGATCGTCTTGCCGAAAAAGTACGCAATGCCCAACGCAGGGATTTGCTGGACAAAGGGACCTTGCCAGCCGCCAAAAAAGAGCGAGGCCGCGATGGCGCTGATGATAAAGGTGTTGAGAAATTCCGCGAGATAGAAAAGTCCGAATTTCATGCCGCTGTATTCGGTGTGATAACCGGCAACCAGTTCTGATTCCGCTTCGGGCAAATCAAAGGGCACCCGATTGATTTCCGCCGTGGCGGCGAGCAAAAAGATAAAGAACGCGATCGGTCCGACGGGGAGATAGAAAAAGTACCACCCGAGACCAAAAAGTCCGCTCTGTTTTTCGATGATGCCGTTGAGGGAAATCGAGCCAGCCAGGAGCACGACGACGACGACCGAGAGAATCTGGGGAATTTCGTAACTGATGATCTGGGCAGCCGCGCGCATCCCCCCAATCATTGCAAACTTGTTGTGGGAACCAAAACCCGCCATAAAGACGCCGATGGTCGCCATGGAACCCATCGCCAAGAGAAACAAAAGGCCGAGATTCAGATCCACCGCGCCCATGCCGACGCCAAACTGGATGACCGAAAATGAGAGAATGACGGGGATGACGACGACGATGGGGGCGAGCAAATGGACCGGTTTGTCAACTCCCTCGGGCACAATATCTTCTTTGGTGAGAAATTTGATCATGTCCGCAATCGGCTGGAGTAAGCCAAAGGGACCGACGCGGTTTGGACCGACGCGGTCCTGCATCCGCGCAACCAGCTTGCGCTCCAACCAGGTCATGTACATCATCATGACGGGGGCGACGATCAAGATGGCGGTGACCACGATGATGCCCATGATGAGGAACACGATCAGGGCGATCCAATCCGGCGGCACACCCAAACTCGCGAGCAAGCCGATAATGCCGCTGCGGAGCAGGTTATAGATCGTAACAAAGGGATCCGTGATTAAAGTCCAGATGTCCATGATGGAAACCCTACACCCACTCGAGCAGATTCTTGCGCCACGCGTACGCGAGCGCGCCGACAAGGATCAGGATAAAGACCGCCATCTCAAGGAGCCAAAAGAGACTCATTTGATTGGTGGCAACCGCCCACGGATAGACAAACACGACTTCGATGTCGAAAACGACAAACAGAATCGCGTAAATATAGTATTGTACGCGGAACTGGACCCAGATAGACTGCGCTTCGGGTGCCTCGTTCTGGATTTCGATTCCGCACTCGTAGGTGGACTGTTTTAACCGAGTCGGCTTTTTGGGGCGAAAGAGAAAGGCGAGAACGAGCGGTAGAATCGGAAAGGTGATTGCGGCGAACGCAAAAAGACCGATTAACGCGTATCGTTCCAACATAATCACTGCTCCTGCCGCGTCGCCGCGCAAGGTGATACCATACGTATCGCGCGCCGATGCGTCATTTTGGGGTCACTGAAAAACTATCATGCACTCTGACAACCTGTGGGATAGTTCAAGATTAGAAGATAGTTAAAAAATGTGCTCTGCGATTTGCAAAAAAATCGGTACGGCTCTTTTCGTTTGTGCCGTACTGAACAATACGATATTAACACAAGTTAAATGATAATGCAAACAAATTTAGAATTCGCGAACTCTCTCCCATAATTCGGTGAAACAGGTGCAAAAAAGGTCGTCGCGCCGCAATTGCAATCGGCGCGGCCTCCTCTTATAATCCTCGCCGTGTCAGACTCACCCACACTCAAAATCGTCACCGGGCGTGACAACCGGGACGCATTTCTGCTCGAACATGACGGTCATCTGCTCCAATGCTTTGGCTGGGGGGAGCTCAAGGGCAAGTTTGGCTGGAGCGTCGAGCGAGTTTCATGGGAGGGAGAAAGGGGCGCAAGCGGCGCGGCGCAAATACTGTATCGCCGTCTCGCCCCTGCCCTGACGCTCGCCTATGTGCCGCGCGGCCCGGTCGTCACAAACGCCCGGGACCTGGCGCCGTTTCTCGAACGCCTCGCACAGCATGTGCGCGGGCGCGGCGCGTTTGTGCTCAAACTCGAACCGGACTGGCTCGAGGGGGATGAACGGGACACGCTGCTCAAACAGGCGCGATTCGTCCGAACATCAGAGACCATTCAACCGCCCGCGACCATTCATCTCGACCTGACCGCAGACCTCGAAACCATCCTCGCGCGCATGAAAAGCAAATGGCGCTATAACATCCGGCTGGCGGAGAAAAAGGGCGTGACCGTGCGTATGGGGGGAATCGCTGATTTTGGCGCGTTTTATGATTTGATGCGGTTGACCGGGGAGCGCGACCGCTTTGCCATTCATGGCGCAGACTATTACCGCACGGCGTTCGAGCTTTTGCAGGCGGGCGACCATGTGCGGCTCTTGATCGCCGAATTTGACGCCAAGCCGCTGGCGATGATTTTTGTGACCGCGTTTGGGCGTGAGGCGATCTATTTGTATGGGGCGTCCGGGAACGAGGAACGCAATCGGATGCCCAATCACGCTCTGCACTGGGCGGCGATCCGGTGGGCAAAAGAACGGGGCTGCGCCCGGTATGACCTGTGGGGGATTCCGAAAGCGCCGAGAGAGACGGCAGAGAATGAGAATCTGCCGTCCTCGTTATATCAGTTCAAGCAGGGGTTTGGCGGCGCGCCGGTGCGATATAGTGGGGCGTGGGAACTGGTGTTTGACGGAACAAAGCATCAGGTCTACAAGCTTGCGCGACGCCTTTACAAGCGCGGGTTGGGATAGTCGTCCTGCCGGCGCTTGCATTAAGGGCAGTCGGCAAGCGACGCGTCGGCGGTCAGTTGTCGCTCGACCGTCAGCGTGGACGCTTGAAGCGTTTCAGCTCACGCGGGATGTCAAACGAGTCTGCGGCATCCACTTGGGCGCTCTCGTCGAGCGTGATTCCGCCGCAATCGCCTTGCAGGGAGACACTATCACCGTGACGGGCATAGCTGGACGCGCAGTCCCGGTAACCCGAAAGATTTACATCCAAAAAGAACCTGTCGGTATTGTAGTGAAATGCTCCCGTGCCCGTCATGGCAAACCCTTTAGAAAACGCGCAGCCGTCGAGCTGGAGACGGGTGCGCCCGCCATCCTTTTGAAATTCAATCCAACCGCTAATCGGGCATCCAACGCGGACCGTCGTCTCAAAATCCCAATACCAGTATTCGGGCAAATAGTTGATTTCGGTCTCGGCGGATTGAAACGCGGCGAGCAATGACGGAAAAGCGCTCGAGTCGAGCGGCGCAAGCGGGATATATTTGGTCATGATTTTTCCGCCACATTCGGTTTCGCGTTGGGCGGGCAAGGTGTCATTCACCAGAAATTGGGTGATGGGGCTGTCAATGCAAAGATTCCCGCGCCCAAAAATTACATGGGGACCGCCGCGCTGGGTGATGAGATAGCCATCGTCAAGATGCTCAAACACGGCGCGCGCCATCCAGATGGGCGTAATCGGGTCGGACTCGGCGTTCAATACAAAGGTGGGGACCCCCGCAAAAGCCCCGTAACCGGGACGCGGCGAGACCTGTTTGGAATTGCGCCAGTAGACACAGGCAAGATCACCCCACACAACCGAGGAGAGGCGGATCGTCCCAAGTTCAAAAGGCAGCGCCGCATTGATGTATTGGTCTGCGCGCGACGATTTGGTTCCCGCAAAGTACCCATAATCCTGACATTCAACCGCATAATAAAACGCGTCGGACCAGGACGGATCAAAACCGGGCTGGAGCGTCGTCTCGTCAACGCCGAGGTTCGGATACAACAGACGGGTGAGCGGCGCCAGGTCGCCATCGCGCGCATAGGCGGCAAGCGCACGCACCATCAACATGCGCCCGCTTTGTCCGTACATTTGCCCGGTGCCGATTGTTTCGAGGTCGTCAAGGGTAAATTTGCGTTTGACGCGCGTGCCATCACCCAACGGAAAATCCACCTTGGCGTTCCCGGTCGCGAGCTGCGCGGCGAGCCGATCGTATCCCTTGAGTGGTCGCATCGGAAAATCGGCGCGACATTTTGGATTTTCGTAACAACCAGCAAGCGAGTCCACCAGCGCGTTGTTGAATGCCTGCGCCGCATCGCCGTAATAGGGAACTCCTTCGAAAGTGAGGTCAACGGCGCCATCGAGAATCATGCCCGCCAAGTGGGCGCCGTGAGTCTGCCCGTATGTTTGAACATATTGGGTGCCATAGCTCTCGCCATACAAATAGAACTTGGCATCTCCCATCATTTGTCGAAATAATTCCAGGTCCTCTATCGCTTGCGCGGTCCCCAGAAAAGGCAGAATTTCGGGTTTACCCATTTCTTGATAGCAATCCCGGGCGAATGTTTTTGCGGCGGTCTTTAGTTTTTCCGCGCGCAGAGGGGTGCGCGCGCTCCAATTTGCCTGATAGTAACCGGACGCCGCCATGTAGCAGTCCAGACCGCCCGACAAGCCCATGCCGCGCTGGTCAAAAAAGACAATGTCGAAATGTTCGGGCAGCGAGGGGTCAAAATACGAGGTATAGTCGTCGGCATAATAAATTCCAGAGGTGCCGGGACCGCCCGTCACTGTGACAAACATTCCCTTGCGCGTGCCCGATGCGGGCAGGACGGCGAAAACCACATCGAGCGTGCGCGCATCTCCAGCGTTGAAATGATCCAACGGAACGGTGAGCGTGACGCAGGTGAATGCGCTGTCATTCGGACAGGGGACGCCGCCGAGCGAACGCAAGAGTTCGCGTGTGTCCAGACGAGCGGCATTCGCGGCAGGAGCGAGAGTGAAGAGCAAACCGAGGGTGACGAGAAAAATTGCGCCATGGATTATTCTGGACATGTTGTTGCCTCGTGTGTCGGGATGATAGCCGGGCGGGCGTCGCGGAGCTTGACCGGCAGGGTTTTCAGGTCAGGCACAAAATCCATTCGCGCGCGTTGGGATATTGCTCCAGGAGGAACGCGCGGTCAGCCAACTCGAAATCATCGTCGTCGTACGCGGGCGCCATCGTTGCGCCCATCAATGCCCATTCGCCGCCCGGGGCAAGCAGAGACCCTTGCCACACGCCGCGCGGCACGACACAGTATGGGACGTGTCCCGCCGCATAGTCTCGACCGAGGGTCACGATTTGATGTGTCCGGTCCGCGTTCAGCAGGACAAGCGCAACGGGGTCGCCGTTGTAAAAATGATAAATCTCGTCGGTCTTGAGCCGATGCAAGAGCGAGCGCGTGTCGGGCGTGTGCAGGTAGAGAATCGCGCTGCCGTGGGGTTTGGGATGGGTGTAGCGGGCGGGGAGCGCGTGGCGCGGAATCGTTTCCTCTGCGCCGTAATAACGCCGAAACAGACCGCCTTCTACCGGCAGAGGTTCAAGTTGAAACAGCTCGATGATTTGTGCGGCGGTCATAACCGGAGCAGTGCGTCCAGCGCAATCTCTATCATTTTGTCTTTGGCAACCTCGACCGCTTTACGGTGCGGGTCATAGTCGCTCATGTTTGCGGAAGCGGTCTCGTTGGGGTTGCCATCGGCGACAAAGATGCCGCCGCCGCGGATTTTGTTCAGGGACGCGATGATCAACAAGGTCGCCAATTCCATTTCGACGCCGACCGCGCCCGCGTCCGCCCAATAGTGGTGTGGGTTGGGCGTCAAGCCGTAATAAAAAGCGGCGGTGCTGCGCATGACACCCAACGCGAACTTGACATCTCTGCGCGCCGCGGCGGCAGCTCGCAGCGCGTTGGTCACATCCAAATCCGAGATGGCAGGAAATGCAACGTCCACCAGCACGTTTGAGGTGCCATCCTCGCGCGTCGCGCCCGTGCCGATGAGGATGTCGCCCGAGCGAATATGAGCGAGATACGAACCGGAGGTGCCCACGCGAACGATCGTATGCGCGCCGATGCGAATCAACTCTTGAAAACAAATGGCAGCGCCCGCGCCGCCGACGCCGTGCGAAATGGCGGTGATACGTTTGCCTTTATATTCGCCGGTATAGGAATGGTACTCGCGCCATGCGCCGACCTGTTTAGCATTGGTCAGGTATTCCGAGATGCGTTTGGCGCGCTCGGGGTCGCCGCAGGTCAAGACAAAGGGAGAAATGTCCGAGGGTTCGAGCCGGATATGGGGTGTAATTGGGGGCATGGCACAATTATACACTGACAAAAGATGAATTTGTAGTTGTCATGGAGGTGTTCTCGGCTACAATGTTCGGCGTGCAATCACAGGACGTCAAGGGCGCGCATGAATGGGACCGCGCGCTGGAAAAAATTCCTCGCGCCCACGTCTTGCAGTCGTGGACGTGGGGCGAGATCAAGGCGCGACACGGCTGGACGGTGAGGCGGGTCTTGATTTGCGAGAATGGTTTGCCGCTCGCGGCGGCACAAATACTGCGCCGCCCGGTGCCGCGCACACCGTATGGGGTATTGTATGTGCCCAAGGGTCCGGTGCTGGATATGTCAGATACGCAGTTGTTTGGACGGGTCTGGGGCGAGCTTGAAAAAATCGCGCGGCAAGAGCGGGCAATTTTTATCAAGGCGGACCCCGACATACGCGTGTCCGAACCTGCAGTCAAGCTTTTGTCAGAGCGCGGCTGGTTTCCATCGGACGAGCAGATCCAGTTTCACAATACGGTCACGCTCGACCTGACGCGGAGCGAGCAGGAAATCCTGGAAGGGATGAAGCCCAAATGGCGCTACAACATCCGGCTGGCAGAGAAAAAGGGCGTTGTCGTCGAGACGGTCGCGCAGGAGGATGCGAACGCGCGGCGGGTCTTGTATGACATGTATGCGGAAACGAGCACGCGGGACGGCTTTATCATTCGCCCTTTTGAGTATTACCGGGATGTGTGGGAAAGCATGGAGCGCGCGGGCGAGGCAAAAATCTTGATGGCGCGGGTGGGGAATGAGCCGGTGGCGGGGCTTGTCTTGTTTAGATTTGGAGCGCGCGCCTGGTATTTTTACGGCGCGTCGCGGAGCATGCACAGAAAGTTGATGCCGAATCATTTGCTTCAATGGCAGGCGATGAAATGGGCAAAAGAGCAAGGATGCGCGGAATATGATATGTGGGGGGCACCCGACACCCTGACCGAGACCGCGCCAATGTATGGAGTTTATAAATTCAAAATGGGTTTTGGCGGCGAGTTTGTCGAGCGCATCCCCGCGCATGATTTTGTGGTGAACCGTCCGCTGTATTGGCTGTATGCGGTCGCGCGCCCCAGATATCTGGCGCTCTTGCGGCGCGCGAGACCCCGGGTCGAAGGTTAAATATCCAAAGGATGAAATACATGCTCGAACAATTTCAACAGCGCGGCATTGGGCGTTTGCCGGGGCTGCTCGGAATCGAAATTACAGAAATCGCGCCCTCGCGGGCGGTCGGCAGGGTTGAAATCCGCGACCATCATCTGGCGCCAAACGGATTTTTACATGCGGCGACGATTGTGGCGCTTGCGGACACGGCGTGCGGGTATGGCTGTGTCGCCTCACTCCCTGAAGGCGCGACTAATTTTACGACGATAGAGCTCAAAACCAATTATCTGGGAACGGCGCGCGATGGCGCGATACGGGTCGAAGCCGGAATGGTACACGGAGGACGGACGACGCAGGTGTGGGACGCGACGGTGTCGGACGAGAAAAGCGGCAAAGTGATTGCCCTGTTTCGATGCACGCAGTTGATTTTGAATAACGAGAATCAGTCAGCGAGAGCATCCCGCACAAACTCGACTGCCTGACGCAATCTCTTTTCGACGCGCCAGGGTGTCAGCACATTGACGGCGAGGGGCGACAACTCGTAGGTGATGGCGCCGTCATACCCTCGTTTTTTCAGAGCGCGCAAGAGGTCTCGCAGGGGTAGCGTGCCGCTGCCGGGGAATTGGTGCTGGCGGTAATAACTGTGCAAGCGCGGTCGGTTCATGAGCCAGTGCGGCACCTGGCGCAAGTCCGAGAGGTGAATATTTGCCACGCGCCCGTCAAAGAAATTCAGGGATTCGAGCAGGTCGAGGTCGAAGGTGCCGACGTGCGCGGTGTCGAGCGTCATTGCCAGGTCATGCTTGTCCACAAACTCGCGCAATTCGGGGAGATGACGCAAAATATAGGTCTCGTCCGTGCGATTGAATTTTGCGCTGTTTTCAATGCCGAGCAGCGGTCCCGAGCCGTTGATGGCGCGGCGCGAGACTGCCACCCGGTCAATAAATTCTCTGCCCACGCCGGCGCTTGCGTTCGTCGCGCGCGGCGCATGGACCACCATCAGGCGAGCGCCGACCGCGGCGGTCAAGGCGAGCGCCCGAGCCATGTATGGGGCATATGTGATGTTGATGTCGTTCCAGCCGCGATAACCATAGAGCGGCGGATGGACGGTCAGGATGGGGAGCTGAAATTCTGCTGCAAGCTTTTTGATATAGTCCGCGCCGCGCCAATCCACTTCGGGATTAATGACCAATTCCAACCCATCAAACCCCGCGCGTTTTGCCAAGCCAAATGTCCAGCGTAACGGATAAATATAAAGCGAGCCGGTCGAGAGCGAGAGCCGCATTAATCCTTTCCTTTCACCTGCATTCGATACACGCCGAGAAACGATTTCAGAGATCGGTCCTCAAAGAGCTCCATTTTTGTAAAGACGATTGGTTTTGATGAACGCGGCGACAGCCGGGGGCACCAAACCGCGAATGGATTCGCCGCGACGAACACGGGCGCGGATTTCGCTGGCAGAAATGTCAAATTCGGGTCCGGGAATGATGACGACGCTCGCCGTCACGCCGGGGACCTGCTTTTCCAGCGTGTCCAGATCAACGTCAAACCCCGGTCGCCTCAAGACCGCGAGTTTGCACAGTTTGACAATTTCCTGCGGTTGATGCCAGGCGTGAAAATTCTGGAGCGAGTCCATTCCCATAATAAAATAGATCTCGGCATCGTCGCCAAGCGTTTGATGCAGTTCACGAAGCGTGTCAACGGTGTAGGAAGGACCCGCGCGCAAGAGCTCTAGCCGCGAGATGACGAAATCGGGATGCCGCGCCAGCGCGAGTTCCAACATGGCGAGCCGCGTCGCCGCCGGACTCACCGGGTCGTCCAGTTTGTGGGGCGGCTGCCCGGCGGGGATAAAGACGATTTGCGCCAAGCCCAGTGCAGACCTGGCTGCCGCGGCAATCTTGAGATGCCCATTATGGGGCGGGTCAAACGTCCCGCCGAGAATGCCGTATTTCATGCCGCGGGAGCAGGTCCCGGCGGCGCCGGGCGCGGACGCAGGTAAAAAATGAGAGCCAGACTCAACGGCAACGTGAATGTGAGCGCCACTTCGACCCAGAGAACACTCGTGAGCTGCGCCAGGACCAGCGCGATAAAATTTACGAGGGTATGGAGCGCGATTGCCAAGACGAGCCACGAAAGCGAACGTCGCAGAAAGGTTTGGAGGACGAGAACTGACATGGCGATGTGGAAAAAGATCGTGATGAATCGTTCATACGCGCCGAGCAGCGGCATCCACCAGTCAAGTCCGGCATATTGCTGACGCGCGGTCTGGATCGAGGCGAGCTGGTCGGGGGGCAAATTCAATGCCGAAAAATCGGTGGTCGAGAGGGCAATATAGTTGATCAGTCCCAACAACACCAGTCCGCCGATGAGCAGCATGGATTCCAACCCGCCATGACCCGCCCCATACATCAGCCCAACCTCCCAGGTCTTGTTGTCCTTGATCAAAAAGCGATACCCCAGATAACGCCCGATCTCTTCAAACAGCCCAGCTGTGAGCGCCAGAGCAAAGACCCACGCATACAAAAACGTCTGGGACGACTGGATGGTCTGCCCTAAATACGCCTGGACAAGTTGGACCAACGGGATGCGAATGAGCAACTGGGTGACAAAAAAGACCAACATGCCAAACAGGAAAAACTTCCAGCGCACCCCAAAACGGCGATGAATAAAAAACCCGACGACAAGCGGCAAGATCACTTCGAACGCGATGGCAGCGACATACGAAGCAATCAAAAGCGGATTGAGGGGAATAGTTTCCATAGGACTTTACCGGATCGCGTCACCCCACTCGACCTCGATATTCCCGAGACGCACATAATCTCCGTCACGGATTCCCGCCGCGCGCAGGGCATCATTCACCCCCATCGCCTGAAAAACGCGATGGGTGCGCTGAACGCCTTCTTCCTGCGCCCAGTTGGTCATTTGGGCGACGCGCTCGACCTTGACGCCGCGCACGCGAAAAATACGGATGCCATCGTCGTCGGGTTCGCGTTCGATGGTAAAAGCATTTTCATCCGGCGCCGGGCGAAAGACGGGCATGGTTTCCGGCGGCGGTGTCTCCATCTCGGCGGGCAGGGCGTCAAGAATCGCCGCCGCGCCGCGGAGCAGTTCCGGGACGCCTTGACCGGTCGCAGCGGACACGGGAACGACCTGCAAGCCGCGCCGGACAAGTTTGGCGGACACGCGAGCAAAGTTTCGCTGTGCGTCGGGCAAATCCATCTTGTTGAAACCGACAATTTGCGGCTTGGTCGCCACCGCGGGGCTGTATAGTTCGAGTTCGACGTTGATCGAATCAAAATCGGCGAGCGGATCGTCCGCCGCGCCGTCGAGCAAATGAATCAGGACGCGGGTGCGCTCGATGTGCTTGAGAAAGCGATCGCCCAACCCCGCCCCCTGATGCGCGCCTTGAATCAGTCCGGGAATATCCGCCAGCACGACGGTGCGTTCGTCAATCTCGGCAACGCCCAGATTGGGGATCAATGTCGTAAACGGATAATCGGCAATTTTGGGACGCGCAGCTGTGATGCGAGCGAGAAACGTGCTCTTGCCCGCGTTTGGTTTGCCGACAATTCCAATGTCGGCGATGAGTTTTAGTTCGAGACGCAGACGGCGTTCCTGTCCTTGCTCACCTTTTTCGGAAAAGTGAGGTGCGCGGTTGGTGGCGGATGTAAATGCCGCATTGCCGCGCCCCCCGCGCCCACCGAGCGCGACGATCAATTCGCGGTCCGGTTCCAGGAGGTCGGCAAGAAATTCGCCCGAGTCGGCATCGCGGACGATGGTGCCGGGCGGCACGCGGACGATAGCATCCTTGCCGTACGCGCCATTCTGGTCTTTGCCGCTGCCATGCTTGCCCTTGTCGGCGCGAAAGTGCTTTTTGTGGCGAAACGGCAAGAGCGTGTTGAGCCGTTTATCCACCCGCAAGACGACATTCCCGCCGCGCCCGCCGTTCCCGCCGTTGGGTCCGCCCCGCGGCACGTGCGCCTCGCGGCGAAACGAGACTGCGCCATTGCCGCCGTCTCCGGCTTGGATGTTGATGGTCACCTGGTCAAAAAGAAATTCGTCGCCGCGTTCGGGCATAAGAGGTCCCGCTTTTTCAATCCCGGATGGACAGCCGGTTCGAGCAGTTGTGCTGTCCGATGGCATCCCATTATAGTCGGGGGGCGCGTGCGCGCCAATTTGCAGGGGGTATAATCTTGATCCCGGTTGACCGGATATGAATGGCTTTGTTACAATCTCTCGCGAAAGGATGTGACCCATGTTCAAATTCGCAGTGACTGCGTTGTGTTTGGCAATCGGATTGCTGGCTGGCTGCGCCCCAAGTCCAACCTCCGAGCCAACCATTGTGCCCGTCGAGCAAGCGACTCGTGCGCCGCAACAAAGACCAACCGCGGGCGAGACCCCTTTGTCAAAGCCAACAGCCGTCGAAACCACGACGGGGCGCGATTTGCCGCTCGCACCCGATGTTTTGGCGATTTATCGCAAGAGCGGCGGGTTTGCGGGGCTTGACGAGACCCTGACCGTATATCAAGGCGGACTGATTGAATTGAGCAGCCGGACCACGACCGAAAACAAGAGCATCAAATTGGACGAGCCCATGCTCCAACCGCTGCGACGGATGCTCGAATCACAAGAGTTTGCCGACCTCGAACCGCTCTATCGCGCCGTCGGGGCGGACTTGATCACTTATAGCATCAGCGCCCGCGACCGCAACGGCAATATGAAAACCGTCGTCACGATGGATGGCGCGACCTATCCTGATTTTCTCGGTCAGCTGATTCAAATGTTCGAACAGCTGCGCGAACTGGTATAAAGGAGTTCCGATGCGCTTGACCAATCTAGTCCAGGCAATTGACCTCCATGCGGCGGGCGAGCATGGGCGCGTGATCGTCGGCGGAGTGCTGGATGTGCCCGGCAAGACCATGTTTGACAAGATGCAGTATTTTCAGATGCACAAAGATGATTTGCGTCTGCGGATGCTCCGCGAGCCGCGCGGTTATCCTGCCGCCAACTGCAATCTGATTCTGCCGCCCACCGACCCGCGCGCCGACGCGGGCTTTATCATTATGGAGCAGACGGAATATGTTCCGATGTCGGGCACCAATACGATTTGCGCGACTACAGCGCTCCTCGAATCGGGAATGCTGCCGATGCGCGAGCCGTTCACCGATATTGTGCTCGAAGCGCCGGCGGGGCTTGTAGCTGTGCGCGCACACTGCGCCAACGGCAAGGTGACGGGAGTGACGTTTACGAACGTCCCCGCGTTTGCAGTGTATCTTGATACGCCGGTCGAGGTGCCGCAGCTCGGCACGGTGAGCGTTGACGTTGCGTGGGGCGGGATGTTTTATTATGTTGCCGAAGCGGCACAGTTTGGATTGAGCATCACGCCCGATGAGGGCAAAGACATTGTGCGGATCGGCGAAATGATCAAGGCGGCGGTGCGGGAACAACTGCCGGTGGCTCATCCCGAAAATCCCCAAATCAAGGATGTGACCATCGGCATCCTGTCCGCCCCACCCTCGTCCGACAAGGCGGACTCGAAAAACGCCGCCATCGTCTCGACCAATACGCTCGATTGGAACAATCCGGCAACGTGGACGGGCGCGATTGACCGCTCGCCGTGCGGCACGGGGACCTGCGCCAAGATGGCGACGCTCTTTGCCAAAGGAAGACTGCCCTTATGTCAAGATTTTCGGCATGAAGGGATTTTGGGAACGGTCTTTACGGGCAGGTTGATCGAAGAGACGCGCGTCGGAAATTATCGCGCGGTGGTGCCCACGCTTACGGGCACAGCGTGGGTGACGGGGATCGCGACGTATGGGGTTGACTCCGATGACCCGTTTCCGAACGGGTTCACCGTCGGCGACATTTGGGGCGCGACGGGATGAGCCGACCGCTGCGCTTTTGCATGATCACGACTTTTTACCCCCCTTTTTCGTTCGGCGGGGATGCAACCTACACTCTTCAACTTGCGAGCGAACTGGCAGAGCGCGGGCATTATGTCGAAGTGATTCACTGCATAGACTCGTACAATTTGCTCGCGCGCGGCGAAACCCCGCGCAGTTACAAAGCGCATCCAAATGTGGTGGTGCATCGTCTACAAAGCGGGTTGGGTGGACTGTCGCCTCTGGCAACTCAGCAGACGGGTTATCCGCTTTTCAAGACCGGCAAGATTCGTGCTGTGCTCGACCGCGGGTTTGACGTGATTCACTATCACAATATCTCGCTGGTCGGCGGACCCGAGTTGCTCAAGTTGGGGAGCGCGGTCAAACTCTATACCACGCACGAATACTGGCTGGTATGTCCGATGAGTGTGTTGTTCCGTTACGACGGCGGGGCGTGCGAGGAAAAACAATGCTTGCGCTGCACTCTGGCATATGGTCGCCCGCCGCAGTGGTGGCGGTATACCAAGATGCTTGACGATGCGCTCAAGCATGTGGATATGCTGTTACACCCAAGTCCATTTAGCATGCGCAAACACCGCGAACTGGGCATCCGGACGCCCGCAACCGTGATGCCGTATTTTGACACGCCCGCGGATCTGCCGACGGTGGTCCCACCTGCGCCGATGGCGAAACCGTATTTTCTGTTTGTCGGACGTTTTGAAAAGATCAAGGGGGCGCAAACGCTCATCCCGCTGTTCCGTGATTATGACAAGGCACATTTGACGCTCGTCGGCGAAGGGAGTCAGCGCGCCGAGCTGGAACGATTGGCGGGAAAAAGCCCCAACATCGAGTTTCTGAAATGGATGAATAAATCGGAACTGGCGGGGTTGTATCGTGACGCGACTGCCTTGATCGTCCCGTCGTTGTGCTATGAAAACGCGCCGCTGGTGGTGCTGGAAGCGCATCGGCAAAAGACGCCGGTCATCGGACGACATCTCGGCTCCCTGCCCGACCTGTTGACGGAACAGGGGGGCGGCATGACCTATACGGACGAAGCGTCACTGCGCGCCATCCTGGATGATCTGCTGGCGCACCCCGACAAGCGGAACACTCTGGGGCAGAATGGATTTGAGGCATACAAACGTCAATTTACAGCGCAGGCGCATCTGGACCGATATTTTGAAATCATCCAAGAGGCACGATGCAGGCGTAGAAACCCATAGTGAAATTCGTCACTTGACGTTTGAACCCACCTCAAGTATGATTTGTTTGTCACAAGTGCATCACAACCTCTTCACAAGCGCGAAAGGACAGGACTAGCGCAGTTGTCAAGCACAAGATGTTGACCGATTTAGTGTGTGTTGATTGTTAGCTCGTGTCACAATTCAATCCTCCCTATGCAAGAGTTTTCATCGGACAAGCCAAGCATGTCAAACTCTAGTCATCACGTCCCGGCAATCGTAATTGGACGGCTGCCACTCTATCTACGCGCCTTGACGCAGTTGTCGAGCGAGGGCAGACGGGTCACCTCGTCGCAAGAGCTTTCTGAAAAATTGGGGTTCTCGTCCGCCCAGATTCGCAAAGACCTTTCCTATTTTGGAGAGTTTGGCAAGCAGGGCACAGGTTATGAGATCGAATATCTGGAGAAATCACTGCGCGAGATTCTGCAGGTCCACCATTTGTGGGACATGGTCCTTGTCGGCGCGGGAGATTTGGGACATGCGCTGGCAAACTATGACGGGTTCGAATCGCGCGGCTTTCGCATCGTCGCGGTTTTTGACGCCAACCCGAGCAAAATAGGCAAGCAGATGGCTGAATGGCAAGTCCAACCGATGGAAGAGCTTGACAAGACGCTGCGCGAGCGCAACGTGAACGTTGCCATTATCGCGGTGCCTGCCGGCGCGGCGCAAGCGGTCGCGGATGAGCTGGTCGAGGGGGGTGTGCGGGCACTCCTGAATTATGCGCCCACCACCTTGAGCGTGCCGCCCAAGGTCAAGGTGTATCACATTGACCCGGTCGCCGGGCTGCAAAGCATGACGTATTATTTGTGATGACTGATTTTTGATTTCTGACTGAAAAACAACAACCCGACAGACGAGGTCTCGCCTGTCGGGTTGTTGTTTTGTGAGATTCGAGTTCTAGACCTGCACCATGCTCTTGCGGACCAGTTCGAGTTGTTCGACTGCGCGACCGGCGCCGATGGCGACACAGGCGATGGGGTTTTCGGCAGGATAACAGGGGACGCCGGTCTCGCGCGTGAGAAAGCGGTCCAGATTACGCAGCAACGCGCCGCCGCCCGTGAGCACCATACCGCGATCAATAATATCCGCCGCGAGCTCGGGCGGGGTCTTTTCGAGGACCGAGCGGGTCACACCCGCGATGGCGGCAAGCGGTTCCGAGATGGCATCGGTGATTTCGCTTGCGCCCACCCGAATCGTGCGCGGCAGCCCCGCGACCTGATCGCGCCCGCGCACTTCCATCTGCACATCTTCTTCCAACGGCAAGGCAGAGCCAATCTGAATCTTGATGTCTTCGGCAGTCTGCTCGCCAATCATCAAATTGTATTTTTTGCGGATATAGTTGGTGATGGCTTCGTCAATCTTGAGCCCCGCCACACGCACCGACGAGGAAACAACGATGCCGTTGACGGAAATCACGGCGGACTCGCTCGCACCGCCGCCAACGTCCACAACCATATTGCCCGTTGGAGTGTGAACGGGCAGCCCCGCGCCCATTGCCGCGGCAAGCGGCTCGGGGATCAGGTGGGCAATGCGCCCCCCTGCGGCGATGGCGGCATCGTGGACAGCGCGGGATTCGACGGTGGTGACGCCGACGGGGACAGAAATCGCAATCTCGGGTTTCTGTCCGAGCGAGATTTGAAGTCGTCCGCAGACTTTTTGAATAAAGTAGCGGAGCATCGCTTCGGTCACCATATAGTCGGCAATGACCCCGTCGCGCATGGGGCGCATGACTTCGATGTTCTCGGGCGTGCGTCCCAACATGGCTTTGGCTTCTTCGCCGAGCGCGACGATCCGGTTGTCAATGATCGAAATCGCCACCAGCGAGGGTTCCTGCAGAACAATGCCGCGCCCGCGAACATACACAAGCACGTTCATGGTGCCGAGGTCAATGCCGATTTGTCGAACAAATACTGACACAGTGTGTGAGGAAAAGAACGAGAGATAGCTCGATCCGCGATGCTAGCTCTCGTTCAATTATTCGTTCGTCCCGCGGTGGCGTTTGCGCGCGACCTTGAGGCGCAGTTCCGCACGACGCATGGTTTGTTCCAGGATAACTGCCTGAACAGCTTCGGAGCTGCTTGCGACCTTTTGCGCCATCAATTCCTGAGCGCGCTTGCGCGCCGCCTCGGCGCGCGCCTCGTCAATTTCGTCGGCGCTTTCGGCAGCATCCGCCAGAACGGTCACATGGTCCGGGCGCACTTCCATAAACCCGCCGCCGATGGCAAACGCGGTCTCTTGATTGCCCTTTTTGTAGCGCAGTTCGCCAATCGCCAACGCGGTCAACATCGGCTGATGTTTGGGCAGAATTCCCACCACGCCGTCAATTCCCGGCGCGCTGATGTAATCTACCTCTTGACTGACCACGACGCGTTCAATGGTGACGATATCGAGATGAATGGACATGGGAATGCACAATGCCTGATGAACAAGGCGCAAGGGGATTTGCTGCGCCTTGTTCAAGGAGCGATTGTTATTTGCCTTCGGACTCTTTTTTCAGGTCGGCGTCGTATGCTTGGCGCACTTCATCAATCCCGCCGCGCATATAGAAATATGGTTCCGGCACATCGTCGAGATTGCCGTCGAGAATCATGCGAAAGCCGCGAATCGTTTCGGCAATGGGCACGTATTTGCCCGCGCGTCCGGTGAACTGTTCCGCCACACGCATGGGCTGGGACAGAAAGCGTTCGATCTTGCGCGCACGCGCCACGGTTAATTTGTCGTCTTCGCTCAATTCTTCGACACCCAGAATGGCGATAATGTCCTGCAAGTCCTTGTAACGCTGAAGCACGCGCTGAACTTCACGCGCGGTGCGATAGTGGTCTTCACCAACAATCAACGGATCGAGAATACGTGAGGTGGACGCAAGCGGGTCCACGGCGGGGAACAATGCTTTTTCTGCAATGGAACGTTCGAGCGAGATGGTCGCGTCGAGATGGGCAAACGTCGCCACCGGGGCAGGGTCGGAATAATCGTCCGCCGGCACGTAGATCGCCTGCATGGAAGTGATCGAGCCGCGCTTGGTGGAGGTGATGCGTTCCTGCAATTCGCCCATTTCCTGCGCCAACGTCGGCTGATAACCGACCGCGCTCGGCATACGCCCAAGAAGCGCCGACACTTCGGAACCGCTCATGACAAAACGGAAAATGTTGTCAATAAAGAGCAGTACATCGCGCCCTTCGTCGCGGAAATATTCAGCCATTGTCAGACCGGTCAGGGCTACGCGCAGGCGCACGCCCGGCGGCTCATTCATTTGACCAAAAACCATGACGACGTTGTTGATGACGCCCGATTCCTTCATCTCGAGCCAGAGGTCGTTGCCTTCGCGCGAGCGTTCGCCCACGCCACAAAACACCGAAAAGCCGGAATGCTCTGTCGCCACCGAGCGAATGAGCTCTTGAATGATAACCGTCTTGCCCACGCCCGCGCCGCCAAACACGCCGATCTTGCCGCCCTTGGTAAACGGAGCGATCAAGTCAACCACTTTCATGCCGGTTTCAAAGAATTGTGGCGTGGTGACCTGGTCTTCGAACGCGGGGGCGTGGCGATGGATGGGGGCAGTCAATTCCGTGTGGACCGGGTCGCCGTAATCAATGGTCTCGCCGATGACGTTAAAGATGCGTCCGAGGGTTGCAGGACCCACCGGCACAGAAATAGCTGCGCCCGTGTCTGTGGCTTGCATGCCGCGCCGGATGCCGTCGGTGGTGTCCATGACGACACAGCGCACGCGGTCGTTGCCCAACTGCTGCTGCGCCTCGGCAATTACAATTGTGCCGTCGCGGTCAACCTCGACGGCGTTAAAAATCTCGGGCTGTTGTCCGGGTGGAAATTCAATGTCTACCACCGCGCCCGTTACCTGGACAATGCGTCCGATATCTCCCTTTGCCATTTTGAACCTCTACCAAGTGGATTGTGTCGAGAGCAAGTGTTGTGACAATTGCTGCCGACAAACGAGTCTAATCGTAACCTATGCTTTGTCTATTAGGAGTGACGCAGCGCCTCTGCGCCGCCGACGATATCCAGAATCTCTTTGGTGATGGAAGCTTGTCGGACCTTGTTGCGCAAGAGCGTCAGACTTTCGATCAAATCTTTGGCGCTGTCGGTCGCGTTACGCATCGCGACCATGCGCGCCGCCTGTTCCGAAGCGATTGACTCGAGCAGCGCCTGGTAAATCTGAACCTCGACGAAACGCGGCAAGACCTGGGCGAGAATCTGTTCGGCGCTCGGCTCGTACAGATATGTTGCCAGTGGTCCCTTGTGTTCGATTTCCGCCTCTTCGATCGGCAGAATGCGCTTGACGGTCGGCACCTGGCGCAGGACGTTGATGAAATCGGTATAGACGAGATGGACCTCGTCGGCGCGCCCGCTCAGGAACTCGTCTATCGCCGAGTGCGCCAGCGCGCTCACCTCAGCCAGTTCGGGACGGGTGCCCATGCCGCTGAAATCAGAGACCACATCCTTGCCAAAGCGGCGCATCAAATCGCGTCCGCGCTTGCCGACCGTGATCAGTCGGACCTGCTTGCCCGCTTTTTCGTAGGGCTTTACAAAATCTGTGGTCTTGCGAATGACGTTGACATTATATGCGCCCGCAAGTCCGCGATCGCCCGTATAAAGCACAACCGCAATCGCTTTCGGGTCCGGGCGTTCTTCGAGGAGCGGGTTGAGATTCTTGCTGCGACCGGGCTCGGTCGCAACATATCGCATCACCTCGCGCGCTTTTTCGGAATAATTGCGGCTGGCGAGCGTCGCCTGTTGAGCGCGGCGCATCTCGGACGCCGCGATCATTTCCATTGCGCGCGTGACCTGCGAAATGTTTTTTACACTGCGAATGCGTTGACGGATTTGACGTAAAGTTGCCATTGATGCTGTTCAAACCTTCGAGGTCGGGCGAACTCTGTTCGCCATGAGACACACGAAGGTTTGACCGAATTATTCTCGAATTTCGAATTCAAAAGGCGCGCTGGTCGGGCTGATTGGAATATATTGTGACGGGTCGGGTTTGTCGGGGTCGGCGCCGTTGTTTTGCACAGCGGTTATGGTCCACGTCGCGCGATAGGGTCCGCCGTCACCGGCGATAGCGACCAAACCGGCATAGTCGGGAGCCGGAGCGCGTCGCGCCACCACAAACGTCACCGGGTCGGTTGTCCCGGAATCGTTGCAGGTGGGCTGCGCGATGAACGACTGCTCGCCATATTGTCCGGTCGTCGCATTGGTAATACGCAACGTCAAGAGGTAACACTCGTTGCCACCCAACGGACCCACAGGCGCCCATCTAAAGATAATGTCATCGCGCCCCGCCGTGACCGAGTCGCCCGTGGCGGGAGAAACGAGCTTGGGCGCGGCAAACTTGAGCGGGACCTCTGTCTCTGTCGGGGTCGCCGTCGGCGCTGCCGTGGCGGGGATAAATGTGTTGGTCGCCGTCGGCGTGGGTGACGAGGGAATGGGTGTGTTGGTCGGCGGCGGCAAAGTAATGGTCGGCGCGGGCGTCGGCGTGGGCGGCAATGGCGTATTGGTCGGCACGGCGGTTGGCGACGGCGGCGAGGTCGGCGCGGCTGTCGGAGCCGGGGCGGTAGGCGTCGGAGTCGGACTGCTGTCGCAGCCGGCAAGGGCGAGAATACCAACCAGTCCGATAGTCACCAGGAAAAGTGTATGGCGTAGGTTCATGGTTGAAAATCAAACTCGACGAGTGGACTGTTTGGGCTGAGCGCAACTGTCTTGAAATGAACGCCATCGTCCGCGCGCCCATTATTTTGCACCACACGGGCAGTCCACGTCATCTTGAGTAATCTGGCTTCCGGCGCAAGATCGTTCACCTGCGCAAGAATGGTTCCATAGTTCGGTGAATTGGTAAACTTGCCGCGATACAACACAAAAGTCAGCTCTTTGCCTGCGGGACCTTGATCGCCGCAATTCGCTACATCCAAAAAATCGTCTCCCCGATTTCCTTTTTCCATCTGTGGGACCGCCAGTTCGATGTGGAGCAGATAACACTGGTCCGGTTCCAAACGCCCAACCGAAGTATAGACAAACTTGATATCGTTCCCGTCCTTGAACAGCACCGGAGCTTTTGGCTCGACCGAGACCGGCGCCGCGAACTGTGCGGCGGGTGCGCGGGTCGGGTTAGCCGCGCTGCGAGTCGGCGCAACCGTGGAGGTGACGGGTGCAGGAAGATTGGTCGGCTCCGGAGCCAGGACAGTCGGCAGTAAAGTCGGAATTGGGACTATGGTTGCAATTGCACCGGTAGGCATAACGCTAGTGGGCGGACCCGGTGGTGGCTGCGTTGAACAGGCGGTGGCGAGCAAAAACGTCGCTGCGAGCACGAGGGTCGCCGTGATCAGCCATCGTTTCATGCAATCAGTTTCCTCTTGCTCCCCCCTTTACCCACACAGGATGACTTGCGTCCAAAACTTTTGGCGGTCTCGCAGCGCAAAGTTCGTCCAACCTTGAAGGTTGACGGATGCGCCCGGTCATCCAGCACAACTATTTGATGAATGCGTTTTCCAGACTCGCGCTGTTTGGCGAGAGCGCCTCGACTGTCGGATGAATCGGATCAGCTGCGTTCAAAATTCGCACAACCGACATAAAAGCGAGCATCGTATAGCTCGGCGTAGGAGGGATTATCTCCTCCGCCGAGATGAGAAGCGTGCCATAATTTGCCTCGTCGCGGAATCGCCCCGGTTTCAAGTCAAACACGAGTGATGTGCCCGCCGCGCTCTGGTCGCCGCACAGTCCGATCCAATAGTCACCCACTCCACCGGGACCGGTCGGGTTGCCCAGAGTCATGTCGAACCGATAGCATTGGTCCGCAGCCAGGGGACCGACTGACGCAAATTCGAATTTAACGGTATCCCCATCGCGAAAGTCTTTGCCCACCGGCGCAACCAGGACGGGAGCAGGAAAACTGCTTGGCGCGGCTGTGGGCGCCGGGGCGTTTGCAGTCGGCAGTTCGGCGGACGTCGTCGGCTGCACCACAGCTGCCGTCGCCGGAGGGCGTGTTGGCTGGACAGCGGGGGTGGCGGTAATCTGGACCGGAGTTGTCTCTCCCACCGGGGTCAATGTCGGAATCGGCGTAATGGTGGCTTCGGGTGTGCTGGTCGGCGCAAGGGTTGGCTGGCTTGTCGCCGTCACAACAATGACGATGACCGGCTGGGTAGGTTCGGGCGCGATAGTCGGGACGGCAGGGCGTTGATCACAACCCATCAAACCGACCAGACACAGTGCGCCGGCAAAAAAAACTACAAACCTGTGAGCGCGATTCATAGACCGTCCTTGTCTCGACAAAAGATTTTTCTGCCAGATTTATTCTTCCACCACGAGCTCGATACTAAAAGTTGGCGAACTGGGTCCGCAAGGAGTAATAGTTCCCGACGGTGGCTGGGCATCGTCCCCACTGTCGTTAAAATCGCCCGTTGTTCGGATAACGTCAACGAACCATGTCGCCTGCATGTCATCGCCTTGCGTCAAACCATAGGTTGCCTGTTGATTCAGAATCGCAACAGGGTCTGCCAGGTAGGCATTATGAGAAATGTAAAGTGCGGCACTGTTGCGCGGGGTCCCCACGCTGACCCGGTATCCGATTTTGGGATCCATCTCGAATCCGACGACGGGTTCCCATTTGAATTGAATGGTCGCGCCCGCCCCAGAACCCGGTCGAGCGCGTCGTTTGGCGCCGTTTTCGGGAAATGTTAACGTCGTGACCTGATACGGTTCCCCGCAACTCGGTGTCGGTGTCGGAGGCGGCGGCGCGGCAGTCGGCGATTCGGCAGGCGTCGTCGGCTGTGTCACTACCACCGACGGTTCTGTCGCCGCGGGGGCGGGCGGTTTGGTCGGCTGCGGCGGACGCGTATTGGTCGGCGGGACCGGCGACGACTCAACAACGCTTGGCGTACTGGTCGGTTCCAACGTTGCGGTGGGAGGACCCGGAGTGACGGTGACGGGAATGATAATGATCCAGGGCGTCTGTGTCGCCTCTTGCTGTGCCACGCGCGTGCGGGTTGGTGTAGCATCGCCACCACCGCACGCGGCGCTCAAGACGGCGAGCGCGCCAAACATAAACACTGCTATCGTTTTTTTAACGTTCACGTACAAGATAGAGACCGGAGATTGGAGCGGCGATGGATTGGAGCGGCGATGGATTGCATCGCGATGCGAAGCATCGCAACTCTAATCTCTCGTCTCTAGTAACTCCCTGCCCGTTTGAAATCTTCAATCGCTCTTTTCAAGGCGGCTTCGGTCTCACCGTCGAGGTCTTTGGTCTCGGCGATTTTCCGACCGATATCCGGATGAGATGCTTCCATGTAGCGCTGAAAAGCCGTTTCAAACGCGCGAATCTTGTCGAGCGGCACATCGTCCAGATAACCGCTCGTGCCCGCATACAAGATTTCGACCTGATTCGCCAGTGACACGGGCTGGTATTGAGGTTGTTTGAGCAGTTCGGTCATGCGCTGACCGCGCTCGAGTTGGTCGCGGGTCGCCTTGTCGAGGGACGAGCCGAACTGGGCAAACGCGGCAAGCGAACGATATTGTGCCAGTTCCAGTTTGAGCCGACCAGCGACTTTTTTCATTGCCTTGGTCTGGGCATTCGAACCGACGCGCGACACGGAAATGCCCACATCGAGCGCGGGGCGAATACCGGCATAGAACAAGTCTGACAGCAGATAGATCTGCCCGTCCGTAATCGAAATGACGTTGGTGGGAATGAACGCCGAAACGTCACCACCCTGCGTTTCGATGATGGGCAGCGAAGTCAACGAGCCGCCGCCGAGACTATCATTCAAACGCGCCGAGCGTTCGAGCAAGCGCGAGTGCAGATAGAAAATGTCGCCCGGATACGCCTCACGTCCCGGAGGGCGTCGAAGCAAAAGCGAGATCTGGCGATATGCCCACGCATGTTTCGAAAGGTCGTCGTAAATGATCAGGGCATCCCGAATTTCTTTGCCGCCAATGTTAACACCTTTTTCCATAATCTCTTCGCCGATGGCGGTGCCGGAATACGGCGCGAGATATTGGAGCGCGGCGGGGTCGGACGCCGAGGCGCTGATTACAACAGTATAATCCATCGCGCCATATTTTTCGAGGGTGGCGACAACCTGCGCGATCGTGGACTGTTTTTGTCCGATGGCGACATAGATGCAGACCATGTCCTGGCCCTTTTGGTTGATGATCGCATCCACGCACAGCGCCGTCTTGCCGGTCTGGCGGTCGCCAATCACAAGTTCTCGCTGCCCGCGTCCAATCGGAATCATCGAGTCAACGGCTTTGACGCCGGTCTGCACCGGCGTTTTGACGGGTTGACGCTGCACGACCGAGGGGGCAATGACTTCGACAGGGCGAAACGATTGGGTGTCAATCGGACCCTTGCCATCCAGCGGCTGTCCGACCGCGTTGACGACACGTCCGATGAGGGCGGCGCCGACAGGCACGGAGGCGAGGCGCCCGGTGCTCTTGACCAGGTCACCCTCTTCCAAATCCTCATAGTCGCCCATGATGACGACGCCGACATTCGTGTCTTCGAGGTTCAAGGCGAGCGCGAGCGTGCCGTTTTTTGGGAACTCGACCAGTTCGCCTGCCATGACGTTCGACAGACCCGAGACGCGCGCAATGCCATCGCCGATTTCTATAATTTGCCCCACGTCCATCGTCTGGACGGGCGCTTCGAACGTCTCTAGTTGACGTTTGATTTGAGAGGTAATATCGAGGACGTTAAGAGCCATAAGAATCAATGGGCAATGGTCAATGGATCATGAACGATGATGCGGTTCAGTGTCCATTGTTCATTGTTCATTATCTCGCACTTTCCATTTTTTGTTTCATTGCGGCGAGTTTGCCCGAGACGCTGCCGTCAATCACGACATCGCCGATGCGGATGAGAACCCCTCCCAGGATCGCGGGGTCGAGCCGATATTCGAACCCGAGGTCGGCGCCATACTGGGCGCGCAGCTTGGATTCAAGATTCACGCGTGCTTGAGCGTCGAGTTCGATGGTAGTGCTGACGCGCGCCAGTTTGCCGACCGCGCCGGCGCTCGCCAATTTGTCGAACGAACTGACAATGTCGCGCAGCAGGTGCATCTGATTTTTGCTGGCGAGCAAATATGCCAGATTGCGGACCTCGTGATCGGCGTTGGTCGGGAGAATCCCGTTCAACAGAGTTTTTTTGCTGTCGAACGATTCAGCGGGATTGTCGAGCCGGCCGAGCAAGTTGCTCTTGTCAAGCCCGTTCGCCAGAGCGTGCAGGTCGCGCGTGTGTTTTTCGACCGATTTTTCAAAGAGCGCGCGGGCATAGAGGTTCGGGTCGGACATGTTATGCCCCCGCTTTTTGGCCGTTTGGACCAAAATCCACTTCGTTCAAGAAATTTTCAACGAGTTGGCGCGATTTGCGCTCATCCAGATTGCCGCCGATGACGCGCTGCGCGCCAAGCATGGAGAGTTCGATGACCTGATGACGCAATTCCGAGACCATCTGTTTGCGTTCGTAATCGAGTTCTCCGCGCGCCGCGACGCGAATCTTTTCAGCATCCTGCTGCGCTTCGGCAATGATGCGCTGACGTTCTTTTTCTGCGGCTTGCTGCGCCGAGGCCGCCGCCGCCTGAGCTTCACGGCGCGCATCGTCAAGTTTGCGATCAAATTCTTTTTGCTGCTGGGCAGCGTCAGCTTTGACCTTTTCGGCGGTGTCGAGCGATTCCTGGATTTTCTGTTTGCGCGTCTCGAACATGGCGAGAACGGGCTTGTAAACCAGCATCCGCAAGATCACGAGGACGAGGATGAAATTGATGAGCTGCGCAAGCAGCCACGGGAGGTTGATACCTAGTTTTTCCATTGCGGTTTCCTTTTAGACAGATGCGCGTGAGGCGCTAGACGAACGGCGTCGGCGCGCATCTTGCTAGAAAATGCCGAAACCGATCAGAAAGGAAATGACCAGGCCGAAAATCGCCAGCGCTTCCGCAAACACAATGCCGATAAACATTGTGGTGGTCAGCGTGCCGGCGGCTTCGGGGTTGCGACCGATCGCTTGCAGGGCGCCGTTGGCAACGAGACCAATACCGATACCGGGTCCGATGGCGGCAAGACCAATTGCGAGTGCGGTCGCCACCAGACGCATGCCTTCCGAGTCAGCGGCTTGAAGAATAGGAAAGAATTCCATTGTTACTCCTCCGAAAGAGAGAAATTTTTAGTGTTTTGCTTCGCCGTGTCCTTCGCCGCCATGTTCGGCAGTAGCGATACGCATGAACGCCATGGTCAAGACTGCAAAGACGAACGCTTGAATAAACGCGACAAAGAACTCGAAAAAATAAAAGGGGAACGGCAGCATCAAAAACAGGAATGCCATGATGAGGAGGATGATTTCACCCGCAAAGATGTTGCCGAACAACCGGAAGCTGAACGAGATGATCTTGCCCAATTCACTGATAAACTCGACCAGCCCCACAAACACGTCAATCAGCCCGAACCCGATATCTCCTTTGAGCAGGCGTCCAAAACTGAAAAAGCGGGTCCAGTAGCGCAGACCCTGCTTTTGCATGCCATAGACCTGCGTCATAAAGACGGAAACGAGCGCGAGCGCAAGCCCCATGTTGAGGTCGGAAGACGGGGCGCGGAGAAAGGGGACCAACGCGCCATGTTCCTCGTACTCCTCGCCGCGGGCTTTCATATTTGCGTGTTCGAGCGAAATGGGCGTCAAAAAGTCGGGGGCGTCGGCAATCGCAAAAATGCCGCTCGGCTCACACTCGTGGGTCTCTTCATTTTCAAAGCAAATCTGTCCATTTACGACCTGGGTGTGGGTTTCCTTGCCAACCTTGATGACGCCAATCGAACCGGCGCCGGGGATCAAACCAATAAAGTTGGAAACGAGGAGAAGGATAAAAAAGGAGGCGGCAATTGCAAAGAACTTGGTCCACATGGGACCCGCAATTCCGACGAACAAGTTCACCAGCTGCTCGATCACGACCTCGACCACATTTTGAAGCCCGGAGGGAACGATCCGCATGTTACGGGTCCCGAGGAAAGAAACGAGCAGGAGAATCACCAACACAATCAGCAGGGTGATGAGCGTGGGGGAAACGGGAAAGCCGCCGATAAAAAAGAGGATCTCTGGCGCGATGGCGACCGAAGCGCGCACGGCAGCGGCAGAGAACGGGAAAAACATTTTTACGAGAATGCCTGCCGCGAGGAAGGCGACAATCGCGATCCACAAGCGCGGATTTTTCAGCACGGGTCTCCTCCGAAAGGTTGTGTTTTTTCGTCCGGATCAGGGGGGGCAAGCTGTAAATAAAGAATACCGATACGACGATAGATGGCAATGATACCGAGATTAAGGCCGAGGAACATCATGGTCAGGGTAACGATGGGTGCCGTCCCCAGACGCAAGTCCAGCAAGATTCCGAAAACTACGGGAATTATCGCAATGCCCATGACGGTGAGCATCAACTCGAGAATCAAGCGCCACTGGATTTTGCGAGAATCACCCACCCGTAGTGACCTCTCTGTGAGTTTGCCGGTTTGCAAGGGAACGGACATGAGCAGACACAAAATCGCGCGCTGTTTGCGCGCAATCCGGGGAGCACACGACTTTGTGCAATCTGGCACAATTATACATAGATTGGCGCAAACGCAAAATACGCAGTGCCCGGCGCGAACTGACAAGAGTGAATACTACAAAATGTCGAATAACGCAAACTATTCGCCCCGGCTCTGCAAATACTGTGCGAGCTCGCGACGACCGATGACGCCGACGACCTGCCCTTCCTGGACGACGGGAACATCCTGGCGTTCGCTCTCGGTGAGCAGACTGAGGGCGCGGAGCGCCGCATCGTTCGGAGAGACAGTCAACGCGACGGGGAGGGGAAGCATTGCCTGTCGCACGCGCATTGTCTCCCACTTGGTCCGTTCTATCATGGTCACCTGATCAATACCGATCAAACCTACCGCGCTGCCGTTAATGTCAATGGCGAGTGCGGGTGGGCGAAGCCACGAGGCAAACGATTCGGCGAGATCGCGCAAACTGAGCGATTCGCTGACACGCTGCAAGGGGGCGCGCATGATTTGACCGACGGTAATCTGTTTGAGCAAATCGCGCGCCAGCATCGAGTGGTATGCTTCGCCAGCCGCGCGCCAGAGAAACCAAGCCATCAGGATCAGCCAGCCGCCGCTATACTCGCCGCGCAGAACCAGATACAGCCCTCCAAGCGTCAACAGGGCGGCGACCCCGCGCCCACTCAACATTCCGATATAAGTGGCGCGCCGCTGGTCTTGAAGAATTGCCCACACAATCGAGCGCAGAACTCTGCCCCCATCCAACGGAAATCCAGGCAGCAGGTTGAACACGGCGAGCAGCAGGTTTGCTTGTGCCAGATAAAAAGCGACGACGGCAATGTAGCGTGCGAGCTGGAACACCGCGATATTGTTTACAAGCCCCATGCCCTGAAACGCTTGCAGCCAGATCCAAACGACGGCTGCCATAATGGCAATGACAAACGAGATGAGGGGACCCACGATGGCAATGAGAAACTCTGTCGCGGGTCCATCGGGTTCGTCACCGATTTGCGCCACGCCGCCAAAAATAAAGAGCGTGATGCCGAGAACAGAAACGCCGCGCACGCGCGCCATCAAGGCGTGGGCAAATTCATGCGCGAGGACACTGGCAAACAAAAGCAGACTCGCAAGCACGGCGACGACAATCAAGTCAAGCGCAACACCGCGTTGAAAACGCCTGCCCAATTCAACGGGGAGGACGAGCGTCGCGAGTTGATAGACCAGCAGCAAAAAAATCAGAATCCAGCTCGGGTCAATTCGAACCGGAATTCCGAACAATTTGCCAATCTGCCAGGGTCGAAAAAAGGAAAACATAAAATACGAGCGCGGGGCAAATCACCCCGCGCTCTTGATTGCTCCGATGGACGAAAATTAAAGACGCGCCCGCTGACGCGCTCGGGTCATGCCGCGGAGCGCGTTAGCGTGAGCAGTTGCGCGGCGTCTTGCCCTGTAATATTTGGACGGGGTTGCGATGGACGCCGTTGACAATCAATTCAAAATGGAGATGGGGTCCCGTCGAGCGTCCGGTGCTGCCGATACGCCCGATGAGCTGACCCTTGGAAACAGAGGTGCCGGAACTGACGGCAAAAGCAGAGAGATGCGCGTAGCGCGTGATCGCGCCGTTGCCATGATTGATCAGAATCATATTGCCATAGCCGGACCCGTCCCAACCCACATATTCGACAAAACCACCATCCGCCGCCACAACCGCCGTTCCTTGTGAATTGGCAAGGTCAACGCCGGGATGTCGCCCCCAGTAAAATTGGCTGACACAGGCGGCGGTGGGCCATTGAAAGTTTGATGTGCCTTTGATGGCGTTGCCGGGTGTGGTCTTGTTGTAGGTCACCTGACGCACAACAATGGGTTTGCTGCCGCCGGGCACCATAATGAATTGACCCGGGATGAGAATCGGCGGGGATGATTTGAAATCGTGGATGGTCTGATTAAAAGGGTCATTGAAAATCGCCGCGGGGTCCGCTTTGAAACGGGCGGCGACAGAGGTAATCGTTTCGCCTTTGGCGACTTGATGCAAAACGCCGCTGACGGGCGGGACAAACAGCTCTTGACCGACCGTCAACGCGTCGGGATTGTTTTCGAGGGTCGAATTTGCCCAGATCACCGAATCAGGAGTGACACCAAACCGCGCGGCAATGACACTGACATTATCGCCGGGCTTGACGGCATAGCGCGTGACTTCTCGCCGCTCTTTTTTGGATGGAGCAGTCAAAGGAACGGCGGACAGGATAATGTCGCTTGGCTGGGTAACCCTGTCAAGATCTATGACGGGCACGTTGTCCGTCACCTTGGTCGGCTCATCATAGTTGCGCGGCATGGCGCGTGCCCGGAGCTCGATGCCGCTCAGCAGCAAACCAATCAGCACGAGAGCAATAATGCCCAGGTGCGCGGTGAGCCGGGTGAAAAGCGAGACGTTGTTGGCGTGTTCAAAACGCAGGTCCCGGAGACGCTCCGAGAGACGGTGCGTCAGCGCGTTGACACGCGTAGCGAGTTCGGTGGAGGGGACTTGCATCGGCTAAAAATCGTCGCGGTTGAGTTTTTCGAGGAATTCGCGATTATTGCGCGTTTTTGCCATGCGTTCGACGACGAGTTCGATTTCCTCGGGTCCGCCACCCATCTGGGAAAGCATCCGGCGCAGCGTCCAGACACGCGGGAGCAGGTCTTCGGCAATCAGCAGCTCTTCGCGGCGGGTACTGCTGCGTTCCCAGTCAATCGCGGGATAAATGCGGCGGTCGGCAAGTTTGCGATTCATGTGCGCTTCCATGTTGCCGGTGCCTTTGAACTCTTCAAAAATGAGGTCGTCCATGCGGCTGCCGGTATCAACAAGGCACGTAGCAATTATCGTCAAACTTCCCCCCTCTTCCAAATTTCGGGCGGCGCCAAAAAAGCGCTTGGGCGGGAATAAAGCGGCAGGATCAAAGCCGCCGGTCAGGGTCCGCCCGCTGGGGGGCACGACGAGATTGTACGCGCGCGCCAGACGGGTAATAGAATCGAGCATGATTACCACGTCTTTTCCACCTTCTACGAGGCGTTTTGCCCGCTGAAGGGACATTTCGGCGACCCGGGTCTGGTTTTCGATTTCATCGTCAAACGTGGAGGAAAACACCTCGGCGTCAACCGAGCGGTCCACGTCGGTCACTTCTTCGGGACGCTCGCCAATCAGGACGACCATCAAATGGCTGTCGGGATAGTTTTCGGAAATGGCGTTGGCGATTTGCTTGAGCAGGGTGGTCTTGCCCGCTTTGGGGGGCGAGACGATGAGTCCGCGCTGTCCCTTGCCGATGGGCGCCAAAAGGTCAAGCACCCGCGTGGCAAGGATATTGGGCTTGGTTTCGAGTTTGTATTGGACGTTGGGAAAGATCGGGGTGAGCTTGTCGAAATCGGGGCGCAGTTTCGCCGCTTCGGGGTCCAGCCCGTTGACGGCTTCGACGCGCAGCAGCCCATAGTATTTTTCGGTATCTTTGGGCGGGCGCACCTGCCCAATCACCATGTCACCGGTGCGGAGACCAAACCGCCGGATCTGGGACTGTGACACGTAAACGTCTTCGTCACCGGGCAAAAGGTGGTCGGAGCGCAAAAAGCCGATGCCATCCTGGACAATCTCGAGGACGCCGCCGCCAAAAATGAGACCCTCGCGTTCGGCGCGAGCGCGCAAGAGGCGGAAAATCAGATCGCTCTTTTTGAGTTTGGAATAACCGCTGATGGTTTGCTCTTTGGCAAGTTCACGTAGTTCGCTCAGCGATTTTTGGTCAAGGACCGAATAGTTTATGTGATCGTTGACGATGACGTCAGGAGTGCGAGGCATACGAATGTAATGTCCTTTGGGGATGCCGAATGCGCGCCCTGCGTTACGCGCGGGCGTAACACAGTGTGGATAACGGCATGCTGTCAAGATGTCGGCATGCCGTTTAAAGCTCAGACGCGCGCGGGGTGATTACCCACAGGTATAAAGCCACAGCTGGCTGTGATGTTTGAATAGGAACTGAACCGATAGTACAAATCTGAATTTGGGAATTGTGTGGGGCAAAGATGCGCACAACGAAACGGCGTTGAAAGCGAGGTTAAACCGTTGCCGCTACATTTCGTCGAGTGGGCGACGAATTCTAAACTGGCTGAATTATAACAGGTTTTCAGGAATGCGTCAATTCATTTTCTGGTCTTTTTCGGGGAGGGATGTCCAACACGCTGTGCCAAGGGTTTGGACCCTGGCACAGCGTAGATTCCTACAGTTTGGCTAATACGTTCGAGCGATAACAGCGGGCGGCGGCGACAAGAGCCACGCAGCCGCCAAGCCCAATCCAGAACGCAGAGGAAGTAGATTCCAGGCGGCAGTCGGGCTTACGGTAAATTTCCGCCACTTGCTCCACGAACCGCACTGGGTGTCCTTGCACGCGCGCGCCCGCCAAAGATAAGTGATACCCTTTTCGAGCTGTTTGGCTTTGAACTTGGATTTGTTCACACTCTTTTCGGCAAAGAATGGGCCCTTTTTATTGTTCTTGCGCACTTGAATTTCATAGCGCGTCGCGCAAGGTTCATCTTCCCAGTCCAACTTGCGCTTGAGCGTCAAGATGGTGGCTTTGTTGGGCGGAGCGACAAGTTTTGGGGCTGTGGTGCAGCCCGGAGTCGAAAAGTTCGCCGTGGCGCTCTTGTTTCCATTCATCGTGAAGTTCGTCGGGTTTGTGGCGCCGCTGGCATCTCCGCTCCAATTGGCAAATGTATATCCGCCGTTTGCATTCGCCGTCAAAGTCACCTGGGTCCCCGACGAATACTGCGTATTGCTATTACAATTCGGCGCGGGATTCACATTGACCACTCCGCCTCCACTGGGGTTCACGTTCGTGGTCAAGGTGTAGCAAGTCGGCGTCTGGGTAAAATTGGCAGTTACATTCTTGTTCGCACTCAGCGTAACCACAATTGGATTCGTCGTTCCACTGCCATCCCCGCTCCAATTGGCAAATGTATATCCGCCGTTTGCAGTCGCCGTCAACGTCACCTGGGTTCCCGATGAATACTGCGTATTGCTGTTACAATTCGGCGCCGGGTTTGCATTGACCGATCCGCTTCCGCCCGGGTTCATATTCGTGGTCAAGGTGTAGCAGGTTGGCGTCTGGGTGAAATTAGCCGTGACGCTCTTGTTCGCGTTCATCGTGACGACAATCGGATTTGTCGCCCCGCTTCCATCTCCACTCCAATTCGCAAAGTAATAACCGCCATTTGGATTCGCCGTCAGTGTGACCAGAGTCCCTTCAGGATACTGCGTATTGTTGTTGCAGGTTGGGGAAGGATTTCGCCCAACCGTGCCGGTTCCGCCGGGCGCCGCCGTGGTTGTCAACGTATAGCACAGAGGCGGAGGCGTCGTTCCTTCCAAAGTCTTTTCTTCAAGCGCGATTTCATTCACTTTGGCGCCGCTGCAGTTCGCGCAGACGATATCAATCACAACCTTGCCGTCCGCGTAAGTTGAAGCCGGCAATTCACACGTCAGATGGCGCACCGCATTCAGCTGGACCGCATTGCAGATGGTGACTCCATCCGCATCCACGCGTTCCTGTTTGGCGCTGCTTGCCGAGTCATACAGCGTCACATTGATTTGATATTTCTTGCTCGGACTGAGGTTATCAAATTGGTACTGCACCGGGGTCGAACCAAACGTAAACCGGTAGGTGTCAACCGCGCTGCCGCTTCCGCCCTTTTCACCGTTCAACGGTCCGTAACCAAGCCCGGCGCTGTAATTCGGCTCGTTCGCCGCCCCCGAATCGAGGTATGTATACTGGATCGGTCGCAAAGCAAGCCAGGATACGAACGCCGCCTGATTTCCCGCACGCTTGATAGAAACGACAACTTCCCGGTCTGTCGAATAGGCGGCTTTTGGAATTAGAATACTTGCGGCCGATTCTACCCCGCTGTTCAACGGAATCGTTTTCCCGCTGTCCACCCCATCGAATGCGACCGTCTGCGAGAAATTTTCTCCCTCTTGATAGAAGATTGCATCGAGGTGATAGTCCCGCCCGGGCTGCAAACCAGAAAAGCGGTACTGCAGATTGCCCGCGCCGTCAAAGCGCACCGTCTTGTTTACCGAGTTGGCAAAGGTGTATGTCGAACCATTCAAAAAGCCATAACCCTGTGCCGCGTTATACCCCAGATCGCGCTGGCTGCCGCATGCTGCAGCGGTACAGCCCGCGTCAATCAAAGTTGCGGGCAGACCAACATACACCGTGTCCGTGACGACATTGTTCGCCTCGTCAAACTCGTTGACCACATTGTTAATATCGAGCGTTGCCGTGTAGGTGTGCAAACCATACTTGGTTGGGGTATAAGGAATCTGTAGATTGAGCGGGCTGTTGGCATTGATTGCGCCGGTATTGAAATTCTGCGTTCCGCTATCGCCAAACGCGCCGCGCCATTCGAATTTTGTCACGCTTGCAGGCGCGTTCGTTTGCCCCGCGTTCGTCAACGCCACATTCGCCTGAAACACTTCACCCAGCACATTATTTTGGCTGTTGGGGGTAATGCCCGATCCCGTCAAGTCCGCGCGCGTTTTGATGGTGACGGTCTTGGAAACCGTGTTATTGATTTCGATGGTCTCGGTGATGGTTTTTTGTGGATCAACCACAGCATAGATCGTATGCGTTCCGGTGTATCCTGTCGTCACCCAATCGAACGTGCGGGCCTTGGCATCGTTCACTGCCAGCGTGTTGATAAACTCGCTGCCGAGCAGCGTCCCGCCATTATTCGGATCGCCTGCATAGAAACCGACCACGACACTGTTCGCGGTCTTGCTCCCGTTGTTGCGCGCGGTCCCGGTCAATTGAATCGTGCTGCCTTCGGTCGAATTGTTATTGCCGATGGTCAGATCGTTCGTGGTCATTACCAGATCAATGGCAGCGCCGGGCGTGGTAATGAGATTCGTGAGCATTACATCCGCCTGGCGATTGATCGCGACCTTGATCGGCACATCCACCTTACCTTCGGTGGGAGTGAGTGACGCGATGCAGGCATTGAGCGCGGACGCAAAATTCGGCATGGAGAGCGTCGTTGGGTGCGTAAGAGTTGCCGAATAGGTAAATTCTGATGAACCGTTATTGCAAACGTCAATCGTCAGCGTGGTCGCCCCACCTGCGCCGAGATTGGTTACCAGCGCGTCCAATGTCGCAGTCGCATATGGCTGTGCGACGTGATGAATCGAGCGCGTCTTGTTGCCCCCGCCACTGCCAAAATCATACCGCTGTCCAAAACGGATGGTATAGTTCGCGCTGCCGGAGACGGCGTCGGGGATGGTGAAGTGAACGTTAGTGTTGGTGGTTTTTTCGGCGAGGTAGCAGTTCAGTTTTTGAGTGCTGGCGGCCGGATTTGTTGTGCCTGAAATCGAATTGCAGTACTCGATGCGGATGCGACCGACCGAACCGTTCCCTCCGCCTTGATATGATGGGCCATTGCCTCCCTGTCCTGCACGCGCAGTGACTGCATTGGTTCCCAAGTTGATAGTCTGAGCCTGCAAAAGGATAGAACCGCCAGCTCCGCCTCCCCCACCACCATCTTGATTGGAATCACCGCCTTTGCCTCCATTCGAAGTAACCGCTCCATTAAGGTTCGCGGTCTTGGCGGCTATGAAAATAACTCCACCTCCATTCCCACCAGCCCCAACGATTTTATTCGATCCGCTATCCTCTGTTCCGCCTCCGCCGGCTCCACCGAATACCATGTTGATCAAGTCTGCAGCTCCCGCTGAACCACCGCCATTTCCGAAATCCGATCGCTGCCCATTCTGCCCGGCGTTCGCGTGACCACCACCACCGCCTGACGAGCCGTTAGAGACCGGGCTACCCGCACCGCCACCGCCGTTACCATTCGCGCTCTTTGATGTTGTACCACCTCCACTTGTGCCCTCGCCTTGATACCCAGGAGAACCCCCCGTGTTTAATGCGCGACCGCCGCGAAATCCGCCGCCATTAGCGATGCTGGTCTGGCAGTATGCTCCGCTGCAAGTCGGTCCATCAGTTCCATTGACCGAAATTGAACCAGTAATTGTCATTGTTCCGTTGCACATCACCGCGAAAATACCCCCATGTGTCCCGTTCCACTCGGTCAGGGGGGTCATGGTCCCAGTAACTGTGCAGTCTGTATATTGCGGGACACGTTGGATTTGCGCGACCTCGTTACCGCCGTTAGTGACATACGAGAATTTCAAGGGCTTTTCAAGAGAAAGCGTGCAAAAGCCGGCGCAGTCCGTAGCCGCTTTGTTGAGCTCCCAGTTGCCCGCACCATTCCCACGGCTTTGGTGAATCAGCACAACATCGCCCAGATTAATCCGCCAAACTTTTTGTTGGTCATTGATAGAAATTGTAGTTGCACCTTGAGTGCCATTGGCGGTCCCGACACCAACGCCGTTATCGTTGTCCAGGTTCCCACTTGAAGGCATCACGCCATCGCGCCCATCCCCAAACAATCCTACAGAGGTGGTCGCGCCCCCAAAATCCGCGCAATATTTCCCCACCCCTTTCAACGTCTGCCCGTCATAAATAAAACACGGTTCCGCGCTCGCCGCATCCGTTGGAATGATATGTGTGAAATCTACCGTACTGTATTGCGCCAATGTCCCGTAGATCCTCACCCGTTGATGCAGGGGGCGGTTCTTGACATTGAACGCGGCAGCAGTTCCGCTTGAGCCAACAGTCCCCTGAATATTGATCGTATTGAGCGGGTTCAATGTATCGTTCGTGCGGAATGTTAGTGTCTTGTTCACTGCGCCCGAGAGCGAGGATGTGTCCAGTGAGAGGTTCACGTTGAACGAGCCGCTCGGCGCAACACCGACGATTCCGTTCACGCCCGATACGGTCAGCGTCAGGTCCGGATTGTTGACGCCGACTTTTAGCACCGCGCCGCCGGTGTTGGCAAGCGTAAAACTCTGCTCGACGATTTCACCCTGGTTCACCGTTCCAATATTCCAGACCAGCGCGCTTTCCCGGCGCGCCATCTCGTTGCCAAGCCCAAAGTTGAATTCAGGATCGGGGTCGTTCGCAAAAGTATTGAACGGGCGCGCGGCAGAATCAATGATGTTGCCCTGCGCGTCGGTCCAGAATGCAATCAGGATATTGTCGCCGTTCGGGTGATAATCCGCCGAAAACGACGATGGCGCCCACGTCGTGGGATACACCGTTACGCCGGTTTCGACGTTGAGCGTGTACGGGATTTCCTTGACGACCTTGCCGTCCGAAACAAAGTTCAAATACAGTTTTCCGCCCTGAATCGTTTTGGGGTGCGGACTGTTCAGCACGAGATTCGTCGTATTGTTGCCCGAGGGATTGAATGCATCGGTCGCAACGATATCCAGCGACGTGTTCTTGAGCATCGCGTTGGCATACGTCGGCGCAAGCGGAGTTGTCAGATCGTTCAGCAAGATTGGGGTGATAAAACGATGACTGCCCTGCGGGTCGCTAAAGGATACGAGAATGACCGGCTCGGCGTAATTGGCATTGTTGATCGTGTATTGGAAGGTGTCACGCGGCGTCAGCGCCTGCACCGTGAAACTGGTGCCGTTTCCGATCGAACCCGTATCAAAACCGATTTGCAGCCCGTTCGCCACATTGATGGGTAACGGGGCATGATAACTGCTGCCAAGCTGGAGTGTCCCCTGACCGCCCGCCCCGTCATTCCAACTCATCGCCGTGCTGCCCTGCCCAATGACACCCGGCGTCGAGACCGAAAAGGTATAGGTGCGGTCCGCCGTCCCCGAATACTGCCCCGTCGCATACGGTTTCGCCGTGTTGCTGCCCTGGTTCACCCACACGGGCTGCTTGATCAAACTGCCGACGACGGCGCGTCCACCCGATCCCACGCGTCCGTTACCGCCGACGGTGTTGTTGCTGATCGTCGTCGTATTGTCCGGCGCATACATTACGGCGTCAATGCCATACGCATCGAACGTGCCAGTATTTTCGAGGACCAATTTCACGGTGACGTTGTTCCCATTCACCTCCTTGACATACCCCGCAAGCACTTCCGGCTGCGGGTGGGACGCGGGGTCGTTCTTGTCCGTCCCATATTTCACTTCGACGCTGTCCTTGTAGCCGTCGCGGTCCGAGTCGCGGTTCATCCGAATCAAGATCGCCGAATTGGGACGCGCGGTTTGGTCTTTGAGCGCGGTTGCGCCCACGTTCGCGCAGTCGGTCGCGCTCTGGGTATCGCACGTTTGATAGATATTCCACCACGCAATATCGGAAAGGAAATGTTCGTTGAATGTCGGCGGGTTCGAGCCGTTAAATTCGGGCGTCCGGAGGGAATTGACGTTGCCCTCGCCATCCATCCCCGCGGGGAAATAGCGAAACAACACATCCTGCACCTTGTCCGCGCCCCATGTCGGCAGCACATACATGTCCACCAGTTCATTGCCGTCATCCACGCCGTCTTCCATATAGACGGTCACACCCCCGTCGACCGCGTCCTGGTGAAAAGTCTTGTCCACCCCAAAATCATAGTTCGCGACGACAATGCTGAGCCGTTCGCCCAGGTCGATGCGTTTCATTTGCTCCAGCGTTAGATAGATGGACGTTGTCCCAGTATTTGTCGAGTAGTTGTGAATTTCTCCCGTGCTGGCAAATGGAAAAATGTTTTGCAGTTTGCCGTTTGGGAACAACTGCCATGCGGGATATGAAACGATGGGTGTTTCATCGTCACCGAGATAAACGTTGAAAATCAGTCCGACCAATTCGCGCGTGTAATCCGTGCCGGTGTTCTTGACGGTGTACGAAAAATCGAGCCGCGCCGCCTTACTCGAATCTACTGCCCATGCGGTGCTCCAATTTTGACCTGTTGTAAACGCTTCAGATTCGGAGAGGGTGTGCTCTTCGTATTGCTCGTTCGTGATTGTTTGCGCTCCACCCCAGGAATGACCATTGGTACGTGTTTCGGTAAAGCGTGGTTGGGAGATTGCATAACTTATATCATGCAAACCTCGCGCGAGCAGAGTACCTTGTTGATTGATGGCATATTGGACACCATCAAGTGAATTTACGACGCCCTGAAAGTCAATATTGTTGTTAACAGTTGCGGATGCTTGAGCCGATGCAGTCGCAGATGCATTTGCTGAATTTTGAATGTTATAAACTTGCTGTGGTTGCAAATCATCTGACTTCAAGCCTTCGACGATGTCAACCACTCCATCGCCCATCGTAATTCCACCTCCAATTACCCCTGCTGCACACGTAGCTAACACGCCTGGGCCAGTAGCAAGTCCTCCAAGGCAACCAAGCCCAATAACGGCTGCGCCGCCCACCAGTTTCACGCCTCCCCAAGTTACGCGCCACGGATTTGATTCTGGACTCACCTCGGAAACGCTCAGAGTATTTCCAGTTAGAGGCGTTTCAACCGATTCTGACACTTCCTCCCAATTATTCCATGTCACCGTATCCGCAATGCTCGTGCTCTGCCCTTTCGTAACAGAACTCCCATACTCTTTCGTCGTTTGCGCCATCGCCCCTTCGGACGTTGTAATCGTGGTGATGCGCTCCACTTTCCATGAGCCAGGAACGACGGAAACTTCGGGAATCGGGAACGCGGCAACATACGGACTCGAACCCGGCGCAAGCACCCAATTCGGCAGGTCTTTGAAAAATACGCTTCCATCTTCGTTGCGCGGAAGTCCACCATAACCGCACGCGCCCGCAGAACCCGGGCAGAACGTCGTGCCAAACACCTCTTGCCCATCGTCAAAACGGTCGCGGTCGGTGCTTTCGCCTTTGGTGTCCGTTTTCAAGCCGAGCACTGCTTCTGCTAGGTCGGGCACAGCATCCTGGTCGCCATCAAGGCATGTGCCTGCCGGATTGAAAGGAGAAAATGAGGGCCATAGCGTAAAGGGCGCGCTGTATTGGGTCAGCCGGTTCGCGCGCAGCGCTTGAATCAACGCCTGCACTTCTGCGCCGTCGTTTGGGTCGCTCGCGCTTGGCGCGTTCGGGCTGTCCGAATTGTTGTCCGAGGGACCCGTGCACCACCATGTTTCTTCCGTGTCCGTCAACCCATCGTTGTCCGCATCGGCTGCCACCGCATTGAGTATCTCCGCGACAGCTGCAGATTCCGTCAGCCCCGCGCCGGTCGGGCTGCGCATGTCGGCAACCCGCACCAGACCCTGTGGAAACATTCCGAGCCGTCCCAATTCGTCAATCTTGTTGCGCTTGACGAGCACGACAGCCGTTTCCTCCGCTGCCGTCAGAACCTTGAACCCCATGGCTTGAAGCCGGTCCACATCGGCGGCGCCGCGAATGAAAATTTGCGCGCGATAAAGTCCGGGAGGGGGTTGGAATTGTTCCGGAATCCCTTGCAGGGGCGGCGAATCTTCCAAATCCTCCCCCAGCAGCGGTTGGCTGTCAGGGGAAACAAAAAATGCCGGATCCGTCAGGGACGCGGCATTTTCAGAGACTATCGGGGCGGCAAGAGCCGGGGATATATTTGCAGCGAAAGAGGTTGTGTACGGTGCAGGGGCGGCTTGGATTGTGCCAATGGGCAGCATGGACAAAACCAGACCCAGAACAACCAGGAGGTGAAGCAAGCGAGACATAGCCAGTCCTTTCAGTGAAATTCAACGAGCAAGAGCGCAATGCGCATGACAGGACAGCCAAATGTAATTGAATTATTTCATATCTCGCAGCGCCCGTCAATGCCCTAGCGTAACAATTTCGAACCAGGTTGGACCTCTCCGGTCTTAATCGGACACATGGCGACTCTTGTCAACAAGGCAGACAAACCCTCAACGCGTCTTGCTCTCGATCTCTTTAGACTCGAGCCAGGTCAACCCGGAACTTGCCCCATCCGAACGCGACACGCCGGTACGCGGGGTGGGACCGGACCCGCACAACATAACGGGTGCCATCATCAAGATTTCACCTGCCGCTTGCCTGCTGCGCAAGCCGTTGCTTTTGGTCGCTCAGAATCTGTTGGAGTTTTTCCGAGCGATGAGTTGCCAGAATGCGGCGCATTGTCCCCGACGAAGAGCGCATTGCCAGTGATTCGGTCGTGGCGCCCATAGCGCTATAGTGCACTCCGCGCACCAATTCGCCGTCCGTGATCCCCGTGCCGGCAAAAAAGACATTGTCACTTTTTACCAGATCGGCGCTCGTCATGACGCGGTTGACATCATAGCCCATTTCCACGGCGCGCTTTTTTTCTGCCTCATCGCGCGGGTAGAGGCGCGCATGGATTTCGCCGCCCAGACATTTGAGCGCGCTGGCGGTCACCACCCCTTCGGGCGCGCCGCCCGCTCCCATCACCGCATCCACACCGGTATCGGGCAAACAGGCGGCAATGCTCGGCGCGACATCGCCATCGGTGATTAGTTTCAAGCGCGCGCCGGTGGCGCGAATATCTTTGATGAGCTGCTCGTGGCGAGGTCGGTCGAGCACGACAATGACGAGCTCGGTCACGGCTTTGCCTTTGGCGCGCGCAATGTTTGCCAAATTTGCGGCGACGGGGGCATTCAAATCAATCACGCGGGCAGCTTCGGGTCCGACGGCGAGTTTGTCCATATAGACGATGGGACCGGGGAAAAACATCGAGCCGCGCTCTGCCAGCGCGACGACGGCAATCGAATTAGGTAACCCAAGCGCAAGGGGGCGGGTGCCGTCAATCGGGTCCACCGCCAGATCACAGCGCGGGACTTGTCTGCCCGCGCCATAGTTGCCGAGCCGCTCGCCGTTATACAACATGGGCGCCTCGTCTTTTTCGCCCTCACCGATCACAATTACGCCGTCCATTTCGACGGTATTGAGCATGAGACGCATGGCGTCCACAGCTGCCTTGTCAGCTTCGATCTTTTTGTTGCGCCCCATCCACGGCGCGGCGGCGAGCGCGGCGGATTCGGTCACGCGTACGAGTTCCAAACCGATGTTGCGATCAGGTGCGTTTGACATCATTGTCCTCTGTGGTGTGATTTCTCTACGTGGTCCAATTTGAAAGGCACACAAATAATAAATCCAAACGCAGAAAATTAATAATCAGCGCCTTTGACGCACAAACCTTTTTTGCGAGAGGAACCACAAGACCACTGCCTCGCTCGTAACGCCGATCCCGTATGCCAGCGCGAGTCCGGCGGCTCCCAGCACATCACGCAATGCGACCATCAGCGTGACTTTTAACACCATCCCGCCAATGGCAACAAACATGGGCGTCTTGCTGTCGTGGTTGGCATAAAAGACGCGCGCAACCAGTTCAAGGAGCGCTTCGCCCACAATCGCAAGCGCATAGAACCGCAAGACCTGCGCCGTGAGCGCGGTGGAATTGGCATCGAACGCGCCGCGCTGGAAAACGAGCGCGACGATCGGCTCGGCAAAAAGGATTGTGACAAGAGCGGCAGGAATGGCAAGCGAGAGAATGGAGAAGAGGGTGATGCGATAGAGGTATCGAAAGCCCGGCATATCCGCCGCCGCTACGCGTTGAGCCAGCCGCGGAAAGACGACGACTGCAATCGCGGTGCCGATCAACGTTTCGGGAAACTGCCACAACGAATACGCATAACCCAGCGCGCTGATGCTGCCCACGGGAAGAAAAGACCCAATCGAATTGCGAAGCAAAAGCGTGATGCTGCCCAGATTTGTCGTAATGATGCGCGGACCGAGCAGGCGAAAGAGTTCGCGCATGCTCCGTTGTCCTGTGCCGAGTGTGGGGAACCAAACCATGCCCGCGCGCACCAGTCCGGGCGCCTGTATGCCAAGATGCAGCAGCGAGCCAATGACGATGCCCCATGCCAGCCCAAAAATCCCCATCGTCGGGACGAGAAAGATTACGCCGAAAATGACTCCGACATTGTGCAGTGGTCCCGCCAGCGCCGCGAGCGCAAAACGGTTTGTGGCGTGCAGGATGCCCGTGATCGTTCCACTGACGCCGAGCACGATGGCGGCGAGCAGCACAACACGCATCAAATTCGTAGCAAGCTCACGCTGCGCCGCGTCGAACCCCGGCGCGAGCAGCGCGCCAATCAACCACGGCGCGAGCAAAATTCCGAGACCCGCGACCGCGGTGACCAGCAAAAACATGTCATTGAGCACTGCGCTGGCAAAGCGCCAGCCCTCGCGTTTGCCTGCCTCATCCTTGACGAAATGAGTGCTAAAGACCGGAATAAAGACAGCGGCGATCGTCGTGCCCGCGATCACCGAATCGAGTGTATCGGAAAAGGTGTTGGCAACACGAAACGCATCCATTGCCGAACTGGTGCCAAACGCGCGGGCAACGAGTACCTCGCGCACCAGCCCGAGCACTTTGCTGGCAAAGAATCCGGCGGCTACGACGAGGGCGGAAATCGTCAGCGAGCGTTCGACGAGGATCGAGGCGGAAATGAAGCGCCGCCACCACGGAGTAAAGGCGCGCGGGTCAAGAACCCAGTTCTGCCAACGCCTGTTGTGCGGCATGATAATTGGTGTTGAGTCTGACTGCGGATTGAAATGCGATGCGCGCCTGGTCAGCGCGACCGAGCTGCTGCAGGGCAAGTCCTTTGTAATAAAAGGATTCTTCCAGGTCGTTGGTTGGTTCTAGAGTCGCATCCGCGAGCGCAATGATTTCTTGAAAGCGTCCGACATGATAGTATGCCTCATATGGACCAAACTGGTACCACATCATGCGCCAGGGGAGTTGCAGGACGCGCGCCTGATCAAAAGCATAGGCGGCAGATTCGTATTCGCGCAGACCCACGAGCGATGAACCGAGATTGAATGCCGCGAACGCGTCCTGTGGATTGACATTCCATTCGTCCTGCGCGCGCTGCGCGGCATTGGCATACATGGTCGCATCATCGGAATCGGACCCCAAAATCGCGCGCACGACCGGTTCCTGTTGCGCGGTATAGACCAAAATGTAGGTGCGGTTGAATTGCCGCCAGAGTTGGTCCAACTCGTCCCAACTGACAAACTGATTGGGACCATTATACGAATCCTGAGCCGTGATGCCGCGCTCGTCATAGCCAGTGATCAAGCGATAGTGACCCATCCAGCCCTGCTTGGCGCGCGGCGGATCATAACCGGTTTCGACCATGACGGGCAGGTTATTGGACAATAACAGTTTGATGCGGTCGAGGTCTCCGTTGACGCGTGTGATGGAACGAAAGCCAACCTGCTGTGCATACCCCGTCAGTTCGTCCGGTCCGACATTGCGGTCATCCTTGTTGGGTTTGAGCACATTGGCGATTTCGACCTGTGTGTCCTGTGTGTATTCATAATAGGACAAGAACATGCGGAGGGTGGTGGGTCCGCAATTGTTGAATCGCTGAGCTTCGTGAGCAACTCCGGTCAACTGCAGGGTGGGTTGAATGGGGTTGAGCGCGGCGTTTTCGACAACGATGGGCGCAAGAGTCGCGGCGACGGTGGGTTCGGGTGTGGCCGCTTGCGCCTGTGCCTGCGCCGTCTCGGGAGCAGCCGGCACAACGGGCATCACGGTCGGCGGAATCGGCGGCTCGGCAGTCGCGGCCGGCTCGCGTTTGGCGATTTTGGACGACCACGCGCCCGTAGGTATGCCCGCGCTCACCGGTTTCAGAATGGGTGTGGGCACAAAGTCGGGTCGTTCGGGTCCGGGGAGCAATTCCAGCACGCGATAGCGCGCGGAATCCATTTTCAGTTCCAGCCATTCGCCCATCGTCACGCTGACCAGCCCGTAAGCAACACCGGCACAGCCCAACAACAACAGCGTCAGCGTGAGCCACATTAACGCAGGGCGAAGATCCGTGCGCCGGGAACGCCGGCGCACGTACAAGTCATGCTTCATTCATCTTGTCCAAATCAAGCGGAGCCAACGCAAGTGGGTATCAATTTGCGAGCATTATTGTGAGGAATCACGCTGCAGGGCGAGGACGCTCACGTATACCACCAACAGGATTGCGCTAAAGACAATTATGATCGCAACGGGCTGGCGATGGGCAATCGGATGCAAAAAGGGTGTAATTGCATCCTGAAGCACCGCGAGCGGGTCGGTGACGACGTCCCAACTGTTCCAGCGCAAAAAGCGCCCGAGATAAATGCCGACGCCGTTCAAGCCGACGACAACCAGGACCATGATCCAGCTCCACACGAAACCGACGGACTGTTTTACCATGCGCTGGACGATTTGGAGAGAGGCAACGGCGAGCAAAAGCCCCGTCCATGCCATCGTAATAAAGAATGCAATATCATACCAATATGGAACGGGCGGGAACTCGCGCAGGTTGTAGAGATCGGTGACGAGATATGCCGCGTTGGGAAAGAACAAGAGCCAGACGAGCGACGGCAGAATGAACTGCCATGCCCCTGCCCTGCGGCGGTGCAGCACTGCCATAAACAACGCGCACGAATATGGGATCCACGCCAAAAAGAGATTCCACATCATGAACCTGTGGATGAGCGAATCACTCCACAAGGCGCGCACGACAAAAAACGCGACGCCCAAGAGACTGGAAATCAAGACCGGATAGAACAATTGGTCTTGAAGAAAGCGATGCAAGTTTATTATCCGTGTCTGAAAACCAGGCATAAACCTCTCCTGCAAAAAAGTCCGTATTTCCTCATTTAGACGACAATTCATGGTCTTTTGTTTCGCGGTCATTTCGCGTCAGATTTTTCCCATTTTGGCGCGCCACGCCTGCACCCGTTCGCGGATGATTTGCTCGTAGCCGAGCGTCCCGGGCGTATAGTACACCCTGTCCTTGAGCGCATCGGGCAAGTATTGTTGCGCCACGAAATGCTCGGCAAAATCATGCGGGTATTTGTATCCTTTGCCGTGTCCCAACGCGCTCGCGTCGCGCGAACCATCCTTGAGGTGGTTTGGGATCTCCATGTTTCCCAGCTGTTCGACGTCGGCGAGCGCCGCGCCGATCCCCAACGCGGAATTGGACTTGGGGGCGGTTGCGAGGTAAATGACGCCCTGCGCGAGATTGAGCTGGGCTTCAGGGATGCCTACAAATTGGAGCGCCTGCGCGGCGGCGACGGCGACGACAAGGGCTTGCGGGTCAGCGTTTCCAACATCCTCGGACGCAAAAATCACCATGCGGCGCGCGATAAATTCAGGGTCTTGGCCCGCATAGAGCATTTTTGCCAAATAGTATAGCGCGGCGTCCGGATCACTGCCGCGCATGCTCTTGATGAACGCACTGATGGTGTCATAGTGCTCGTCCGAAGATTTGTCATAGCGCTGGATACGTTTTTGAATGGATTCCTGCGCGATCTCGGCGGTGATGTGTATCACGCCTTGCGCGTCAGGCATGGTGGACTCGACCGCCAATTCGAGGGCATTCAGCGCGGTGCGCGCGTCCCCCCCCGCCATGTCCGCGAGGTGATGCAGCGCCTCGTCGCTGATCTCGATTCTGCGCGCGCCATAGCCGCGTTCCTCGTCTTGAAGGGCGCGGCGCAGCAGTCCCTCCGTCGCCCGCGTGCTCAGGTTCTGAAAACGGAAAATCCGCGAGCGCGAAAGGAGCGCGCCATTGACCTCAAAATAGGGATTCTCTGTAGTTGCGCCGATGAGCGTGATCGTGCCGCTTTCGACATGCGGCAAGAGTGCGTCCTGCTGGGATTTGTTGAAACGGTGGATTTCGTCCACCAGCAAAATAGTGCGCTGCCCGTAGAGGTTGAACCGCTCGCGCGCCTCATCCACGATGCGGCGAATATCCGCCACACCTGCCAACACGGCGCTGAGCGTTTCAAAGTGGGACGCTGTGCGGTTGGCAATGATCGTGGCGAGCGTTGTTTTGCCGACTCCGGGAGGACCCCACAACACAATCGAAGAAAAGAGCTTGTCGCTTTCGATGGCGCGGCGCAAGAGTTTGCCCGCGCCGAGGATTTCCTCCTGCCCTTGAAATTCGTCCAGCGTGCGTGGACGCATGCGCGCGGCAAGCGGCTGCGTCCGCTCCCGTTCCTGTTCGCGCGCGGCTTGAAACATGTCGCGCGCGGCGGCTTTGCGTCCGGTCAGCTGTTTATTGCTCATTTGGAAACATTCTACAACACATCTCGGATTTGGATAAAGAAACGGGCGGCTTGCGCCGCCCGTAACCTATTCGCTGTTAATTGCGCGTTTTAGCGTGGTGTAGCATTTTTCGAGTTCCGCCTGCTCTTGGGCGATCAGCGGGCTGTCTGTGAGTTTGCCCTGTTTGATCCATTCGTCAGAATAAACCATTGCCCGGGCGCGATGTTCCGCCGCCTTGTGCGCGCCCACGGGTTCCGCGCCATAGAGAAGGTTCAAATCGTAGAGCGCCTCAACCAGGGGCTGTTTGTCCTCACGGTCAAATAATTCGCGATGAACAATCCACCATTTCACCTCGCGCCGCGCCGCATCCGCGACGTCATAATCCAATTTATGAACGTTTTTGACGTATTGGTAAAAGCGCCGCATATACGCTTCCGCCGTCGGTATGTCATTGTCGGGGAACGGCGCGGCAGCCATTTCGGCGCGGGCAACGAGATATGCCGCGTACGCCGCTTGAAACGGGTTGAGCGAAAACGCCTCCCGGACCATTCCGATAGAGGCGCGCAGCAGGGCGCCCCATTTTTTTTGATAATACGCCACCCAGTTCGCAGTTTCCAAGTGCGCGAGTTTTATCGGGTCAAAACGCGCGAGAGGGCTGGATTTTGCCGGCGCTTGTTTTGCAGAGACGGACATTGTTTGGTCGGACATGCCGCTGCTCCCTGGTCTTGTGTGCTTGCTATTTCGCGGATAGATTTCCGTTCGGTTGAGTCGGGGCAACCGACGCTCGAGGGTCAAGCTGAAAATTCTCATGGTGGACAAGATTCACATTCAAAAGACGCGCAAGCGCCGCGCCTCCATTTTTCATCACGGCGTCATGGTTCCACACAAAGAACGGGCTCGCAATTGGCGCGAGGAGGTTCATCCACCATTGCGTCGGGCGAACATGCCACAGATAATTTACCACGGTCAGATCGCCCTCGCGCGCCAACGTCCATCGCCCGAGACCCTCCAGTTCGCCGGTCGCGTTTCCTTCGATCCGCGTCGGCGGTTCATTGCGGGTCACTTGGAGGTCAAAGGTTAGTTTGTATGGCAGTTCCGTGCGAAAGGTAAAGCGGTTTGTTTCACCGATCCCGTGGCTGTCCCCCCGCTTGAGGACCTCTACGCGCTCGATATTTTTCCACCATTGGGGCCAGTTTTGAGTGTCACGGATCGCCTCATAGACCCGCTCGATGGGCGCATCCAGTTTCCAGATTGTGACAAATTTGTACTCTGCCATGGTTGTCCTCCCAAGAGCTATACCTATGTCGCAAGCGCGCGTTTCGGCACGACATTGTGGAATGACCTGTTGAGCTTCAATGCTCAGAGACGCGTTTCTCTTCTAACGCCCACCGTGGCAGGGTGCCATTGAGTCCAGTATTTGGCGGTATAACCCTCCCCCGCATCAAATTGACCTAATTATACGTCAGGATGGCAGGTCACCTCCAGACCAAGAAATGCTCATTTTTTGCTCATTGTCTTGGGAGGATGCAGCTCGCCATGACAAGCAAAAAACTCGGAACACCGTGTGCGGCGTTCCGAGTTTTTTTGTTTTTGCCAAAAGGCAGCAAGTTAGAGGGCGTCGGCGACGAGTTCGGCAATATCTTGGCGCGCGATTTGTTCGTCCACGCCTTTGGCTTTGGCGCCGTCTTCGAGCATGGTCATGCAGAATGGGCAGGCGGACGCGACCGTCGTGGCTTGGACATCAATCACATTCTGTATTCTCAAATTGTTGATGCGCGTGCCCGTGTTTTCTTCCAACCACATGCGCCCGCCCCCACCACCGCAGCACAGACCCGCTTCGCGCGAACGCTCCATCTCGACAAGCTTGCCATTTGCGCTGAGCGACTTGAGAATGTCGCGCTGGGGTTCAAAGATGTTGTTGTAGCGCCCCAGATAGCAGGAATCGTGATAGGTGATGGTCTCGGTGATGTTTTGTTTGGGGTTGATCTGGCGGTTGCCGATCAGTTCGGCAATCAGCTGGGTATGATGCACGACCGAATAGTTGCCTTCAAACTGCGGGTATTCGTTCTTGATGGTGTTGAAACAGTGCGGGCATTGGGTCATGATGCGCTTGAATTTCAATGCCGAGAGATTTTCGACATTTTCCATAGTCGCCATTTGATATAAATATTCATTGCCCAGCCGCCGCGCGCTCTCGCAATTGCAGCGTTCGGCGCGCATGACGGCGAATTTCAAACCCGCCGCCTGCATGATTTTCACCATCGCGCGGACAACTTTTTGATTGCGGGCATCATACGCGCCGGCGCAGCCCACCCAATACAGCACATCGTACTCGACGCCCGGTTCGGCAAATCCCACCCCCAACCCTTGGAGCGAGTCCCACCGCGATGCCTTGGGCAACCCATAAGGGTTGCCCTGTCGCTCCATCGAGTTCATTGCCTTGTCGGAGGGAGCTTGCGGCGCGCCTTCGGTCAGAGTGAGAAAACGGCGCAAATCAATGATGGTGGAGAGTTGATCAATGCCAACCGGACATGCCTGCACACAAGCCATGCAGCTGGTGCAATCCCACAGCTCTTGCGCGGTGATGACGCCTTCGTGAATCGGTTTTGGCTCGGCAGACCCGCCGTTGTTTTTGAGAAAGGGCAAGACGGGTATCAGGTACTGCTTGGAATAGTCCTGCAGTTTGACCTCGATCATCTTGGGAGACAACGCCTTGTCGGTATTGGAAGCGGGGCAAACCGATTGACATCTGCCGCAGCGCGTGCAGGCATCAAAATCCATCACCTGTTTCCAGGAAAATTCCTCGAATTTGCCGATGCCAAAAGTCTCTTGCTCTTCGATGTTCAGGATCGGCGCAATGGCGTTGGGGACGGGCTTTTTGAAAAACGTGTTGGTGGAGCTGGCAAAGACGTGGAACCACTTGGAGAACGGAACATAGGCGATCAGAAACAGAGTCAGTCCGCCATGAAAGACCCACGTGCCCAGATGCATGCCAAGCGCAACATTTTCCGGCAAACCGCGCCAGAGAAGTGACATTGTGTTCCCGACCGGAGAATACACCGCCCACCACGGCTGCATGACCGCAATCCGCAGTGATTCGATCATGAAACCGGTCACTACGAGGACGATAAAAGAGCCCGAGACAAATAAATCATCATCAAAATGGAGTTTGCCGTCTCCATACCCCCAGAGACGGAGGGGTCTTTTGGCATAGCGGAGATAGAGCGCCACAACCAGAGCTGCGAACGCGAGCAGCCCTGACATGTCGAGGACGAATTTGTAAATAAAATAGAACCCGCCCTGTAAGAGGCGCACATGAAAAATGAGGCGGAAAATTTCCCAGTCGAGCGTCGCGAGCACAGTGCCCATAAAGAGCAAAAGCATGCCCCACATCAAATTGGCATGCATGATGCCTGCGGGCTGATTTTCGGTCACGACCTTTTTTGTAAAGACGCCGAACGTCAGAAAATTACGCAGGCGCGCGGCAGAGAGTTTGGTCGCCTCTTGGAGATTGAAATTCCCCTTGCCCACTTGCCACAAGCGAACGTGGCGATAAAAGCCGTAGAAAAAGATCAAAAAGGCAAGCAGACCGCCCACATAGATGGTGATTTGCAGCCAGACGGGGATATTCCAAAAGGTGGGACGGCAGATAACATCAGGGGGACAAAACGCTTCGTCAAACAATTCGGCCTCGGATGTGGCGAATCGCTTTTCAAGGATGAGAAATCGCGCAGCGCGCCTGGGTCAGTGCTGCGCGAAAAGCGATAGGCGACTTGCTATTTGGATTTTGCCATTTCGACGATATTGACCGGTTCGATGCCGCCCTTGACGGGCGGGATCGCGGCATACAGGTTGCCGGGATCGGCTGCCGCGCGCGGGGTGCTCATGTCCGACTCGGGGGGCGCGACCAGCAGCTGTTCTTTGGTAATGATAGCGCTGCGACGGTCATAATATGCGAGTTCGTAATCGTGCTCGAGCACAATGGCGCCGGTAGGGCACGCTTCTTCGCAGAAACCACAAAAGATGCAGCGCAGGAGATTGATTTCATAGCTCGCCGCGTAACGTTCGCCGGGAGAGTAACGTTCCGCGTCGGTGTTTGCGGCGGGCTTGACATAGATGGCATCGGCGGGGCAGGCAGCCGCGCACAGGGAACAGCCGATACATTTTTCCAGACCGTCCGGGTGCCGTTTCAGCTCGTGACGTCCGCGAAAACGCGGCGGGACCGGTTTTTTTATTTCGGGATATTGATATGTCACCGGCGGGCTCAACATCTCGCGACCGGTGGTCAACATACCTTTGATCAGAGCAGATAGACCTTGAAACATACTTAATTGACCTTTTCGACCTTGGCTCTTGCACCCATTGGCAGGTTCATTGTCCCATCAAGATTGTTGGCAACCGCCAGCACGCCCTGCGGCACCTGACCATCTACATGCGCCGGCAGTTCGAGCACGCGGGGCGGTTTTGTGTCGAGCGTCAGCTTGACCCTGTCCCCATCCGCAATATTCCATTCCTCGGCGTCATGTGAATTGATTTCGACCACTGCCGCGGGAATACGCGGTTGAACAATCTCGGAATACTGAATCAGCGAGCCGCGGTCCATGAGCGAACGCGTCACGGCAAGATAAGGGTCAGCGGCGGGTGTGTCCTCTTTCGGCGCGGCAAATTGGACCTCGAATTCGGCATCCTCGTTCGTCTCGGACGAGCTGGGCCACTGGACCCCACTGGTCTCGCCATACAATTCACCGAGCGCGATGAGCACCGGCTCGGGTGAATCGCCGCCAACGGTTTGGACGGAGGAGCGACGCCGCGCGGTCACGCGCAAACGGGCATGTTCCATTTTGGCGTATTGCGGAACGGTCTTGGTGATCTCGTTCATGACGTCGGACGCAGAATCATATTTCCACTGCGCCCCAAGATGCAGTGCGATATCGCGAATGATCTCCCAGTCGGCGCGCGCGTTTTGTTTGGGGGTGAGCGCCCGCGCAAAATATTGAACGCGGCGTTCGGTGTTGGTGAATGTGCCGTCTCGTTCCGCCCACGAAGCAGCGGGCAAAACAACGTCGGCTTTTTGCGCCGTTTCGGTCAGGAACAGGTCCTGTACAATCAGAAAACCGGGGTTGCGGAACTTGGGGTCCTGGGTCGCGGGGTCGGCGGCAACAACATACAGGACTTTGGCTTTGAGCCCCATATCGCGGGCGGACAAGCCGACATTCCGGGTTGGTTCCCGTCCCGGTCCGGAATCCGGCAGAACGCCCATATCAACAGCGCCCATGGAATTGTTGTGGGGATATAGTCCGATGACACCGTTATCTTGCTTGCCAAAGTGTCCGCTGAGCAGAACCAGCGCCTCGAGCGCGGCTTGCACGGCAGGATCGTCTTGCATCGCAAACATGAGTTCGCGCCCAAATAGCACGATCCCATTCTCACTCGCAGCAAACGCTTTGCCGACGGCTTGCAGCGTCGCCGCGCTGACACCCGCTTTTTCCGCACAAGCGGCAACCGAAAGCGTGAGGTTTTGGACCAGGTCGTCGGCGCCCCGGACGCGTTTCGTTTTGGCTGCATCGGCATCAACCACAGAGCGCACGATGCCCCAAAGGAAATATGCCTCTGCTCCATATTTGTAAACGAGCGATTGCTTGGCATAAGCGGCGAGTTTGGTGACGCGCCCGTTCGCCACAATCAGGTTGGCGCCCTGACCCGCCGCTTTTGACAGACGCAGGCGCATCACCGGTTGTTCATTCTGAGGGTCAGCGCCCAAGACGAGAATGGTCGTGTTTTTGGTCAGCTCGCCGAGATTGGTCCCAATGCCCGCGCCAAAATGTTTGACGAGTTCTTGTCCTGCATTCCACAGAGACCAACCCACGCGATGGTCAAGGTTGTCGGAACCGAGCACATCGCGGAACAGTTTTTGGAACAGATACAGGTCTTCATTCGAGACGCGGTCGCCCGCGAGACCCGCAATCGTTTTTCCGCCACCCTCTCCCAAAACGGGACGCACGCGGTTGGCAATAAAGTTGAGCGCCTCGTACCAAGAAACGGGCTTGAGATCGCTCTCGGCGCGAATCAGCGGCGTCGTCAAACGTTCGGGGGCAGTGGCGTAATGATGCACAAAGCGACACTTGTCGCTGATCCAGATTTCATTGACCGCTTCGTTTTGGCGCGGCGTAATGCGCTTGATGTCGTTGTCACGCGCGCCGATATAAATGTTGCAGCCCCCGGAGCACTGCTGGCAGACCGACGGATGGTCGTTCAGCTCGAACACGCGCGCTGTGAATCGAAAATCGCGCGAAGTCAACGCGCCGACCGGACAAATGTCAATCGTGTTGCCCGAATAGTTGGAATTGAACGGCGGTTCGTCGAGGGTTACAATTTCCAGACCGCGCCCCCGATCGGCAAAACCCAAGACCGGCTCGCCCGCAATCTCGCTCTGGAAACGGATACAGCGGGCGCATTGTATACACCGCTCGCGGTCCAACATGATCAAGGGCGAAAGCGGAACAACCTTTTCGTTGTGAAACTTGGATTGGACGTAAAAACGAGAGTTGCCCGGACCATAGTTGAGGGTATGGTCCTGCAAGGGGCACTCGCCGCCCTTGTCGCAGATGGGACAATCAAGCGGGTGGCTGGTCAAAAGAAATTCGAGGATACTGCGGCGCGCCTCTGCAACGGCAGGTGTTTTGGTGCGAACTGCCATTCCCTCGGAAACGACGGTGGTGCACCCCGTTTGCATTTTCGGCATCCAGTTGATGACCGCGTTGCCCTGTTCATCAAGGACCGGCTGCCTGGTCGCGGGGTCGAGTTTGGGCGTGCCCACTTCCACGAGACACATGCGACACATGCCCACCGGCTGCAGCTTGGGGTGATAACAGAATACTGGTATATGCGTGCCCAATGGTTTTGTCGCTTCGACCACCAGTGTGCCCGCGGGGACGTTTATGGTTTGTCCGTCAATCGTTACTTGAGGCATTGAGTGATGACCCTGAATTTTCAATCAATTTGGCGTCTGAAGATAATGATGTCTATGTTTTTGTCGTCTGATTGATTACTTTATGACCTTGTGGCGTATCCACCCGAGCGAGAGATTGTGTTTTGGCATTGAAAAAACCCGGATGATTTGTTCAAATTTTACAGAGCTCGCGTTTTGCCATCGTACGTCTCCAACAATCACACTAATCAACCACCGCGTCACGTTCGCGCAAGAACCGCTCAAAGCGGGCGAGCAAGCGTTCTGTATCGCGCAAAAGTTCAGTTGCTTGTTCGGGAGTCAATTCGTTTTTTGTCTCGCCCTTGGCTTTGCCGTAATCCACATAGCCGCGCGCATCATAAAGTCGGGCATAAATGTCTTGAAATTCTTTTTCAAGCAATTTTGATTTCACCAAGAACCGGTTTAATGCATCACGAACGCCTTGATGCTTGTCACGCACAACATTTAGCGTATAAAGAGCTGCTGTAGCCAAACTATACGCGGCGCGGTACGCAGATGGAACCGCATACAAGGAGCGACCATCATTCTTTATTACTTGGGCGTTGCGCCACATTTCGCGAGATTCTGCCACATACAACCGAATCACCTCAATCGTCTCAAAATCAAGAGGACGCAATTCGCCTTCCGGAAAATCCAGACGCACCAGAGATTCCTCTCGTTGAGCTGCATATTCATCCCATAACTCTATCCCATCACGACGCATATTTACATAAAAGGGCAGTTTCAAACGCTGATAGTTTTCCCAATCCGCGAGCGAGAAAACCATTGGGGCAATCAGTGAGTTGCTATCCTCAAAGTCCTTACAGATTTGCTTGACGCCTTTATAACCACTTGCGGCAACGACAAGCAAATCAATATCCGACCATTGCGCGGCCTCACCCCGCGCTTTTGAGCCGTACAAAACGACCCGCTGAACGTCGTTTGGACATGCCTCTTGCAGACGCGCCAAAAAGTCTGCCACTTGCTCACGTTCGGAATCGGACAAATGAGGCACACGCGCAGGTGAGAGTAATTCACGGCGGTCACTTGCAACTTGGATTGTCATGCTGACAGAATCAACCGTGTCCGTTCGACTTGACCTTGGCCTCGTACTCGCTCTTGAACCATCTGAGAGTGCCGGTGACAGGTGACGTGGCAAATTCGCCGAGCGGACAAAGGGTGCGCCCGACCATCTGGCTCGCTACGATGGGGAGCATATCAATATCCGCTTGGGATGCTTGACCTTGATTGATGCGCTGGTAGAGGGTGAGCAGCCAATAAGTCCCTTCGCGACACGGGGTGCACTTGCCGCAGGACTCGTGCTTGAAAAACTCTGCCATTTTTTGTGCCGCCCATGGAATGTCCGTGTCCTCGTCCAGCACAATGATCGAAGCAGAGCCGAGAATCGAACCCGCCGCCGCAACCGCCTCATAATCGAGTTTTGTGTCCAGATGTTCCGCCGTCAGCATGGGCGCGCTTGCGCCCGCGGTCAGAATTCCTTTGACCTTTTTGTCGCCGCGCACGCCTTGCGCGAAATTTTCACCGTAAATCAAATCGCGCAGCGTGATCGAGCCGAGCGGCGCTTCATAGTTGCCGGGACGCTTGACGTGTCCACTGACACAAAAGACTTTGGGTCCGGTAGATTTCTCGGTGCCGATGCTCTTGTACCAGTCGGCGCCCTTGGCTATGATGGGAGGGACGTTGGCAAGCGTCTCGACATTGTTGATGACGGTGGGTTTGCCATAAAGCCCGACCAGCGCCGGGAACGGCGGTTTGACGCGCGGCATGCCCAGTTTGCCTTCGAGCGAGTCGAGCAGAGCTGTCTCTTCGCCGCAGATATACGCGCCCGCCCCGCGATGCACGGTAATCTCGATGTTGTATTCCGAGCCGAGGACCTTGTTGCCCGCGTAACCGTGCGTCTTGGCTTCCTCGACAGCTTTTTCCAAAATCCGCGCGGCGAGGGGATATTCGCCGCGAATGTAAATGAAAGCGTGATTGCACTGGATCGCGTACGAGGAAATGATCACACCCTCGATAAACTGGTGCGGATTTTTTTCCATGATCTCGCGATCTTTGAATGTGCCCGGTTCTGACTCGTCGGCGTTGACGACGAGATAGCGCGGCAAGACACCTTTGGGCAGGAAACTCCATTTGAGACCTGTTGGGAAACCCGCTCCGCCCCGTCCCTTGAGACCCGATGCCTTGACGGCGTCGGTCACCTGTTCAAAAGTCATGGTCTCGATGACTTGCTTTAACGCCGCATAACCGCCGTTGCGCACATAAACGTCAATATCGGCAATGTCGGGGATATCCTGATTGCGGAGAATGATTTTGTCCATGTAACCTGTTATCTATCAACGTCTCCCAACACAATGTCCGTCATGGCAATTAACCCCACCATGTCCGAGATGGTATGACCGGGTGCAATATGTCCGAGCAGCTGGAGGTTGGCAAAGCTGGGCGTGCGGACGCGCACGCGATGCGGCTTGTTTGTGCCATCGGATGAAACGAGAAAACCGAGTTCGCCGCGCGGCGATTCGATCGCCTGGTAGACGTAACCGACGGGCGGTTTGAATCCTTCGGTCCAGAGTTTGAAATGATGGATCAAGCTCTCCATGCTCGTGCTGAGCTCTGCTTTGGGCGGCGGCGCGACCTTACGATTGGTCGTAATCACGGGACCGGGCGTAATGCTCAAACGTTCGAGCGCCTGTTCGATGATGCGAAGCGATTCACCCATTTCGAGAATTTTGAGCCGGTATAATTCGAAAATATCGCCCTTGCCTGAGCTCGTGTTAAAGGGGACGTTGAAATCATAGGTCTCGTAGCCGCAGTAGGGCTGACGCTTGCGCAAGTCCCAATTGACGCCCGTGGCGCGCAGCAGCGGACCGGTCAGAGAAAGCTGCAAGGCATCGTGCGCGGTGTATTCGCCAATGCCGCGCGTGCGTTCGAGCCAAATCGGGTTCTCGTCGAGCAGGGCCTGGTATTCCGCGATGCGCGCGTACATCATTTTTATAAACTCGCGCACCTGGCTGGAAAAGCCGATCGGCACATCGAGCGCGCAGCCGCCGATCCGGAAATAGCTGGTCATCATACGCGCGCCGCTGACCATTTCGAAAATGTCGAGCGCATATTCGCGTTCGCGAAACGCATAGGTGAACATGCTGACCGCGCCGATATCCATCGCGTTGGTGCCGACGGCGACCAGATGTGACGCGATGCGAGTGATTTCGCACAAGAGGACGCGCAGAATATTGGCGCGTTCGGGGACCTCCACCCCCATCAGTCGTTCGACGGCAAGACAATAGCCGAGATTGTTGGACAAGGGCGCCAGATAATCCATGCGGTCGGTGAGCGCGATGGCTTTGGTGTAGGTCTTGTACTCGAGATTTTTTTCGATGCCGGTATGCAAATACCCGATATCGGGGACGGCGCCAACGACCTTTTCACCCGCCAGCTGCATCCCCACGCGCAAGACCCCATGTGTCGAAGGATGATGGGGTCCCAGATTGATAAGCATCGTCTCGTTCGAGGGGTCCTGAAACTCTTGGAGGGCGAGGGTGGTCGCGTCCAGCGCGCCGCCGCCGCTCAGCGAAATCTCGGTGGGCGCGCCGTCAATCTCGAAAATTGCGTCTTCGGGGCGCGGCGGGGGGATGCTCTTGGGCTTGAGCGCTTCAATCGCGTCAATATTGTGGGTAAATTCCACCTGTTCATAGCCCAGCGCATAGTCCTTGCGATGGGGGTGCCCCTGCCAGTTATCGGGCATGAGGATGCGGCGCATGAACGGGTGCCCGATAAACTTGATCCCCATCATGTCATAAACTTCGCGCTCGAAAAAATTTGCGCCGGAATAGATGGGCACCAGCGTCGGCACCGCCGGGTCTGTTTCTTGCAAGAGAACGGTCAAGCGCAGGCGCGCATTAAGCGAGTGAGAAAGAAAATGGTAGAGGACCTCGAAGCGCGCGGGGACTTTGAGTTCGCCGAGATCACCCCCGGTGAACATGATCCCGCCGGGATTGGGCGCGTTTTTCGCCTGAAGATACCAATCCAAGGCGGTGATATCCACCAACTGTTCAAAACCGAGTTCGTCGCGCAGCATTTGCGCCACTGCGGGTAAATGCTCGGACACAACAACAATTGTGGTTTCACCGCGAAACTCGGAGCTGGTGAGAATCTTGTCGCCAAAGCGAGATAGAAGGCGCGCGAGGATATCGTCAACCGGCAAGGTGATCGTTGGGGCGACGGGAGCTGCAACCGCCATGATTAACCTCGCAATCCCCAATTCTCTATTTTGATTTGTCCGCGCGGTTCACCGTTCTTTATTTTTTCGTGAAGTTGGAGAATGCCGTACATCAGCGCCTCGGGGCGCGGCGGGCAGCCGGAGATATAAACGTCAACGGGGATAATTTCATCCACACCCTGCAGAATGGCATAGTTGTTGTAGACGCCGCCGCAGGAAGCGCAGTCGCCCATTGCAATCACCCACTTGGGCTCGGGCATTTGATCATAGAGTTGGCGGACGACGGGAGCCATCTTGCGGGACACACGCCCTGCCACAATCATCAAATCCGCCTGTCGGGGCGAGGCGCGATACACTTCCATCCCAAAACGGGCGAGGTCAAAATGCGAGGCGAACGTCGCCATCATTTCGATGGCACAGCAAGCAAGCCCGAACAAAAGGGGCCACATGGACTTGGTCCTTGCCCACCGGACAGCATCTTCCAGTTTGAAAAAAGCGGCGCCCAGCGCGCCGGTCTTGGCTTGTTGTGTGGTTGCAATCTGATTTGCGGGGATAACTTGATTTGACATCGCTCTCCTGCCCAACCCTCCAAGTGCGAACCGTGTATCCACGAGATTATACCATCGGCTATTTTGATTGTAAAGCGATTCACAAATAAAGGGCGTGCGTCCCCCTTTTGGGTACGCGCAGCGTACACTCGCCGCAGCGTGACGGGCGGGAAACGAAACGGCGTTCGTTCCTTGCCGTCCAAAACAGTTAAACGGTGAGCACGCCCCGGTGCGGTCTGCATTGGGGCGTGCTCGTTCCGTGCATAGTGATTGAGGTTGTGCCGGGCTATTGACCGAATTCAGAGAGCGCCTTGTTCACACGCTCCACGCCCTCCTTGGCGGCGGCGGCCGGGTCGGTGGCAGTAAAGTCTGCGCCGGACTTGGTGGTAAACACGGCGGTCATCATGTTGGCGATAATGTTGCGAACGCTCTGCCACGCGGCGGCAGTCGGTTCACGCTTGCCGTCTGCGACAAAGGTGACCGCTTGCTTGTACTGGGGCAGAACGGCAGCGAAACCAGCATTGGCGATCTGGGCGGGGTCCATCGCGCCGACCGCATCCGCTGCCGCTTTGTTGGCAGGAAAGTAGGTGGTGACCTGCGCCCATTCCTCTTCGACCGGCTGGCTCAAAAGGTATTTGAGGAAAAGCCACGAGCCCAATTCCTTTTCGGGAGTGGACTGTAAGATGCCAATGCTGGGTCCAAAGATATCAACATAGTTGCCGCCGTCCGCGCCGCGCGGCAGGGGCGCGATGCCCCACTCGAAAGGAGCCGCGCTGCCCGCGACCGCGCGCTGATAGAACGGCAAGCCCGCCGTGGAACCGACGGTAAAGGCGACTTTGCCATTGCCGAAATCGGTCTGGTCACCGAACGCGGCTGCGGGAATATAAGCCCATTCATTGTCCGCCAGTTTCTTGAGCCATTCGAGCGTTGCGACCCCTGCGGGATTGTCGAATGCAGCCATAGTCTCATCCGCGCTCGCATAGTCTCCGCCATTGTTCCAGACTAGATTGGCAAAGGTGGAGGCGCTGGGGACCATGGCGTAACAGTACACATCCGGCGGTTTGCTGACGGCGGCGCAAACCTCTTCAAATTCCTCAAAAGTGGCGGGGGGGCTGTCAAACCCTGCCGCTTTGAGCAAGTCCGCATTATAGTACATGACCTGAATCGAGCGTCCGGTCGAGACGCCGATGGTCTCGTCACCGAATTTGTCAAAGTAGAGAGCCGGATCAATCTGCGACGCGAGCTCGCCGAGCCCATTGGTCGAGTCCGCCATGAGATCATCCAACGGACGCATCACACCGGCAGCATGATAGGTGCCCAGATCGCCCGGGTTGCCGAGGACCAAATCCGGCAAGCTGTTGGCGGTGATCGAAGCGTTCATTTTTTGCAAGGTCGCGGCATAGTTCCCTTGCAGGATGGGCATGACAAAGTATTGCGGGTTTGCGGCATTGAATTCGTCGGCGAGCTTTTGGAACTCGGCAACCTGCGAGGCGCCGGTCAAGGCATGCCAGAACTCGATATTCAACGCGCCGGGTGCGGCAGTGACGCCGGGGGGGGGTGGAGTGGGCGTCGGCGCAGGAGTGTTGGTCGCCGCGGCGGTGGGTTCAGCAGGCATCGCCGTCGGCGCCGCGGGCGCAGCAGTGGGTTCGGCAGGCGCTGCCGTCGGCGCCGCGGGAACGGCGGTGGGCTCGGCGGGCGCTGCCGTCGGCTGTGCGGGCGCGGCGGGGGGCACTGCCGCAGGCGCACATGCAATCAGCGCAAGCATGACGATCAAAGCGGCAAAGAACAAGCCAAAACGAAGGGACTTCATACTCTCCTCCTATTTGATGAATGTTTGCTTTATTCTCGGCTAAAGCAAAGAGCCTAACCAGCCCGAAATCTATCCTCTAATCCCGGCAGACGAGATGCCTTCGACAAACCAGCGCTGCAGTATCAGGTACAGAATCATGATTGGGATGACGGTCATGGTTGCGCCTGCCATGAGCAGCTGGACCTGCGTGCCGGCTTCGCCAATGAATTGCGTCAGTCCGACCTGAATCGGACGCATCTGAGGAGCATTCGTAACCAACAGGGGCCACATGAGCGCGTTCCAGGTCCCGAGAAATGTGAGCAACGCGCTAGTGACCAGTGCGGGTTTGGAAAGGGGCAAGACAACGCTCCATAAAAAGCGGGAATGTTTTGCGCCGTCGAGCAGCGCCGCATCGAACAACTCGTTCGGTATCCCGCGAAAGAATTGGCGAAATAAAAAGATGCTAAAGACCGAAGCGGTGAATGGAACAATCAAGGCGTAATAGGTATTGATCCAATTTTGGACCCCCTCGCGCGAAAGCCCGAGGGCGGTGGCAATCCAGGATTCGGGCGTGGGGAACCATGTCATAAAAACAAAATTCGGGACCAGCGTCAATTCAAAAGGGATCATGAGGGTGGCAATCAAGATGACAAAGAGCAGGTTGCGCCCGGGAAAATTCAAGCGCGCAAAAGCGTAACCCGCAAGCACACCCGTGGTCAAGACTCCCAGAACGACGACGATGCCGACAAAGATCGTATTGACAAAATAGCGAAGCAGCAGACATTGATTCAATATGGCGAGCGGATTGCCGGCATCGAACTGACAGGGCACGGAACCGTTCATTGTGACGATCGCTTCGGGGTAGTTGGACCACAACCACTCGCGCGGAGTAAAGCCGGAAGTGGTAGCATCGTTGTAGGACTTGAAAGAACCCAGCACCATCCACACAAACGGGAACAGGACGATGACCGCGCCAAATATCAAGATCGCGTGAATGAGCAGGTTGGTCGTTTGTCTTTTGAGACGGTCGCGATTCATAGTTGGGATGGGATCACGATTTTCCGAACATTCGAGTTTTGTAACTGCGGCGCGCGAGCAAGCTCCACTGCCGGCCCGATGCTCACGCGTTCTCGCCGCTCCGTCCAAAATACTTGAACTGGACGAGCGTCAAGGCAAGAATCATGAGGGATAAAAGGACGGCGATCGCGCTGGCATATCCCGCGCGATTCTGTTCATAGAGCGCCTGGAACATGAAAATAGACAGAGTACGGGTCGTGCCCAATGGACCACCGAGCTGCTGCGCGGCAGATTGATTCATGGCGAAAATGTGATTGAACGCTTGCAGGGAATAGATGAGTGAAATGACGAGAAGAAAAAAGGTTGTGGGCGCAAGCAAGGGCAGGGTGATGTGGCGAAAGAGCTGACTGCCATTCGCCCCGTCAATGCGCGCCGCTTCGTACAACTCGGCGTTGATATTGCCCAACCCTGCGAGAAAGATGACGATACTAAAGCCAAGCGCCTGCCACACGGCAAAAATCATGATGGCGACGAGCGCGAGACTGGGTCCCTCAGCCCAGCCGGGAACCGGGACGCGCATGCCCTCGCCGATCAGTTTGAAAACGCCGGTGGGCTCGATGAGCCACTGTTGGGCGGAAACCCCAAAGAGGGCGAGCACTTGATTCGCCAATCCGGTGCGGGGGTCAAACACCCACGCCCAAACGATGGCAGAGGCGACGGTCGAGATGATATAGGGCATGAAATAGATCGCACGGTATATGCCGCGCCCGCGTATTTTTTGAAAGAGGAGATAGGCGATCCCAAGCCCGAGCGCCATGGTAAAAGGGACGGTGCCGAGGGTGTAAAACACGGTGGTCTGGAGCGAGCTCCAGAATTCGGGAGCGTTCAGCGCGCGCACATAGTTGTCAAGTCCAACGAATTGAAAGCGGCGCACCGCGCCGGACTGCATGCTGATCCAAATCGCATAACCAACCGGAAGAATGTGAAAAACAAAGATAATGAGAAACGCAGGCAGAATGTAGAGATAGGCGAACCACTGGACGCGCGGGCGGGTGCGTGGGGGGGTCGTAACAGCGGTTACGCTGCCGGGATGGGAAATAACGCGCGGTTGATCCTGTGTAGCCAAACTCTATCTCCAAACACTTGGCGCTGCGCTTGCAGCTCAATACACCGATGGAAAGTGCAGTTGACTCGTGATTCGCGACGTAATTTGGAATGGAATGAGCGGGGACGGAACAATTATAGCACATCAGAGCGAGGCAAGGCGGCGCGAGAATTTGAAAATAGAGAACCGCCCCGAGAATTCCGGGACGGCTCTTGATGTGGTCACTCGCCGAAACGAACTGCCTAATGAGAGACAGCAACTCCGCTTGCGGGTGCTATCGTCGCGATGGCACGCACGAATCCGGGAACAAGAAGGTGTTCAGAATCTATAGCACAGGGCTTTTAGTTGACCAGCTCAATCGGCTCCCCCACCCCATGCTTTTCCAACGGCACATTCGGGCGCGTCAAGAGTTCGCGCGCGACCTGGAAAATGGTGGGCGGGTGCAAGAGCATGTTTGCGTAGCTGGCATTCGCCATGGGGCAGGCGCACTCGTTGTTTTTGATGCTCTTGCGAAGGGTGCGCATGGTGCCAACCTCTTCAAACCAGATGGGGCGCAAATCATAGTCAGTACGACGCAGGTTTCCGACGGGTTGAGCGCGGATACAGCACGACCAGACATCTCCATTCGGCGCAATGTGTCCGCTCGCCCACCCGGCAAAGCACGGAATCGCTTGCGTCTGCTCGAAAAGGGTGCGCTTGGCGAGCTGGTAATATTGCGCGCGAAAGGACTGGGTAAAGCGCGCAAAGCCGCGCGCCGGAGTGCTGCGCGCGTGTTCGCTGAGAAAATCGGCGATGGGTCCGTATTCCTGCGCCATCGGCGTAATGTCCAGCCCGACGGTGTCGAGTTCGACGCGCTCTTCGGCGACTTCGGTGATGTATGAATCGGGGGTGAGCGGCTGCAAGCCCGCATAGATCTCGCGAAATCGTTTGATATTGTATTTGGAAATAACGCTGTGAATCGAGAGCACCAGGTTTTTGCGCTTTTTTTGCAAATCTTTGAGCGCCGCCCACGTTTTCATGGCGCGGTCCCAGTTCCCCGGCACCATGCGAATCTCGTCATGTTCCGGTCCAATGCCGTCAAGTGAAAGATTGATTCCGATGCGCGATTTGGGGGCGTTCGCGCAGATCTTGTCCACGCCATCCACAATGCGCTGGGTCAAGATGCCGTTTGTCGGGACCGTAATATATTCGGGGCGGCAGTGGGTATATGCCGCAATCACCATTTCGGGCAGGTCTTTGCGTTGAAATGGCTCACCTCCCGTAAACGTCATGTAAATCGGACCGCGCCCGATTTTCTGAAATGTCTTGGTCCATTCCTCCAGCGTCATGTCGTCGTTCGGCTTGCGCCACACATCGCAGGTCTTGCATTTCGAGTTGCAGCGATACGAAATGCTGATGACAATGCTAAAGGGCAGCATTTTGGGATAGCCGTTCCGATAAAACGACCAATAGAGAGGGATTTTGGGGAGGAGAGAGGTGAGCATTATGCCGCCGTGAGTGCGACGTTCGCGCGGTACCCGAGCTTGTCCAGCATATCAACAATGTCCTGCCATGACAATTCAAACTCTTTGACATCCGCAACGCCTATCCTGGCGAGCATGTCAAAAAGCATCCGGTCGTATCCTTCCTCCATCTCATCGTCAACCATCGCAGTTTCTGTCCAATCAACCAACTGGGCGAATGATAGTTCACTATTCAAGTAAGCCCGCAATTGCTTGCCAATTGTCTCGCGTGTAATCATTTCTTGCTCCTTCAATCAAACCACTTGTGCCCCTTGTCTACCGGATACTTTTCGTGCCATGCCGCTAACCTTCCTGACCCATTATAGATTTCTTAATGATTGCCAGTGTTCGCTCGTTTTGGTCTACAAGCTTGATATAACGTGCCCATCCGCCTTTCGAATTTGGATAGTCCTTTCAGTAGCGGCGTCCGCCGTCAGGCAGGTCTTGCCATTGAGTATAGCGTCTCTCGTTCTGCTGTCTCGTTGCCATCTTTTCCTGCCACGCTATGGATTGGTAGGTTTCTCATCCCACAAGCGCAAAATAGAATTTTCAGCGTCGTCGGTCAACAGCTTTTGCAGATACGAGTATTGAAAGCGATGCAAGTCCTGCTCGGGCATCGTCTCCCACCAGGTGTTGATCGCTTTCAAATCGTTGTTGACAATCGCCTTGGTCGGAATGCCAACCTCCATCAACGCGAGAATGATGGCGGTGCGCGCAAGTTCTTGAAGTTTGGGATCACCCTGTTTGAGCGCAATGACCTGCGAATACACCAGCGGCGCGCGGACGACCAGCGAGCCATCGGGATTGATCGTTTGTTTGACACTCAAGCCCGGGTCGGCTGACGAACCCGGAAAGGTGATAAAGCCGTCGTGACGCGGGATGAGCATAATATCCAGGTCCGCCAGAGGATTCACCTGCCCCGTGTGCGCCCCCGCGCCCCCGGACCGCGTGTCCATGGACGGATAACGCAGTTCCTCGCCCGCTTCAAGCCGCGCCTTGAAATCGTCGTATTTGGTTGACGAGCGCGCTGCCCAGTCCGCCTCTTGCCAGCGAAAAAAATGATTGTATGTGACCGCCTCGAACAAGCGGTCAGCATATTTTGGATCGGCGAGTGATAGTCCGTAGAACGGCAGGACCGGGCGCGTGGCGAAATCGGGACTCACACCCAAACGTATGGTTTGGGTCCGACCGCCCAGCTGACGCGAATACGTCGCGGGTGATTGATAGAACGTATCAATCGCCGTCGGCATGACCGGCGGCGTGAGGGTGGCATTGACGCGCGTCGGGACCGGCGCCGATGTTGGTGTGACAGGCGCAGACGCACAGCCAAACAGAAACAAAAAAATGCCGAGCAGGGTCACAAGCTTCATGACGAAAATTATAGCGCGCGGACACGGCTGGTCAAACCATCAAACAGAAACAGGTAGACAGGAACAACCCTTGTCTACCTGTTCGACTGTTCCGAGTAGCTTTTATTGACTGACACAGGGAAACGCGAATTTCGCGAAACTGCGGCTTGGCACGAATCTTTGTTACGCTTTGCGTAACCACGAATAAGGATCAAAATTAGCCCAAATTCGCGCAGATTCGCGATTACCTCCGAGTTGTCGAGACCGAATCTGTCAGCTCATTTAAGCTAGATGGAATAGTAGCACAGCAACATGAGATTGCGTAGTGGAGTATCCAGTTTTATAACTCGCGCGCCAGCGCATGACTCGGTAACTTCATCATGGTGTTGCGTTAGTGTCCTGCCGTGAAATCGCCTGTCTGCGTCGCTACCCCAAATTGTGCACGTGTTTTTGGAGTTCACGCTGGGGGATTTTTACGTATTTGTCCTTGATGACCAGCGCAATCTCGTCATCCGTGAGCCGGTAGCGCAGACTCTCGTACGCGTCGTGAGGGGTCGCGCCGTATGCCAACTTTTGCTTGCCGTTGGTCATTTCAAAGAGAAAAATGTGGTGCGGGTTGTTGAAACTGCTCATGTAAAAAACAGCAAGTCCTGAGGACAAGCGCAAGTCATTGTCCCTATGCTTTGATGAGATGACCGGTATAGACATCTGCGCCGCGCGCCGCGCCGTTCATTCCCTTGTTGATTTCGGCGTCGAATTTGCCTGCCATCAAATCGTTATAAAACTTGTAGTCTATGCCCTTTAGTTTTTCGTCGTTGGGATAGCGATGATAATTTTCCTTGGACATTAAACTCTTGCCTTCGGCAATCAGTTGATAGCCGAGCAGCGAGCCGGGATAAGGCGCGTAATACGAAATGGACGGCAGCACGCGCTTCATGCTCTTGAGCATCCGCATGGTCTCGAACGCATCTTCGGGACGTTCCCCGGGAACGCCGAGCATGATGTTTGCCCAGAATTTGGGCGGGTCCTGCCCTGCCCGTTCCATCTCATCGCCGATGCGATTGAGATGATTGATCGCAATCATGTTGTCTTCGGCAGTACATTCCTTGTTCAGAATCTTGAGGACGCGGTCACTGCCGGACTCGAACCCAATAGAGATAATGTTCCAGTTGGTCTCGCGCACGAGCGCCTCAAAGAGATCGGGCCATTGCCGGACCGTGTCACTGCGCCCGGCTGCCCAATAGGGCCAGACCTTGTGCGCTCGGCGCGGGTATTTGTCGAGCCATTCACGCAGCCACGCCGGGTGTTGAAAGAACATGGAATCGTGAATGACGACCGAGCCGAGCGGACCGTAATGGTCGTCGAGGAAATTCAGTTCATCAATCACCTGGTCAACGCTCTTGCGTCCCATGTTGGCAATATAAGAAGACTCGTTACAAAAGACACACTGCCACGGGCAGACACGCGATGTGATCACTGTCGCCACAGGCCCGGGACCCCAGCCGCACTCGGGCTCGAGGGGCCAGGGAAAATCCTTGAGTTTGGGATTGGGCCACAAGGTGCGGTCCATCATGACCCATTCGGACATGCTTTTGGCGCCAACGCCGATCACCTTGCGCGGAAACGCGGTCGGGTCTTGTGCCAGGTCAACGATGGTGTTTTCGCCGGGTCCGCTGCAAATGTAATCAAACTCGGGGACTTTTTCCATCTCGTGCGGCGCGACCGTCGCGTGCATGCCGCCCGTGATGACCAATCCGTTTGGGTTGACTTGCTTGAACATTTGCGCGGATTTGTACGCAAACGGATAGGTATAGCTGCGGACGTTCATGAGCACTTGATCATAGCCCTGCAGCCGTTTGGGCAGGTCCTCCCATTTTTTGAGCGAGCGCAGCGAAAACATATCTGTCTCAATGCCGCGATCGCGCATAATGGTCCGCAAAAGTCCCATCCCGTGGTCTTGCCAGCGGTCGTGCGCGCCGGCGGGATAGATAAAGACTCCATGGTCACCCATGTCGAGCCACAGGCGTTTGATGCCGTCGCTGCTCGCTTTGGGTGTACTGTTTGATTTTCCGAAACTAAAGAATGATTTCATCAGAACAAAGCTCGAATCTCACGCCAAGAACCCGAGATTTTGGGAGGTCAATGGTCGAGGGGTGTAGAAGAATCGAAATCACGCGGGAACGAGTCTCCCGCCTCGTGGTGCGGGTACAGGATCACCAAACTCGAGCGCGGTGTCTATCCACAATTGAATTGCGGAATTCACATTCTCAAGTGCCAGTTCCTGGGTTTCCCCATGTGCCATACACCCTGCAAGCTCCGGCACCTCGGCAACAAAAGTCGCATCCTCCGGGCTCCAATAAATGATGATTTCGTATTTGAACACTATTTTGAACCTCCCAAGCTGTATTTGCGAATGATACTCCTCACCTGTCGAACCTGATATGGTTTTGCCTTGCTGCCATCTCGTTGAAGGGTAATCCGCTCTACAACATCCGCTCGGCGAAAGATGTGATGGCTGGCACGTACGCGCTCCTCAAAACCCAAATGCCGCAAAAGCCCACAAAGATCATCAAAGCGAATGTTTGCATCCGCCCTGCCCTCCAACACTTGTTGCAGAATCTTGTCGGGCTTGTCCATTGAGAAGCCAGCCAGGACTCAACACGCGACCTGTTGTGTCTCTTCGATGATCGCCTTGACTTGTGCGTCTTTGGTCTTTTTCGGGAGGACGATCTTGGCAGCCATGCTGAGCGTGCGCGGGAAATTTTTCCATGTGGATTCGCGCTTGAGCGTCATGAGCACGCGATGCGGGCGCAGGTAAAAGCGGCGATATGCTTCTTTCCACTTGCGCTCTTGCACCTCGGCAGTCGTCGGTCCCATTTCGTAGCGCGCTTTGCCTTCAAAAAAGACGTAATCCTGCCAGTCCTTGACCAACATGCGGCCGCCGTTGCGATGCACCTGCTCCCAGACCTTGGTGCCGGGATAGGGCGTCATCATGGAAAAATTGGCGACGAGCGGGTCGAGCTCGCAGGCAAACCGAATGGTCTTTTCCATCGTCTCTTCGGTGTCACCGGGGAGTCCCATGATGAAAAACCCAACCGTTTCGAGACCCACCTGGCGCGCGTTCTTGAATGCCTGACGAATCTGGTCATGCGTCACGCGCTTGTCAATAGATTCGAGAATATCCTCGTCTCCCGTCTCAACACCAAATGCCACGCGCTTGCAGCCCGCCTCGCGCATCTTGCCCAACAACTCGGTGTCGGCAAGGTTTGCACGAATGCCGTTGATCATTACCCACTGTGCCTTGTCCTGCAAACCTTCCTTGATGAGCAGTTCGCTCATGCGATAGAGGCGCTTGCGGTCAATGTTGGCGCTGTCGTCCAGCAGACCGATCTCTGCGGCGCCATAGTATTCGACAAGATGTTTCCATTCGGCGACGACGTGTTCGGGCGAACGGGCGCGCCATTTTTCCGCCATGACCGATTGGGAGCAGAATGTGCAACGATAAGGACAGCCGCGCGAGGTCATCATGGCAAACGACTTGCCCTTTTCAATCGCATCCATGGCGGGTTGGAGCGAGGAATAACGCTCCATCTTGAAATATTTGTAGGCAGGAAACGGCAGTGTATCGAGGTCGTCAATGGGCGGGCGTTCGTGAGTATGGCGGATCCTGCCTCCGGGCGTCATGTAGGTAATGCCCCACACCTTGTCGAGAATTTTGGTCGCCGGGTCGGTCATGTCGCCGATCTTGAAATTGGGATTGCCCGCTTTGACCCGTTCGAGGGTGTTGCACAGATCAATCCACGTTTCTTCGCCTTCGCCGCGCGCCACCACATCAATTTCGGGGCGCGCCGCCGCTTCCTCGGGCAGCGCCGAGACATGCGGACCCCCCTGAATGATGAACGTATCGGGCTTGACCGCTTTGATTTCACGCGCCGCGAGCCAACCCTGCTTTACCTGCGGCGTGTTGGATGTGATCCCGACAATGTCGGGTTGATATTCCCGCACGGTATCGCGCAGCGACACATCCTCGATATCCTGGTCAAAGACGCGCACCTCGTCGCCGCGATTTTCGCTAAAGGCAGCGAGATAAGCGATGCCAAGATGGGGAGTGGTCCGAGTGTCAATCGGGAGTTGAAAGCGTGGGTTGATCAAGAGAACGCGCAAAGCAAACCTCCATCACAGAATTCAGAGAAACGTCGAGCAGGGAACCCGGGGCGTCTCTAGCACACTTGCGAGGAGAAACGCAGGGGCACAACGCAATCATTATAACGAGTGGTACAGGGGTGGTCAAATAAAAAGTTTATCAAGGAAAAACCACCCCGCCCGGAACCGGCCCGTCCTGTTTTGCGACCTCGCTGACACGTGTTTTAGGGCGCGCACACAACCTCGTTTGGAGCCGACTTGCCCGACAGCGTCAGTGTGAGAGTTTTAGCGATATCGCAGGAGCGCCATCAGCGAGCGCCAGCCATCGCGCACGCGGCGCAATTTCTTGTCCTTGCGCGGCTTGTACGAGACCGGCGCTTGAAGAAACTTGACCTGTCGCTTTGCCAATTTGGCAGTGATTTCCGGCTCGATTTCAAAACCGCGCGACTCGAGCTGCAATGCGCGCATCAAATCTGTGGGCACGAGCTTGTAGCATGTCTCCATGTCGCGCAGCTGCGTGCCATAAAGCATGTTGGTCGCCAGCGTAAGCCCGGTATTGCCCAGGTGACCGATCAAGGGTTGAGAACCAAGATCACGCACACCATAGACGACAGCGAGACCATTCGGGTTCCGCGTCCTGTCTTGATGATACAAGTTTAGAAGCGATTCCCAGTCGCGCGGGTCGTATTCCGTATCTGCATCCTGGATGATCACCACATCTCCGCGGGCATGTTCCAGTGCGGTCTGAATCCCACTGCCTTTACCCCTGTTTTGTTCGTGTCGAATCACGCGCAGGCGCGGGTCGGTCTGACGCGCCAAAATCTGCGGAGTGTCATCGGTCGAGCAATCGTCCACGACAATGATTTCAAACGGAGCAGAGGACGCCAAAACCATCTGCAAACATTGTTCGAGTTCGCGTTCTTCGTTATAAACGGGGAGCAGAACAGATAGTTTTGTTTGCAATGCAAAATGCCTGCGACAAAGCGCGCGGGGCAAAAGGTTGGCGATTGCCCGGCGCTGCTTGATCGTTCAGTGTCTAGCAGGTTGTCGGAGAGACCTCATTTGTGACTATGAGCGCGCGTCGTAGTATCTCAAAAATAGTTATAATTCGATTTCACTCCGACAACCTGCTAGACCGAACGGTAAGAATATGTTTTGCGGTAGCCAAAATCGGTGCTAAAGGTAGAAAACAGTTTGCTGGGCGCGAGCCGAAGCGGATGTCGCCGCAAGGTGTAAAGACCGCGCGTGGCGATGGAGGGCAGAGAATATGCCTTGCGGCAAATCCAGTCATAGCCCTCGCGCAGCTGGTCTGCGGTCATGCTCACCGGCTCGAAAACGACATGCGAGGTGTCGTATTTGCTCCACGGCATGTCCAGCATCAACCGCCCATCTCGAATATATTCTTGGCGCGCGGTGGTGCCGGGATAGGGCGTCATGATCGTAAAGCTCACATTGTCAAGCCCGCTCTCTTTGCAAAAGTTCCAGGTGTTTTGGAATACGTCGGGGGTATCGGCATCCAGCCCAAAAACAAATAGCCCAACCACGCCGATACCGTATTTTTGGATCGTGCGGATGACGCGCTTGTAATCCTGGAGGTTGCCCTTGGACTTGCCGCCCAAGTCGCGGCGATTGCCCGCGTTGACCGATTCAAAACCGATAAAGAACTTGTCCATGTGCGCTTCGCGCGCGAGCCGGATGAGGTCGGGAAAATCGCCAACCATCATTTCCGCCTGATTGGTCCAGCCGTTGAGCGGCAGTCGGCGCAGCGCGCGAAAGAGCTGCTCGATATAGTCGGGCGCCGTGCGAAAGTTTAGTCCAAAATTGTCGTCGGTGAGAAAAAAGCGCCGAATCCCGCGCCGTTCGATTTCTTCCACCACTTCATCCACCGGACGATGTCGCATGACCCGTCCCGAAACGCGGATCGCGGTGCAAAAGTTGCAGTTGCGCGGACAGCCGCGCGTGATTTCCATATACGGGGTCCAGTAATCGCGCTTTTCGTTGACCATCTTGAGCACGCGGTCGGTCAAGCGCGCGACGCCGTGCAGTTCCGCCCACGATTCGTCCACATAGAGGGTCTGCGCGCGGTCATGCAAAACGTCCTCGATAATACGGGGCCAGGTAAAATAAGCTTCGCCCACCGCCGTAATGTGCGCCCATGACGCCACTTCTTCGGGCGCGAGCGTGGCATGCGTGCCGCCCACCACAACGGTTGCGCCGCGCCGGCGCGCTTCGTCCGCGATTTCGCGGGCGCGGTCAATGGACAGCGTCTTGCTGGTAATGCCCATCAACGTATGCCCGGTGATGCGGTGAAACGGGATGGGGGCAAGGTCTTCGTCCCAGATTTCGACAGGCAATTCGTCGGGCACGAGCGACGCAAGCCGCATCAAGGTATACGGCGAGCCCTGCGCTTTGCCAAAGATTCTGCCGTCGCGTCTGGGATAGACGAGGACGACCTTGTCAATATTCATGCGGCTGCTCCTGGAACGGATATTTGAGTTGGGACGCGTCGGGGAAAGGATTGCGCACTGCGTTCGACAAAACGGTCCGAGCCGGCATCATACCCCATAATCCGGACCGTGAGCGCCCGGGGTTGAATCGTGATTTGGTTATACGCGTTCCCATGTCCATGCCGAACGCGTCCCGACATGGAGGTGCCCGCCTGGGCAATGACAATCCCTTGCGCGGTGCGCAGGGTCAACGGCACGTGCGTATGCCCGTTCAAGACCAATTCGACGCCGAGCCGTTCGAGCCATTCGAGCTGCCCTGTGGGAAACCACGTGCCGAACGGGCGATACTTGCCGTTCCATTCAAGATGGTGATGCGTGACAAATATCTTGCAGGCGTCCGCGCGCGCGCGCGAAAATTCGCGCTCGATAAACGCGCGCTGTTTATTTGACCAGATGCCGCCGGGAACGATGCGGTTATTGCTGTTGACGCCGACGACAAACACGCCGGGAATCTCCAGACTGGTATCCACCTCGGAGCGGATATATTGCTTGTAACGCCGCCACGGGTTGGTGAGGCGTTCCGCCAGACCGCTGAGATGCAATGGTTGATCGTGGTTTCCGGGAATCGTGAGCACGGGTGTGGGCAGTTGTGCCACATACGCCTGCGCCTGCTCGTACTCGCTCACGCGCCCGCGCATGGTGAAATCGCCCGAAAGAATCGTCAGGTCAGGTTTCGCCGCACGCGTGTCCGCCAGGACCAATTCCGATAAATGGGTGTTGAATTTGGGACCAAAATGGAGGTCAGACAGATGGAAAATCGTCGTCATCCGTCTATTTGACCAACTCGTCCGTATCAATCTGCGCGCGCTGGAGGCGTCCCGAATAATCCACATAGATGGATTTCCATTCGGTAAAGACCTCGAGGACGGGAGGACCGCCGCCTTCGCGATGACCGTTGCCCGTGCCGCGCGTGCCGCCAAAGGGGAGCTGCACTTCGCTTCCGATCGTCCCCGCATTGATATAAAGGATGCCCGTCGCAATGTCGCGCATGGCTTCGAACGCCTTGTTGACATTCTCGGTGTAGACCGAAGCGGATAATCCGAAATTGACGCTGTTGTTGATGCGGATGGCGTCGTCCACAGAAGCGGCGCGTATGATCGAGAGCGAGGGACCAAAGATTTCTTCCTGTGCGAGCCGCATGTTCGGGGTGACGCGGTCAAAAACGGTGGGCTTGTAAAAAAAGCCGCGCGCCAGATCGCCTTCGGTGGCATAGTCACCCCCGGCGAGCAAAGCCGCCCCTTCGCCCTGCCCGATGCCGCTGTATTCATGCACTTTGGTTACTGCGGCTTTATTGATCAACGGACCCACATCCGTCGTCGCGAGCAACCCATTGCCCAGACGCAGTTTCGACGCGCGGTCGGCGATGCGCTCTGCCATCCTGCTGCCGACCCCGGGCGTGACAATGACGCGGCTCGTCGCGGTGCAGCGCTGTCCGCTCGTCCCGAACGCGCTCCAGATGATCCCGTCGGTCGCCAGATCAAGGTCGGCGTCGTCGAGCACAATGATCGCGTTCTTGCCGCCCAGTTCGAGCGACACGCGTTTGCCGAGCTGCGCGCAGCGAACGGCGATCAGTTTGCCGACCTCATTCGAGCCGGTGAACGAGACCAACTTGACGGCGGGATGCTCGACCAGCGCCTCACCCGCGGGCACGCCATACCCTGTGACAAGATTCAAGACGCCGGGCGGCAGTCCCGCTTCCTCCAACAATTTGACAAACTCGATAGCGAGAACGGGCGTGTCTTCGGCGGGTTTCCAGACGAGCGTGTTGCCGCAAACGAGCGCGGGAAAAATCTTCCACGACGGCACGGCGATCGGAAAATTCCACGGCGTGATGAGACCCACCACGCCCAACGGATCCCGCACCGCCATCGCCCACTTGCTGGGCAGTTCGGACGGCACCAACAGACCGTTGAGGCGGCGTCCCTCCCCCGCCATATACATGCCCATGTCCACCGCTTCCTGGACATCGCCGAGCGCCTCGGGCAAGACTTTGCCCATCTCGCGCGTCAAGAGTTCGCCGATCTGCGCTTTGCGTTCGCGAATCAGGTCGGCGGCGTTGTGCAAAATGTCGGCGCGGCGCGGGGCGGGCGTCTTGCGCCATTTTTCAAAGGCGCGTGCGGCTGCGTCCACCGCCCGCGCCACATCGCGCGCGTCCGATTCGGCGGCGACGCCGATCAATTCTCCGGTCGCGGGGTTAAAGCTTTCGAACGTCCCGGCGCTCTGCGCGGGCGTCCATTTTCCGTCAATGTAATTCATTGGGCAGTGGTGAGGGCGATTCTTTACGGCGGGGCAGCCGCAAAAAACGGCTGTCCGGTGTGAAAGGATGCGCCCCATCAAGTCTGTAACTTTTTGGGCTGTACAATCGTTTATTCATTGTATATAAATCTTCTTTTCATTCAAATAGCGGATGCTGAGTCGGCTGAATAAAGTCTTATGCAATTTTAAGGACGGCGGGGCGTTTCAGCTGATACTATATAACTTGACAACGAGGTAGGCACGACATGGACAGAACGGAACTATTGTACGCACACTGGGCGACGCGCTCGCTGCAAAACGCGCGCGACAGCAAATGGAAAAAATTGGTCCAGGAGATTCAGGCGCTCCCTGAAACACATCCTGACGCGCTCGCTTTTCAACTGATGATGGTGCGGCTCAACAGCTGCGTCACCTGCGACGCGCGCAAGTATGTGGAAAAGGGCGGCTGTGCGCGGTGCAGCATCACGACGCTGAGTTTTTCCAAAGACTCGGAAGAAGCGCTGCTAGCCCGTTTCCGCGCCGCGCGCAAGGAAATCAACCAGGCGCTCAAGGAACAGAATCGCGAACTGGACAAAGCGGCTTGATCGCCTCTGCGGGACCGTTGAGGGTTGGCGCGACGCTCACGCGTCGCGATAATGACTGTGGTCGTCGGAGAACGATAACCGCAGTATAAAGTTGAGGATTGGGTCAAATTGCGTCCGAGCGGAATCAGTGAATTGGAACATACAGTGAACGGCGAGAAACTGGCGCTGCTCGCCGTTTTTGCGCGCCCCGAAGAGGACGCGTTTGGTCCATCCGGCACGCTCGCGCGGTATGCGGGCGAAGGGATTCGGGTCTCTTTGATCACCGCCGCGCGCGAACTGGCAAGCATGATTACGTGGCACGTCACCGACCCGGACCTGGTCATGTTGAATGCGCGTTCGCGCGAGACCTCTTGCTCGTGTCGGTCGGCGGGGATAAGCCGCATCTGTCTCGATCATTCCGCCGCGTATATCCCGACCGACCAGCACAGTATTTTGCAGGAGCGTCTGGTGCGGATGATACGCGAAGTCCAGCCGCAAGTCATTGTCACGTATGGACCGCAGGGGCTGACGGGGGATTCGGAACAAAAGTTGTTGAACGAGCTGGCGCGCTATGCATTCGAGCATGCGGGCGAATACGACAAATACCCGGAACATTTCCGGGATGGCTTGAACCCGTATCAACCGAGCAAATTGTATTATTCGGTCCTCCCTGCCAGCTGGATCAGCCGATGGGGTCTGGAAGGTTTGGAGGGCGTGCCGGACGATGAAATTACGACGGTGCTCGACGTTTCGCCCTATTCAGAGATGAAACTGCGCGCGGTGTATTGTCAGCGGCATCATTCGCAAGACTATGCCCGATGGCGCGAGAGCAATGCGGGCGTGCAGTGGAACGAGGAGCATTTTATCCTCGCCGCCTCGCATCTGGGCAGGCGGATAAAAAAAGAAAAAGACTTGTTTGCAGGAATTCGCTGAGCGCATAACGAAAAACCCGCCCTTGAATCAGGGCGGGTTTTCTTTTTTTGGCTATGTTATAATTTTTGAGCTTGCCAACGACCGATGCAGAAGAGAGGAAAAGACGCCATGCCTTTAATGATGAAAGCGGTTGTCAAGACAAGAGCGGGACCCGGCTTTGAATTGTGCGAGGCGCCCATCCCGCAAATCGGACCCAAGGATATCTTGCTGCGCACGCGCGCCACATCCATCTGCGGGACCGACATTCATATTTATAATTGGGACACATGGGCGGCGAACCGCATCAAACCGCCCGTGATCATCGGGCACGAATTTTGCGGGGATGTGGTCGAGATTGGGGGGCTGGTGACAGAGGTCAAGGTCGGCGATTTTGTTTCCGCCGAGAGTCACATCGTAGACCACACCTGCGACCTGTGCCGCACGGGGATGGCGCACATTTGCCGCAACACGCAGATCATCGGCATTGACCGCGACGGGAGTTTTGCCGAATACGTCGCGATCCCCGCCGACAATGCGTGGCACAATCCGCCCAACATGCCGCCCGAAATTGCGGCGCTCGAAGAAAATTTTGGCAACGCAGTGCACACCGCGCTCGAAACCCCAGTCGTCGCGCGCAAAGTCCTCGTAACGGGCTGTGGTCCCGTCGGCGTCATGACGATTGCGGTGACGCGGGCGGCGGGGGCGCGTTCGATTTATGCGAGCGATGTTTCGGACTATCGTCTCAACCTTGCGAAAAAAATGGGCGCGGACCTGGTCGTCAACCCGGCGCGCGAAAATTTGACAGACCTTGTTCTGGAAGCTACCGGCGGCGAAGGGGTGGACGTGCTTTTGGAAATGTCGGGTGCGCCGAGCGCGATTCGCGATGGCTTGAAATTGTTGAAATCGGGCGGGCATGCGGTGCTGCTCGGTCTGCCCTCGAAACCGTTCGAGTTTGACCTGGCGAACCTCGTGATCATGAAAGGGATTACCCTTCACGGGATCGCGGGGCGCAAACTGTGGGAGACGTGGTACGAGATTCGCGGTCTCTTGCGGAGCGGCGCGGTGAATCTGGAACCGGTCATTACGCATCGTTTCAAGTTGGAAGAATTTCAACAGGCATTCGAGACCATGATCAGCGGCAACAGCGGCAAGGTGGTGCTGTTTCCCTGATCCGCTCTGCCTGTGAACTCACAATGTCACTGCCGGCGAACGGGACAAAAACGCGAATCTGCGCGAATCTTTGCGAATAAATATACATATTAGCCAAAATTCGCGGAGATTCGCGTTTCCACACAGAGTGACAAGAGTGACCCGGTCTGCCAAATCAGCAATTCTTGATACAGGAACAATCATGTCAGACAAACTCAACTGGATTCGAGCCGAGCTCGACGCATTAAGAACAAACAATCTGTACAACACCATCCGCACGATTGATTCGCCGCAGGGCGCGTGGATTGTGGTGGATGGCAAGCGCGTGCTCAATTTTTGCTCCAACAATTATCTGGGGCTGGCGAACGACGCGCGGCTCAAGAGCGCGGCACAGGAGGCGATTCGGGTCTATGGCGTCGGTCCCGCGGCGGTGCGTTCGATTGCGGGCACATTGTCGGTGCATGTGGAATTGGAACGGCGGCTCGCCGAGTTCAAAGGCGTCGAGGCGACGATCTCGTTCCAGTCCGGTTTCAATTCCAACGGCGCGGTCCTGCCCGCGCTGGTGGGCAAAGAGGACGTCATTTTTTCGGACGAGTTGAATCACGCCAGCATCATTGACGGGGCGCGCCTTTCGGGCGCAAAAATCGTCCGATACGCGCACAACGACCCCGAGGATTTAGAGACCAAAATTCTGGAGACCGGAGAGTATCGCCGCGCGCTGGTCGTGACGGACGGCGTCTTTTCGATGGACGGCGACATTGCGCCCCTGCCGCAACTGGTCGAGGTGGCGGAACGGCACGACATGCTGCTCATGGTGGACGACGCGCACGGCGAGGGGGTGCTGGGGCGCGGCGGGCGCGGGATCGTGGACCATTTTGGGATGCACGGGCGCGTGGATATCGAGGTCGGCACGCTGTCGAAGGCGTTCGGCGTGGTGGGGGGGTATATCGCCGGACGGCGAGAGATTGTAGAATGGCTGAGACAGCGCGGGCGTCCGTTCCTCTTTTCGAGCGCGATTCCCGCGGCGGACGCGGCGGCGTGTATCGAGGCGGTCGAGATTTTGGAGGATTCGACGACGCTGGTGGAACGGCTTTTGGAGAATGCGCGCTATTTCCAGGGCGAAATGCGAAAACTGGGTTTTGACACGGGGGCAACCGAAACGCCCATCACGCCGGTGATGCTCGGCGAGGCGCAGCTGGCGCAGGACTTTTCCAAAGCGTTGTTCGAGAACGATGTGTTTGCGATGGCGATCAAGTATCCGACCGTGCCGCAGGGCAAGGCGCGGATTCGAGTCATGATCAGCGCAGCGCACCCGCGCGAGGATTTGGACAAGGGGCTGGAGGTGTTTGGGAGAGTGGGAAGGAAGATGGAGGTGCTTGCGTGATCAAGAACGGCAAAACACACAAACAGCGCCAGGAGGTTGGCAAATTTCTGGTGATGGACCCGGAGATTTGTCATGGGCAATTAACCTTCAAAGGGAGCCGCGTGCCCGTCGCCACGGTGCTGGCGCTTTTGGGAAAAGGGTATTCCATCGAGCAAATGCTCAAGAGTTACCCGGAAATTACGCGTCCCGCGATCGAGGCGGCGATTCGACGCGCAGAGGAAATGTCTCGATGATTTCGGAAGGTGTCGCAAAACGAGGGTCATCCTCGCGCGGCACAGGGCGGAGATAAGGCAGATTGTTTTCAATCGCCGTTTCGAGATACAACGCCGCCGCTTCCACAAGCCCGTTTTTGGCTTGAGCGACGGTTTCGCCCTGCGATGCAACATCGAGTTCGAGGCACAGCGACGAAAACAAGTTTTCATCCTGCATCACAATGCCTGTAAAGATCAAATCATTTTCGCGCATCGCATCTCCTTTCGTTCAACGCCGATTTTTTGATTGCTCTTGCTGCACTTTTCATTCCTGGGGATCAATTATATGCCTCTGCAATTCAATTGCCAAAAGATTGATCGCATCATTGCCAATTCATGAGGGTTTCTATGAGCATACCTCTCCCCGACCCCGCACAAATCTCGCAGCTCGCGCAGGACGTCACCACGATTCTTTCCCCCTATCTTCCTAACCTGCTGGCAGCGGGAGGGGAGGTCGCAAAGGGTGCTGCAGGCAAGGTTGGCGAAACCATTGTCGAACAAATCTGGAACAAGTTGCGCCCCAAGGTCGAAAAGAAAGAAGCAGCCCGCGACGCAGTTGCGGATGTTGTCAACACGCCAGACGATCCCGAAGCGCAAATCGTTCTCAAAAAGCAAATTGAAAAAATTCTGATACAGGATGAGGCGCTCTCAGCCGAATTGCGACCGCTTGTCATCGCGTACAACAAGACTGTCACGGCAAATATCGCCATCACAGATGATGCCAAAGTTGATGTCGGCAATGATATGACAGGTAGAGACAAAACAACCGCGTCGAGCGAGCATGGTGCGGCAGGAACATTTAACGCACCAGTAAACTTTAATTATTACGGTGAAAAACCAGCTCCTGCGGTCGCCAATCCCAAGCCCGTGAAAACTCGTTCCCTCACAACCGAACAAGCGCGGGCTGAATATCTGAATGCGGTCATTGCCGATTGCCGCAACGCTCGTCTCGTTGGGCTTGACCCGAAAGCGGGCGATCCAAATCGAGGTGTGTTGTCACTGGAACGGTTGTATGTTGAACTCGATACAAAGACCCAGGTGGAGGACAAGACCCAACCCGATAAAGGAACTGGCGCGCAAGCGGCGCTGTTGGAACGTGAAAGAAAAGTGCCGCTTTCCGCATTGCAGGCGCTCCAAAATGCGCAATACGGTCGAATGGTGCTGCTGGGACTGCCCGGTGCGGGCAAATCCACATTCGCCCGCTATCTTGCCCTGCGCATGGCACAACACGCCCTGGACCCAGACACTCCGCTCGAATCGCTCTTGCCAGCATGGACAGCATCTCCCTTGATGCCATTTGTGATCCCCCTGAATCGTTTTGGTGATTCTCTCGCACCCGACACAATCCAGGGCAGCGCGCAGCAGATTGAGGATTTCATGGTCCAATCGCTAGAGTTGGACTCGCGCACCAGTGACTTTGCGCCCTATGCGCTAGAGACACTCCGCGCCGGGTCAGCTCTTGTGCTCTTTGATGGATTGGATGAGGTCGCTGATTTGGGTCGGCGTCCACTCGTCACGCAGGCGATCGATGCATTCACGCATAAATATGGACGCCATCCCAACAATTATTTTTTGACGACATGCCGCACCTTTTCATACACGGACGCGCGCTGGAAATTGGGATGGGAACAGCATGAACTCGCGCCGCTAACTCCGGACAAAATCAAAAGCTTTGTTCACGCGTGGTACGAACAACACAGCGCACTTGAACCTGCGCGGCGCGATGATTTCCGCGCAAAACGCGACAAACTAACAAAAGCGCTTCGACAGGGGGATCGCCGCAGACTCTGGGAAATTGCCGACAATCCTCTCATGTTGACCATAATGGCTGTCGTTCACACGCACGACGACGATTTGCCCGATACGCGTGCCCAGGTCTATCAGCGGTGTGTAGATTTACTTTTGCTGCGGTGGGAATTGGAACGGTCAATTGCGGGACGCGTGCGCAAGCGCACGCTGTTGGAAGAGCTAAATATTGAGCGACCCAAGTTGGACGATGCGTTATTCGAGATTGCATACAAAGCGCATACAGGGCGCGGCACAAATGAAGGGCGCCAGAGCGCTCGTGTCACCGAAGATCTGTTGAGCGGCATCCTATTTGCCCGACTCCGCGATAGCGCCCAGGTCAAGACGTTTCTGGATTATTGCGAAAGCGCCAATGGTCTATTGATGCTGCAAGGCGAGGAAATCCCACCCGATTCGCCGCCGGAAACGCTGCCGCGCCGTTTCTATTCCTTTCCTCATACTACATTTGAGGAATATCTCGCCGCGCGCTATATCGAGGGCCCGAACCTGGGGCCGCGTCTCCGCAAACTCCTGGATGAAAACTATGATCGCTGGACACAGGTCGCCATGCTGCTCGGAGAATATCTTTGTTTCGCGCGCAGCGATCAGGAGCGGATGGATGCGATTCTCGGGGCACTTGTGCCTCAAGAGCGTCCCACACAAGAAAAAGACTGGCGGGCACTCTTGATGGCAGGGGATCTTTTGATACTCTATGACCGTCGCTGGCCGAATTCCTGCGTGAATCGCAAACAGATACGCGACCGACTAGCCGAACTTGTCGAAACCGATCAACTCTCGGCAATCGAGCGCGTTGCAGCAGCAGACACGCTCGGTGAACTCGGAGACCCCCGCCCCGGCATCCACGTCCCCCCTCTCCTCTCCGAACAGGAACCAAACGCGGGAGCATCCATCCTCCAACACCTCCTCTGGTGCCAAATCCCCGCCGGTCCTTTCTGGATGGGCAGCAGCAAAAACGCCAAGGACAAGCATTACGACCCCGAAGCGTATGCCGACGAGGTGGGGCAAACAGAAAAATACAAAAAGATTGACAAGCCCTTTTACATTTCGCGTTACCCCATCACGAACGCGCAATTTGATGTGTTTCTTGGCGCGGCGGACGGTTTTCGCAAGTCAAAGTGGTGGGAAGGCTTGGCGAAAACAGACAACACGGAACCACCCCCAAAATACGGCGGTGTTTTTGACTTGTCCACTCATCCTGTCATTAACATCACCTGGTATCAGGCGGTCGCGTTCAGCCGCTGGTTGAATCAGTTCCTGCCCGGCGGAGATTTGCAGATTTGGACGCGCGACGGTATAAAAAGCGTGCAAGCGCAAATCCTCTTTTCCGATTCAAAATCACCCGTATTGAGATTGCCCACCGAAGCCGAATGGGAAAAAGCCGCACGCGGACCGAACGGCAGAAAATACCCGTGGGACGGCGGCATCACGCCGGAACACGCAAACTATTCGGATACCGGAATTGGCGCTACCTCAGCTGTTGGCAGTTTTCCAAGAGGCGCAAGCGAATATGGGGTATTGGATGCAAGCGGCAATGTCTGGGAATGGACGCTCACCAAATGGACGTCTGACTATGCGGATTACGTTCACCAAGAAGATTATGGTCTTGAGAGCGAGTCCCGCCGCGTCGTTCGGGGTGGTGCGTTCGACAATGATTCAAGGGTTGTCCGCTGTGCGTTCCGCGGCCTTGGCTATCCCGTCAATCGTCTCAGGAGTCGGGGGTTTCGGGTGGTGGTCGCTCCTGTCTGACTCTGGACTCTGGTCCCTCTGAACTCTGTTACTCTGAAATGCTGAACTCTTGGGGGAGAGTTTGAGAGGGGGCTGTGCCCCCTCTCAACGCGCGAAAAATTTTTTTGGGGGTGGTTCGTATGGCTCGCGAGACCGAGATGCCGATCTTTACGCGCACATTTGATTTCTTGACCTGGCTCCTGCCGCTGACCAACACGTTCCCGCGCGCGCATCGCTTTACCGTCACCTCTCGCCTGCTCGATGCGGCGTTTGATCTGCGTGAACGCCTGGAAGAGGCGCAGTATCGTTCCGGCAAGGAACGCAGCGAACGTTTGCAACGCGCGGATGAGGCATTGAGTCGCGTGCGGCTGTATCTGCGGCTCGCGGCAAAATGGGAATGGGTCACCGAGGGGCAATACCACCATGCCGCGCAGATGGTCGCTGAAATCGGGCGTCTGCTCGGCGGTTGGAAAAAGGTGGGGGCGGTCATGTAGGGGCGGGGTAACCCCGCCCCTACGCCCACACGCCCACACGCCCACACACCCACACACCTACACACCTACACACCCACACACCCACACGCCCAGACGCCCACACGCCCACACGCCCACACACCCACACGCCTACACACCCACACGCCCACGCGCCCACACGCCCACGCGCCCACACGCCCACACACCCACACGCCCACACGCCCACACACACCCACACACCCACACGCGCGAGCGAAACGAATGCAGAGAACCGCGTCAACTTGTGATGCGTTGTTGTCTATATTCGCCTCGCCCTCGCGGCGGAGGGGGACGAGTCGGAAGCAGACACCGCGTCGTTCGGGGTGGTGCGTTCAACAATGATACAAGGAATGTCCGCTGTGCGTACCGCAACAATGACAATCCCGACAATCGTAACAGGAATCAAGGGTTTCGGGTGGTGGTCGCTCATGCTCTTGCAGGCGTTATGCGCCGCCGGAAATGTGGCGCGATGAAAATTGCGCCGCCGAGGCACAAGAACAGCGCGATTCGTTCCCGGCCGCGCCGGTCCGTCCGGCGCGGGCAAATATAAAACCGCCCCGCGCGCAAGGTCCGTCCTCCGCGCGGGGCAAACCTCTTTCGGATCTGGCCTGTTGCATGTATCAAGACCTCTGCGCGTGGGACAATCTCCTCTCGGCATATCACAAGGCGTCAAGAGGCAAACGCGGACATCCCAACGTCGCCGCGTTCGAATACCGGCTCGAAGATAATTTGCTGCAACTCCAAACGGAACTTGTCGGCAAGACGTATGCGCCGGGACCCTATCACAGCTTTTACATCCACGAACCAAAACGCAGATTGATCTCCGCCGCGCCGTTTCGCGATCGCGTGGTGCATCATGCGCTGTGCAATCTGGTCGAACCCCTCTTTGAGCGCAGTTTCATTCCCGATTCATACGCCAACCGCAAGGATAAAGGGACGCATCGCGCGCTGGACCGCGCGCAGCAATTCTCACGACGGTTCCGCTACGTGTTGCAGTGTGATATCAAGCAGTATTTTCCAAGCATTGACCACATCATTTTGCGTGACATTCTCGCGCGCAAACTGGATGATCCCGCTATTTTGGGTTTGATTGACCTGATCCTGGCAAGCGGGCGCGGCGTCCTGGCGGAAGAATACACGATGGTGTATTTTGACGGGGATGACCTGTTTGCGGCGAATCGCCCGCGCGGGCTGCCGATTGGCAACCTGACGAGCCAATTCTGGGCAAACTGCTATCTCAATCCATTCGATCATTTTGTGAAACGCGAGTTGGGGTGTCGCGGCTATGTGCGCTATGTGGATGATTTTCTTGTGTATGCGGACGACAAACAGACGCTTTGGAAATGGCGCGCGGCGATCCTGCGGCGCCTGGCGCAATTGCGGGTCACGCTGCACACGGGCGCGGCGCAAATCAGACCTGTCCGCGAGGGCATCTCGTTTCTGGGGTTTCGCGTTTTTCCAACGCACCGTCGCCTCAAAAACCGCGTGGGTTTTGCCGCACGGCGGCGGCTGATTCGGCTTGTGCGCGCATACCGCGCGCAGCAGGTCGGGTTCGACCGGCTCGATGCATCCGTGCGCGGTTGGGTGAATCACGCCCGTTACGGTGATACAATGCAGCTGCGCCGCGCGGTCCTGCGCGACGCGCTGAGCCAAAAAAAGGCAACCGGATAATTAAATGCAAAAACTCCTCTATCTCGCGCGCGCCGATGTCGAACGCGCCGGCGTGACGATGCGCGAAATCATTGACGCGGTCGAAAACGGGTTTCGCGAGCACGGCAATGGGCGGGTCGAGATGCCGCCCAAACCCGGCATCCATACGATGCCCGATGCATTCATCCATGCGATGCCCGCCTATATCCCCGCGCTAAAATCCGCCGGCGTGAAATGGGTGAGCGGGTATCCCGACAATCAAAAACGCGGACTGCCCTATATCAGCGGGCTGTTGATTCTCAACGATGTCGAAACGGGGATTCCGCTCGCGGTGATGGACTGCACGTGGATCACGGCGATGCGGACGGGCGCGGCGACGGCGGTGGCGGCAAAATATCTCGCGCGCCCCGAAGCGTCGTCGGTCGGCATTCTCGGCTGCGGGGTGCAGGGCAAGAGCAATCTGGAGGCGCTCGCCGCGTTGTTCCCCCTCCGGCGCGTCGTCCTCTATGACAAGACGACGGCGCAGGCGGAAGGTCTCGCCCGGTTTGCGCGCGAACAGTTTGGACTCGAGGCGGCGGCGACGCAAAACGCGCGCGCGGCGGTGGACGGGGTGGACATGGTCGTGACGGCGGGACCCATTTTGCATACGCCGCACGCGACGATACAGCCCGGCTGGTTGAACGAAGGCGCGTTTGCGTCGCTGGTGGATTTTGATTCGTTCTGGCATCCCGACGCGCTGAAACAGGCGGACAAGGTTTGCACCGACGACGTGCCCCAGTTCGAGCAATATCGCGCGCTGGGCTATTTGCAAAATATCCCGCCAATTTATGCAACGGTCGGCGAACTGGTGACGGGGAAAAAGCGCGGGCGCGAAAATGCGCGCGAACGCATCATGGCGTGCAATCTGGGGCTGGCGCTCGACGACATGGCGACCGCGCCGCTGGTGTATGCGCGGGCGCGCGAGCAAAAGCTGGGGACATGGTTGGAGCTGTAGGAGAAAATTTATGCGACTCGGGATGCACGTATCGGTGGCAGGCGGTGTGGACCTGGCGGTGGAGCGCGGGGTGGCGCTCAAGTGTCAAGCGATCCAGATTTTCAACAAGAACAACAACCAGTGGAAGGCGTTCACCATCACGGACGAGGTCGTGGCGCGCTATAAAGCCAATTTGAAAGCGTGTGACATTCATCCTGTGATTTCGCATGCGTCGTATCTGATCAATCTGGCGACGAGCGATCAAGCCCTCTGGGAAAAATCGCGCGACTCGTTCCGCGAAGAGTTGGAGCGCTGTGACCGGCTGGGCATCCGTCATCTCGTCGTCCATCCCGGCTCGCACATGGGCGCGGGTAAAGAGGTGGGGATTGCGCGCGTGGCGCAGGCGTTGAACGAAATTTACGCGGCGAACAAGATCAAGTGTGTGACGACCATCGAGCACACGGCGGGACAGGGCAATCACATCGGCTACAAATTCGAGCACCTGGCAGGGATTCGCAAGGGCATGCACAACAAGAACAAGTTCGCCGTCTGTCTCGACACCTGTCATCTCGTCGCGGCGGGGTATGATTTCCGCACGCCCGAAAAATACGAGGCAATGATGGAAGCATTCGACAAGATCGTGGGGCTGAGGACGCTGCAAGCGGTGCATTTTAACGACAGCAAGACGCCGCTCGGCTCGCGCGTGGACCGCCACGACCACATCGGCAAGGGGACGGTCGGCAGGGGCGGTTTTCGCTCGTTTCTCACCGACCCGCGCCTCGCCGAGCTGCCGGGCATCCTCGAGACGCCGACGGACGGGACGGGCAAGGACGAGAGGCGTGATCTGGCGGCATTGAAACGGATCGCCAACTCGTCCGGGTCCCGGAAATAGAATCGCGTGCGTGTCGTCATTATTCACAATCCCACCTCCGGGATGCACAATACCCATGCTGCCATTGATGCAGCCACGGCTGCTTTTCGCGGCGTGGGGTGGGAGACGAGCACGCAGGAAACGACGGCGGGGGGGGATGCGACCCGGCTCGCGCGCGAGGCGGCGGCGCAGGGGGTCGAGGTCGTCATGGCAATGGGTGGCGACGGCACGCTGAACGAGGTGGCAAACGGCGTGCTCGGCACGCAAACAGCCATCGGCATTTTGCCGCTCGGCACGGCGAACGTGTGGGCGCTGGAGATGGGATTGCCGCTCGACAATATCGCCCGCGCCGCCGAACTGCAAGCGAGGGGCACGCCGCAGCGGATTGATGTGGGCGTCGCACAGGGGAAAGGATTCGGACCGCGCGCGTTCCTCTTGAGCTGCGGGGCGGGACTCGATGCTCATGTCATCCAACAGGTCGAAAGTGACCGCGACAACAAGCGCCGTTTTGGCAAAGCGTTTTTTCTCGCCGTCGGGTTTCGCGAGGCGCTGCAATATCGCGGGCGCAAGGTCAGCGTCAAGGTGGACGGCGTCACGTACCGGCGGCGCGTGCTGCTCGCGCTCACGAGCAACACACAGCTCTATGGCGCGATGGTGCGGCTGCCGCCCACGGCGCGGATCAATGACGGGCTGCTCGATGTCACGCTGCTGCATGGAGATAATGCGCTCAACGCACTCTGGCATTTTGTGCGTCTCGGCGCGGGCTTTTTTGCGCGGCAGCCCGATATCGAACATTATCGCGCGCGCAACGTCGAGATTCGCGGCGACACGTTACAGGTGCATGTGGACGCCGAGCCGGTTGGCGCCACGCCGGTCCGCATTCACATCAAGCCGGGCGCGCTGCGCGTCCTGGTGCCCGCGACCGCCAACCGCGCCATCTTTGAATAGTCCGAATGGGGAGCGACAAGGAGAACGAGAGCATGGCAGAGCTAAAACCAAAAATGCCCGTGCGCCGTTTCGACGTCTTTGCCGAATACAGTCGCCTCAAGGCGCGGCAAGAGGGCGAAAGCGCCGCCCAAGCTAAAGGTTACGGCATCTGGCTCGCCAAAGTGGTGGCTGCCAGAAAATTTGGCAAAAAAGAACCCGCCGGAGAAAAGGCGGGTGAGGGCGAAAAAAAGAAACCCGAACGCAAAAAAAAGTGGCATGACCTTTCGGGCATACCACAGACCGACAAACTCTTTGACAAAGAGATCGTCAACCGCATGGGCAAACCGTTTTACAGCAAGGTGTTTTCGCCCGCGATTCGAGAGGCGTTCGACGCAGAAAAAGAGTATGTCGAGATTCGTGACGCGATCCGACGAGACTGGAAGCCATCGAATGAATAATCACGCGGCGATTTGAGAGGAACGTACGGAAGGGCGGTCGGGGCGGTTTGGCGAATCGTGTGTAAATCCGGGCGGGGCGACCCCGCCCCTACAATTTTACACAATTTTCGAGACATCGCCGCGGTCGGCGGGCGTCGGCAAACGCAGCCAGCTTTGCGGGACAGTCACGACGGCGCGCGTATTTCCAACCATGTCAAAAAACTCGACGCTGTACCCCGTCTCCATCCCGCGCACGACGTGACGCTCGACGAGCGTCCCCACATCCCCCGCGCGAAGGTCCTCCTCCAGAAGATCGCGAGTGAGAATCACATCCTTATAGGGTGGAAAATCCATAAGTTTTTCAGCCGAAATGAGCGCCAGCTCTGCGTTGGGCAGCTTTATCGCCAGGAATTATAGCAAAGAATTTGGGAAGGCGTCATTCATATCGCAAAACTTCCTTGACCTTCATCCTCGCAGCGGCGAGCGCCGGAATCAAACTTGCGCCGCCGGTGATGAGGAGCGCAAAACCGAGACTGATCAGCGCCATCTGCGGCGTAAAAATATAGTCCAGGTGAAAGAGGACCGCTTCCATGACGCTGACCAGGACCAAGCCCAACGGAAAACCGAGCAGGACCCCGATAACCCAGCCGCCGACCCCAAAGGCAAGCCCCTCGGTGAGGAACGCCTGCATCACATTTATATCGCTCGCGCCGATGGAACGTAGCACTCCAATCTCGCGCCGCCGTTCCAGCACGTTGAGCGTGATCGTATTCACGACCCCGAGCGCGCCAATCAGCCCCACCAACACGCTCATCGCGCCGAGCGCGATGGTCAAAATACGGGTCTGTTCTTTGGCGCCTTCGACCTCGCGCACCGCGCTGTCGCTTCCGATTTGATACCGCTTGAATGTTTGCGTAATTTCGTCGAGCTGCGCCCGGACCCCTTCGACATCGTGGCGCGTAAAGCTCGCGGCAAAAAAAGTTGCCCACCCTTCGCGCCGCTGCATTTTGGCAACAACCGTTTCGGGGATGAACACTTTGCCCGCGACCTCGCTGCCGAGAAAAACAGAGTTGTCAATCGTGATTCCCACCACGCGAAAGGTCCGCCGCTCGCCCGCCGTATCAACCTGTATCGGATCGCCCAACCGTACGCCGAGCGATTCGACCAGATCGGTTGAAATCACCGCCCCGTCACTCGAGCCCGCGCCATACCAGCGTCCCTCGATGAGTTTCGGAATATACAGCTCGGTGTCGGCGGGCAAGCCCCAGATGCGCGCCCGCGCCGATTCGGTCTCGTCGTCGGCGTCCTTGCTCACCCACGCATTCTGCAGCGACCAGACTTCGACGCGCTCGACGCCGTCCACACTCGTCAGGGCGGCGCGCATATTGTCGCCAACGTATTCGCCAAACCAGACCCACGCATCGGCGCGGTAAGTTTGAAACAAATCATCAATCGCCGTATCCACGGTGGCGCTGACCGCTTGCGCCGCCAGCGATGTCGCAACCGCCACCCCGATGACGAGCATTGTGACGAGGGCGCGGCTCGGGCGGCGCGCCAGATTGCGGACGGACATGGCGGCGAGCGGCGGCAGAGAAACGAGACGCTGCACCGCGCGGTCAAGTTGCCCCCTGCCATACGTCGGCGTAATGCCATACGATTCGAGCGCGCGCTTGACCGGAATGCGCGTGGCGACAAGCGCGGGAATCATGCCCGCGAGCAGCGCGACGCCGATACCCACAAACACGCCGAGCGCGATGCCGAGCGGTGAAACCTGAAACACGACGGTGAGATTCAACAGCGCGCCGATATAGAGCATCAATCGCCAGCTCGCAAATGCGCCCACCACAAGCCCCAGCGCCGTCCCCACCACTCCATACACGAGCGCCGAGAGCAAATAGACCATGAGCACCTGACCGCGCGTGCCGCCGAGCGCCTTGAGGATGCCGATTTCGCTGACCTGTTCGGTCACAATCGCCGCGAGGGTGTTGGCAACGAGAAAACCGCTCGTAATCAGACCGACGACCGAAAAAATCGCCAGCACCGCCAGGAGCGCGTCGAGTTCGCGTTTGCCGAGATAGTTGGCGGGGTCGCGCACCACGGGCGCATCGCGCTGGATTTGGCGACGGTCGAGCAGTCGCGAGATTTCGCGTGCCGTGTCATTCGCCAGCGCAATATCATCCACTTTGACGCGCAAGCCATTTGCGCCCGTCGCGCCCATCAGGCGAATCACGTCATTGGACGGCGCATACAGGGTCGCGTAATCGAGCAGGGACGCGCTCGGATAATTGGGGGTTTGAATCGCGCCGACAATCGTAAACGTGCGGTCGGGCTGTCCGCTGCTGCCGCGACAGGCAAGCGTATCGCCAAACGCGAGGGGGATGACCGAACGGGCGGATTCTTCGATGACCGCTTCGCCGTCCGTGAGCGGAAAACGCCCCGCCCGCAAAAAGACGCGGTCAACCTGCATGTCGTCGAAATCGGTGACGCCGTGCAGATACACGTCGCGCGCGCCCGCGTCCCAGTGACAGCGCGTAAAAAAGTCGGCGCGCAGTTCCGAGACCCGTACATTGTCAATTTCATCCAGGGCGCGCGGCAGCGAGGCGGGCGCGTTCCAGACCCAGTATGTGATATCCGCCTGCGACGCGTCGGCATAGGTCGCTTGCTGCGCCTGAGCCAGACTCTGTCCGGTCGAGACAATGGCGACGACCCCGCCGACGCCGATAAGGATTCCCAAAAGAGTCAAAAGCGAACGGACGCGCCGTTTCGTGATATCGCGAAAAGCTTTGCGCAAGAGAGCGAGAAACATAACGTCAGCTCAACGCCAGTCCACTTTGACGCTGCGGCGCTCCCCTTCAAAATCTATATAAAAGACCCGCCGGTTCTGCGCGCCGTATTCAAACAGCTGACGCACAATCTGCGCATCGGTGGCGCAGTAACGTTCGAGGCGTTCCTGATAGTATGCGCCCAATTCCTGTGCGCGGTCCGCGCCTTCGGGATCGTTCGCTTCGCGCAGGGCATAGGCATAACGCTGTTTGAGCTGTGCGGCGAGCCGGTACCAAATCACCCCCAGCGCGGGTGTGCCCTGTTTTTCTTTGCGGAGCGTCCCCTGTGCCCACGCGTTCAAGGCGAGACGATAGCCCACCCGGTTTTCCAGGTCAATTTGCAAGTCGAACGTCATGCCATCGAGCACGCGCTTGAGCTCTTCGGGTGCGGCAGGCAACTCGCGCGTCTCTGATTTCTTTGCCGCGTGCCGTTTATCGGTCTTGATGGGTGGCAGCTCGGCGCGCGCCAGAAAATAGTTGTAGGCGAGCACGGCATTATCAAACTGTTTGCTGCTAAAGCCGATCATCCGATCGTGCGCGAGGACGTGATCGCCCATGCTGTCGGCGCGGTAAAAAATCTGCTCTTTGTGACATTCGCACCACGTGGCGCCGACCGAGAAATGGAGCGCCCGGATCGCGGCGAACTGGTCTTCGAGGGTCAAATCCAAAAGTTCCCTGGTTTCAAGGTCGTAAAAGATATCCGTCATGGCAAAAGACTCGTCGGCAAGTGACCACGCCAAGGCGCGGCATCCGGCAAATTATACACCCTTGCGCGCCCTCACCAAGACAGATACAATGCAGGCATCTTGGATGCCATATTGACCCACGAAAACGCCGACCTGGATGCGCTGGCATCGCTCGCCGCCGCAAAAAAACTGTATCCGGACGCGGTGGCGCTTTTGCCCCGTCGTCTGAACCGCAACGGGCGCGATTTTCTGACCCTCTACGGCGAGCCGTTCCAGTTCACGCTCCAGGAGCAGGCGCCGCGCCGACGGTTCAAGCACATTCTGCTGGTGGACACCCAATCCCTGCCATCGGCGCGCGGGATTGCGGATGCGCCGACCGTGCATATTGTGGACCATCACCCACTCGCCCGCGCGCTCGACGAGCGCACCACCTTTAGCGGGGGTGACGTGGGCGCTTCGACGACGCTGCTCGTCGAGACGATCCGCGAAAAAAATCTGCCGCTCACCCGGCTGGAAGCGACGCTGTTTGCGCTCGGCATTTACGAAGACACCGGTTCGCTGGCTTACTCTTCGACGACGGCGCGCGACCTGAAAGCGGCTGCCTTTCTGGTCGAGCAGGGCGCGTCGTTCGATCTGATCGGCGAGTTTTTGCGCCAGCCGCTCGCCGAAGAACAACGCGCGCTTTACAATCAGCTCTTGCGGCGGGCACAAACGCACGAGATTGGCGGGCAAACCATCGTAATCAGCGCGGTCAGCGTCAAAGATTATGTGCAGGAAGTTTCCACCCTGGCGCACCAGCTGATGCTGCTGTATGACCCAAACGCGTTGTTTTTGCTGGTGCAGATGCGTAACGAGATTCAACTGATCGCGCGGTCGCGGTCAGAAGCCATTGATGTGGCGGAAATTGCGCGTGCCTTTGGCGGGGGCGGTCACACCACAGCCGCGGCCGCGTTGATTCACTCGCGCGGGCTGAAAACACAGCAGAAAAAACTCTTGCAGCTGCTGGAACAACAGATCGAGCCACAAACGACGGTGCACGACATCATGTCGTATGGCGTGCGTGTGCTGGCGCCGGGCGACACGATCGCACATGCGGCGGAACAGGCGCGGCGATGGGGACACGAGGGCTTTCCAGTCGTTTCGAAAAAGAAACTGGTCGGCGTCCTGACGCGCCGCGAGATTGACCGCGCGCTCCATCACAAACTGCAAAAGCAAGCAGTCTCGCGGTTTATGAGCGAGCCGGTCTCGGTCGCGCCCGGAGATTCGATCGAACAACTCCAGCGCGTCATGACCCAGCACTCGTTGGGACAGCTGCCCGTCGTCCAAGATGGCAACATCGTCGGCATTGTGACGCGGACCGACCTGCTCAAGCTCTATTCCGAATCCGCGCGCCCCTCACGCAATGCCGAATTTGCCGCGCGGCTCGAACGCGCGCTGCCCCGCGACCTTTTGCTGCTCGTGCAAAATGCCGCGCGCATGGCGCGCGAGTTTGGCTATTCCACCTATCTCGTCGGCGGGTTTGTGCGCGATCTGTGCATCGGAGAGGCGAACCTGGATATTGACATCGTGGTCGAGGGCGACGCGATCCAGCTCGCCCGACAGCTCGCCGAGCGCTATGGCGGACGTGTGCACACGCACGCGCGTTTTGGCACCGCAAAATGGATCCTTGAGGATGAGGGGCTGCATCTGGACTTTGCAACTGCGCGCACAGAGTTTTACGAATATCCGTCCGCCCTGCCCGATGTCGAGCGCAGTTCGATCAAGCTGGACCTGCACCGCCGCGATTTCACCATCAATGCGCTGGCGCTCTGTCTGGACCCCGAGCGGTATGGCTTTTTGCTCGACCCGTATGGGGGCGAGGTAGATTTGCAGCGCGGGCTGGTTCGCGTTCTGCACAATCTGTCCTTTATCGAAGACCCGACGCGCATTCTGCGCGCGGTGCGTTTTGAACAACGCTTTGGTTTTACAATCGAGGCGCGCACGGGGCAACTGATTGACGACGCGCGCCATTTGCTCGAAAAGGTGAGCGGGCAGCGTCTGCGTCACGAGCTCGATTTGATCTTTGGCGAGGCGGAACCGGAACGCGCGCTCGCCCGCCTGCAACAGCTGGGGGCGCTCGTCAAGATTCAGACATCGCTCAACGCCGATGACTGGCTCGCAAGCAAATTCGCCGGTTTACGGCAGGCGTATACGCCGACGCCGATTCTGTATCTTGGACTGCTGGCATATCGGCTCCGCACTTCGGAGGTACGCGCGCTGGCAAAACGCCTGAGACTGGTCAAGGGCGAGACCGAAATTCTGGTGGAGGTGGTGACGCTGCGGCTGTTGGAACGACAGCTCAACCACCCGAATCTCGCGCCCAGTCGTGTGGTCGAACTGCTGGAACGTTTTGACGATGCAGCGCTCGCCGTTTTTGCCATTGCAACCGATTCGGAGCAAACGGCGCAATACGTTGACCAATATCGCGGTGAATGGCGCGGCGTCCAGTCGGCATTGACGGGGAACGACTTGAAAGCGCTGGGGCTGGAACCCGGACCACGCTACAAGGAAATTCTGAGCGCCCTCCGCGCGCAACGACTGGATGGAACGATTACGGAGCGAGAACAGGAAGAAGAATTTGTCCGGACCCGGTTGTAACAAAACCGGCAACCGGGCGTAAAATTATTATGTGCGAGTGTCTATACAAGACCTCAACGGAGGAAGAATTATGAGCATGCAAGAACCACAGATTGATCCTCAAACCAATTCCGCCCCACAAGGTGATGTCACCGAGCTCCAGCCGACGGCGGAACCCGGCGTCGGCGGGACGCTCGACGCGAAAACGTCCGACCCGGTCCTGGTTGATGAACTGCGCGAATTTGGCAGGCAAATCGAGGGACTTTTTCAAACCGCCCGCAGTTCGACCCGCGGCAAAGAGCTGGAAGCGCAATTGACCCAGGCGTGGCGCGATGTAGAAAAAGGCGTGAACGATGCGATCACCAAAGCGCAATCGTCCGATATCAAAGGCACCGTGCAGGGGACTACGCAGTACGCGGCGGATGAGGTCCAATCCGGCTTGGCGCGCGGGTTAAAGGGCATCAACACGTGGATGGCGCAAAAACGCGCGGATGCAGAGGACCGCCGCAAGAAACGCGAAGCCGCCATCAGCTCCGCCGCCGTCAGCGGCAGTGCGGACAACGACGTTGGGGACCGCTTTGGCGGCGATCAACCCTCATTCAACGCCAACATTGCCCTTCCGGGGATCCCACTCCCGCAAGCGCCGGACGCGGGCGCAGCCAACAAGGACAATCCGATCGCCGATCGCTTTGATGAGGAAATTAAATTGTAGGAAATTGGCGCGGGAAAGAGCCGCCACCGGCTTTGCCCAAACATTTTGAGAATTAGAGCGCGCACCAGAACAAAAGGGCGCGCTCTTTTTTTTTAGTTTCTGTTACGTGGTAGAATGTTTGTGCGGCGCCGATGAGGGGGCGGGGCAACCCCGCCCCTACATCTTTTACCAAAAATCCTTTACGCTAGAAAGCTCTGTTCATGGCTCGCGTTTATGTCGCGCTTGATTTGGAATTTACGGGTCTCAATCCCGAGCACGATGCAATCCTTGAAGTTGGCGCAGTAAAATTCAGAGGGGATGAGGTCCTCGACACCTGGGGTTGTTTGATCAATCCCGGACGAAACCTCTCGCCAAAAGTAGAACGGCTCACGGGCATCACGCGCGCTGACATCGAGCGCGCGCCTTTGTTTTCTTCACTCATTCCTTCGCTCGGACGTTTTGTCGGCGAAAACCCCATCGTCGGACATACCGTCTGGCTCGACATGCAGTTTCTTCAGCGCGGCGGCATGCGGCTCGCCAACGCCACGCTGGATACTTTTGAGCTGGCATCCATTCTGATTCCCTACGCCGCGCGCTATTCGCTCGCTCAACTCGCCCGCGAATTGAAAATCGAGTACGAGACCAAACATCGCGCGCTGGAGGATGCCAAAGCCACCCACGCGCTCTTTATCGCGCTGCTCGACCGCGCCGCGCAGCTCAATCCCAAAACGATCCAGGAAATCGCCCGCATTTCAGCCAAGAGCGACTGGTCACTGCGCTTTGTATGGCAGGATATTCAGCGCGATGCCGCGCGCCACGCATTCACGGGCGGTTCGATCGGGGCACAACTCAAAGCCAAAGGTCTGGCGAACGACGATGAACAGTTCGGCGTGCTCTTTACGCGGAACAAGGACTCGCGCCCGCTCAAAGCCAAAGCGACCAAGACGATGCTCGACTCTGACGCGCTGGAAGCGATGATCTCGCCCGATGGGTTGTTTGAAAAAGACTTTCCGGGTTTCGAATACCGCGCCGAACAAGTGGAAATGATGCGCGCGGTGACGACGGCGTTCAACGACAGCGGCGTTTTGCTTGTCGAAGCGGGAACAGGCACGGGCAAATCGCTTGCCTATCTGCTCCCCGCGATTTCGTGGGCGGCGCAAAACAACGACCGCGTCATTATTTCGACCAACACGATCAACCTGCAGGACCAGTTGTGGAACAAAGACATTCCCGCGATCCAACAAGTCCTGCCGCTTCAGTTTACGACAACCCTGCTCAAGGGACGCAGCAACTATCTGTGTCTGCGCCGTTTCGACGCGCTCCGCCGACAGGAATCGCACACGCCCGAAGAAATTCGCGTACTCGCCAAGATTCTCGCCTGGCTCCCCTCGACCACAACGGGCGACATGGCGGAACTGACTTTTACGCCGCCCGAACTAAAGGTCTGGGCGCGGCTTGCCAGCGACCCCGAACACTGCACAGTGGAACGCTGCGCCAATCGTCCCGACAAGTGTTTTTTCTGGCGCGCCCGCGAAAAAGCCGAAAGCGCGCACCTCGTCATTGTCAATCATGCGCTCTTGCTCACGGATATGGCGCTGGAAAATCGGATTCTGCCCGAGTTTCAATATCTCATCGTGGACGAGGCGCACCACCTGGAAGCGCGCGCCACGGATGCCCTCGCCTTTGAGGCATCGCGTTCCTCGCTGGATGCGCTCTTGCGACAGATTTCCGGCGACCGCACGGGGCTGACCGCGAATTTGGGTGCGACGATGCGGCACTCGAAGAAGGTTTCCAGCACACGCGATTTACAGCAATCGCTTGACCAGATTGAGCGTGACGCCCAAAATGCGGGACGCTCGGCATATGCGCTGTTTGACGCGTTGGAACGGTTTTTATCGGGTCAGCAGGACGGCGGCGAGAGCGAGGGGAGCAGCGACAAGCAATTCCGCATCACCCCTTCGCGTCGAATGCAGCCGGGTTGGAGCGGCATCGAGATCGAATGGGAAAATCTGGCAACCGGTTTTCTCACCCTCACCGAGGGTTTAGAGAAACTTTATCGCGCGTGGCAGGAACTGGAGAATGCCGACCTGGTGGGGTATGCGGACCTTTTACAGGATATTCTCTCGGCACAGCGGCGCGTGCGCGAAACGCATCTCGCGCTCGAACGCGTTCTGATCAAGCCCGCGTCAACGGATATCTATTGGGCGGGTGTGAATCGGCAGACCGGCGACATTGGCGTCCATGCCGCGCCCCTGCACGTGGGCGACATGCTGCACAAGAACTTGTTTGCGACGCGCGAGACGGTGATTCTCACCTCAGCCACCATGAGCATTGGCGGGTCATTCAACTTTATCGAGAACCGGCTCGGCATCGGCGAATGGGCAGACCATTTGATGGTCGGCTCGCCCTTTGATTACGAGCAAGCTGCGCTCGTCTATGTGCCCAACGATGTGCCCGAACCGGGACAGCAGGGCTATCAAAAAGCGGTCGAGACAGGGCTGGGCGACTTGCTGCGCGCCACGCGCGGGCGCGCGCTCGTACTCTTTACTTCGCACTCGCAGCTCCAGTCCACCTATCGCGCCCTCGCTCGCCCGCTCGAACAGGACGATGTGCTGCTGCTGGCGCAGGGGCTGGATGGCTCGCGGCGACAGGTGCTGGACACCTTCCGCACGCAGGACCGCATGGCGTTGTTTGGGACAAAATCGTTCTGGGAAGGGATTGATGTGGTGGGCGAGGCATTGTCGTGTCTCGCGATCACGCGACTCCCGTTCAACGTCCCGACCGACCCGATTTTTGCCGCGCGCAGTGAGACGTTTGATGACCCGTTTGGACAATACGCCGTCCCCGAAGCGGTCTTGCGTTTCCGACAGGGCTTTGGGCGTCTCATCCGCAGCAAGACCGACCGCGGCGTGGTCGTCATTCTGGACAAGCGCGTGCTGACGAAAAATTACGGCAGGTTGTTTCTGGACTCGCTGCCCAAATGCACCAAGCAGCAGGGGCCGATGAAAGAATTGGCAAAGAGAGCGGCGGCGTGGATAGATGATAGAATGCCACAGTCCGAAGCATGAGGTGGGTATGAAACGTATCAGTTCACTCGCACTCGCCAAACGAAAACGCAAAAAAATTCTCGCTATTGCCAAAAAGCACGGCGCATCCAATGTCCGCATATTCGGTTCCACCGTGCGCGAGAGTGACCGCGCCAACAGCGATATTGATTTGCTCGTGAAACTGACAGGCAAACCGGGACCATGGTTTCCGGCGGGAATGAGCAACGAATTGGCTAACCTGTTGGGGCGACATGTGGATATCGTGACCGAGCGCGGCTTGCGACCCGAGCTGCGGAATTATGTTTTGAAAGAGGCAGTTCCGCTGTAAAAGACGACCGATCATATCTGAATCATATTCTTGAATGCATCGAAAGAATCATCAAGCACCGCCGCGTTCAGACAAATCGCATTTCTCTTGCCAATTTACCCTCCCCGCGCTATAATCATCGCTTGCATAAAATTTGCAATATTCCATGATGTACGAGGTTTTTTCATGATCGGCGTTCAAGACTTGCGCAAAGGCACCACTTTTCTCGACGACGACGGCAATTTGTTTGTCGTCCTTGATTTTGCACACAACAAACAGGGCCGCGGTAACGCGACCATCAACATCAAGGCGCGTAATCTACGCACCGGCGCAAACGTGCAAAAGAGCTACCAGTCCGGCGGACGCGTAAAGGATGTGCGGCTCGAAACCAAAAAAGTGCAGTATCTTTACAAAGACGGCGACAATTACGTGTTCATGGACCAAGAGACCTACGAACAGCCCGCCCTTGCCGAGGATGTTTTGAGCGAGCACGCCCAGTGGCTCAAAGAAGGCACCAGCGTCGAACTCTTGGTGTATCAAGATGAGCCGCTCGATGTGCAGCTGCCCACGACGGTGGACCTGGTCGTCACCGAGACGGCGCCCTCGTTCAAGGGCAATACGGCGTCCGGCGGTGGCAAACCCGCTACGCTGGAAACCGGCGCGGTCGTTCAGGTGCCCTTTTTCGTCAATGTGGGTGATACAGTCCGGGTCAACACCGAAAGCGGCGAATACCTCACCCGCGTCTAGGTCTATTTGTCCGACCGTGTTGCAGGGGCGGGGTAGAGGGCGAGCTTGCCGAAACCCGCCCCTTGTCCTTTTCTATTCCGTGTAGCTTATTGACTAACACATGGAAACGCGAATTTCGCCAAACTGCGGCTTGGCACGAATCATTGTTACGCTTTGCGTAACGACGAATAAAGATCAAAATTAGCAAGTTCGCGCAGATTCGCGTTTTCCTCCGAGTTGTCAAGACAGAGTTTGTCAGCTCATTTAAGCTAGTTGAAATAGTCATTCAAATCTCGCAGGTCTGTTCGCCTAACTACGGCTTGGCGACCTGCGAGGTTTTGCCCGAAATGCAGTTCTCTTTGTTTGCTTCCGAACCCTTGCGCGTCAGCGAACTCACCACGCATCTGCGGCGCGTGGTCGAGGCAGACGAGCTGCTCGCGGATGTGTGGGTACAGGGGGAAATCTCGAACGCGAGCCGTTACGCGTCGGGGCATTTTTATTTTTCCCTCAAGGACGAGAGCGCGTCCATGCGCTGTGTCATGTGGAAGGGACAGGTGGCGCGGCTCGCGCGTTTGCCGCAGCAGGGCGAACAAGTAAACGCACACGGGCATGTGTCGGTCTATGATGTACGCGGCGAGGTCCAGCTCTATGTGGATCGGATGGAAATGCTCGGCGCGGGCGCGTTGTGGCAGGAATTTGAGCGGCTCAAAACCACACTGGCGAAAGAAGGGTTGTTTGACGAGGGACGTAAACGTCCGCTGCCGCGTTTTCCGCGCAAAATCGGCATCGTCACTTCGCGTTCGGGCGCAGTGATTCAGGATATTCGCCACATCCTCGAGCGCCGTTATCCCCTGCCCGAGGTCTTGTTAGCCAATACCGCCGTGCAGGGGGCAGATGCGCCGCCGCAAATCGTCGCCGCGCTCGCGGCGATACAACAAGTTCCCGGTCTGGATGTGATCATTGTTGCGCGCGGCGGCGGCTCGATGGAAGATTTGTGGGCGTTCAACGACGAACGCGTCGCCCGCGCGATTCGCGCGTGTTCCGTCCCCGTCGTTTGCGGTGTCGGACACGAGACCGATTTCACGATTGCGGATTTTTGCGCAGACCTGCGCGCGCCGACACCCACGGCAGCAGCACAATTCTGCACGCCCGACCAGAACGAACTGCGCGCCAATATGCTGCTTTTTCAACAACGTTTGCAGCGGACGATGAGCGAAAACGTGACGGATGCGCGGCGGCGATTGATTCAAGACGTGAACGCCCTGCACCGCGCCTCACCACAGTCACAGATCGAACAGCGGCGTCAGCGGCTCGACGACCTTGTGCGCGAGGCGACGCGTCATCTCACTCGCCGTCTCGAGACCGAGCGCGCCCAGCTCGCCAGCGCGACGCGTCACCTCAATGCGTTGAACCCGCTCGCAACGCTCGAACGCGGCTATGCGATTGTGCGAAAAAAGGATGTGGTTGTCACGCAAGCGTCACAGGTCACGCGACAAGATGTGATCGAAATTCATGTCCGCGATGGCGAATTTACCGCCCGCGTCGAGTAGCCACATTCCCCAATCCCCAATCTATTCTCTGATCTCGAAACCATGCCAAAGAAATCCCAAGATCCGTCCTTTGAAGACCTCTATAACGAACTCGAAGCAACCATCGAGAAATTGGAAGCGGGCAATCTCGCGCTGGACGACGCGCTCGCGCTCTACCAACGGGGCATGGAGCTTGCGGGTCAGTGCGGGACGCTGTTGGACCGGGCAGAGCTCAAGATTCAAGAGCTGGCGCCAAATGCAAGAGATTTGGAGCAGGACGAGCCGGATTTGGATTTTGACGATGACGACGACGAGTAAAAGCTGCGGCTCGAACAAACAATGAATGAGTTGTTGGGCAATCGTGTATTGCAGGCATCGGTCATTGCCTGGGCATCAGCGCAGATTCTGAAATTCATCATTGATCTGCTCTGGCGGCGCAAACTCAATTTCCGCGCCCTGACGACGATGGGCGGGATGCCTTCTTCTCACTCTGCGGCGGTCAGTTCGTTGGCAACCGGCGTGGCAATCGTTGACGGCATGGGCTCGACCATCTTTGCCGTGGCGCTCTGGTTCGCCGCCGTCACCATGTATGATGCCGCAGGCATCCGGCGCGCGGCGATGATCCAGGCGAAAATTCTGAACCAAATGATTCAGGAATTGTTTGAAGGTCATCCCATCTCGGACACGAAACTGCGCGAGCTGTTGGGTCACACCCCCGTCGAAGTGATTGTAGGGATGCTGCTGGGCATCGTGGTCGCGTATTGGTGGATGATGCGTTGAATCCGAATCGGATGCCCCGGCGCTCGACAGGGATAGAAACACGAATCTGCGCGAATGACCGCGAACGATTCAAATTCGCGTTTTCATGCCCTGACATGGGCGGTTCGCGGAACAGCAAACCAAGAGGAGTTTTGCAAGATGTCAAACCAGGTCGTTCACACCCCCAATGCGCCAAAGCCCGCCGGTCCGTATAGCCAGGCGCGGATTGCAGGCAACACGATTTATGTTGCGGGACAGGGACCGATTGACCCAAAGACAGGCAAGGTGGTAATCGGCACGATCCAAGAGCAGACGACGCTCACGTTCGAGAACATCAAAGCGATTCTCGAAGCGGGCGGATTTCGCATGAGCGATGTCGTCAAGGTCACAGCATATTTGACGGACCTCGCAGATTTTGGAGAATATAACGAAATCTATAAAAAATACTTCACCGAACCCTACCCTGCCCGCGCGACCGTGGGCTGCCAGCTGCCGATGCACACCTTTATCGAAGTGGATTGCATCGCCGTGCGAGACTGATTATGAAAATCATTACCTTTCGCGCCCACGGGCGCACACGCTGGGGCGCGTTCACAAATAATCACGCGGTGGACTTGAACGCCGCGCATGCCGACCGCGGGCTTGACATGTTTCTCGCGCCCACCGTCCTTGATTTCTTGCGCGCGGGACCAACCACCTGGAATGCCGCGCGGGACACGCTGGAATGGCTCGGCAACAAACGTTTACACGAAGTGACGTTCGATTTCGACGATATTGAACTGCTCGCGCCGATTCCGCGCCCGGGCAAGGTCGTGTGCATCGGGCTGAACTATATGGATCACGCGCGCGAGACCGGCGCCGCGATTCCGACAAAACCGATCATGTTTGCCAAGTTCCCCTCGTCGGTCATCGGACCGTATGACACGATTCACGTCATACCCGATGTGACAACGCGCGTGGATTACGAGGCAGAACTGGGGGTCGTCATTGGAAAACCCGCCTCACGCGTGTCGGTGGAGGATGCGCCGGGCTATATCTTTGGCTATACCGTCGTCAACGACGTGAGCGCGCGCGACATTCAGAAAGGCAAAGAATACGGCAATCAATGGGTGCGCGGCAAGTCGTTCGACACGTTTTGCCCGATGGGACCGTCCATCACGACGGCGGATGAAGTGGCAAACGCGCAGGACCTCCCCGTACGGGCGATTTTGAACGGCAGGGTTTTGCAGGACGGCAACACTCGCGATATGATTTTCAGCATCCCTGCGTTAGTATCTTATATCTCACAGGGCATTACGCTCGAACCGGGAGATGTCATTGCGACGGGCACTCCGAACGGGGTTGGCGATGCCCGCAACCCGCCAATCTATTTGAAAAAGGGTGATGTCATCGAAATCGAGGTGGGCAACCTCGGCAAACTTGAAAATCCGGTGCAAGATTAAAAGAGGAAAGATACAATATGGCAAACGATACGAGACCGGTAATCGGCATTCCGGCGCGCTCGGTGGTGGATTCGAGCAACGGCTTTCGCTATTCGGGGAGTCCCCTGACCTACTCGAATGCAATCGAGCGCGCCGGGGGTGCGCCGATTCTCATCCCGCTGCATCTCTCGGAAGAGACGCTGAGCGCGATTTATTCGCGCATTGATGCCCTGCTGCTCGCGGGCGGTGTGGATGTGCATCCGAAAGAATTTGGCGAAGAGATCGAAGCTTTTTGCGGCGAAATTGACACGGCGCGCGACGAGACCGAATTGCGCGTCACACGCTGGGCGCTCGCCGACGGGCATCCGATTCTCGGGATCTGTCGCGGTATTCAGATGTTGAACGTCGCCGCCGGGGGCAGTCTCTATCAGGATATTCCCGCGCAAATCAAGACCACGCAGAACCATTCGTATCGTTCCGGCGACCCCTACAACCTGCGCGCGCATCCCGTCGAAATTGACCCCGCGTCGCGCGTCGCCAAATGGCTCGGCACGCCCGAGATCGAGGTCAATTCGCTCCATCATCAATCCGTCAAAAAGGTCGCGCCGGGACTGCGTGTGATCGCCCGTTCGCCCGACGGCGTGATCGAAGCGGTTGAATCCGAAGATGACCGTTTTCTGATCGGCGTGCAGTGGCATCCCGAGCTGATGGACGATGACGAGCGATTTGGCAAACTCTTTGAAGCGTTTGTCGCGAGCGCGCGCGAATATCGTGCCCGACGCAAACCATAAAAGTCCGCATCATTCCCCCACGCCTCTCGGATACGCAACGGCAGGCGAGAGTGGGGGGATGATTGGCTTGTTTGATTCCGGCGTGGGCGGGCTATCCGTCCTGCGCGCCATAGCCCGCGAACTGCCTCATCACTCGCTTGTCTACTTTGCCGACCAAAAGTATTGTCCCTATGGTCCGCGCTCTGCAGATGAAATTCGCGCCCTGAGCGAGCGCATCACTCGTTTCCTCGCCGCGCAATCCTGTCGCGTCGTCGTCGTTGCGTGCAACACGGCATCTGCGGCTGCGCTCTATCCTCTGCGCGCAAGTTTTCCTGATACCATGATCGTGGGAATGGAACCCGCCGTAAAACCTGCCGCGAGCGCGACACGCACGGGCAAAGTCGCCGTGCTCGCCACCAAGGGCACGTTTGCGGGCGAACTGTATACGCGCACCCGCGACGAATTTGCGCGTGATGTCGAGGTCCTGACGGTATACCCGACCGACTGGGTAGAGCGCGTCGAGCGCGGCGAGATTGATTCGGAGGAGACGCTTGCAAGTGTGCGTCGGGTGGTTGAGCCACTTTTGGACGCGGGTGTGGATGAAATCGCGCTGGGCTGCACCCACTATCCCTTTCTTGTGCCGCTGATAGAGGTGGTCACGCAGGGACACGCGACAATCGTGGACCCGAGCGACGCGGTGGCGCGGCAAACCGCGCGCGTCCTGGCGGAACTCGGGCTTGAACAGGATATGCACAAGAGCGCGATATTTTATACGAGCGGCGATGTCGGGAGCTTTGCGCGGGTATTGGAAAAACTGACGGATTACAAACACACGCGCGTATTTCATTCCGATATCTAGTACTACAACGTTACTTTGCCCTGAAACGGGTATAATTTGCGGTCAAATCCATATGACAGGACCGATTTGCCTTGATTGGACATGTTTCGATCGCGCCGCTCGCCCCCAGCGGACGCAAACC